>MNZL01000123.1 GCA_001873585.1 Rhodobacterales bacterium CG2_30_65_12 | reverse complement strand
GCAACACAACAAGGTCGCGTCCTTCGGGGCGGCACATCTCTGGCACGCGCCCCCAATCCAGCGGGTGCACTTCCAGCGCGGCGCCCTGATGCACGGCCCCCGGGTCCAGCGGCGCGGGGAATTTTCGCGGGTCGGCAATCTGGGCGTCAATGCCCGATTGCGCAACTGCGTCGGCCAGTTTGCTTTCTGCATTGCGGGTCAGAAACAAGGTCAGCTTCTTGCGCCTGGGGTTCAGAAGCGCATCGCGCACGGCGTGCAGCCCAAACAGCCAAACCGTTTCCTGCCGCCCCTCTCGGCGGGATTTCTCTTTCTCGATGACCCAGGCTGGCTTTTTCACGCGTGCTCCATTCGGTTTGTCATGACCAAGAGTGGCGCATGGCGCTTGTCTTGCGCAAGGGCCAAAGCCGGTATCCCAGAGTTTTCAGATTAGCGCCATTTCCGCCCTTGACGCCTATCTGCACCTCGCGTAATCCAGCGCGCAGAGGGCGACGGGCTGCAAGGTGCGGCAGCGGACTGTAACTCCGCCGGGGAGACCCACGCCTGGTTCGATTCCAGGGTCGCCCACCATTCCCCCTCTCTTGCAAATCCAGACTTTCCCAGTCCGCGCGTAAGATCGTTTCGCGTCGGAACCAACGGGGTGCACATCCTTGCGCGGCCGTTTCTTGACGCGTGAAAAATCCATGAACCGGGCCGAAACCTTGTCACAGATCATGGTCGGTGCCCCGCCGGAAACGCAAAACAGTGCCAACCCGGCGAATCCAGAGGCGCGCGCGTCTTTGCCGGGGCCTTGAAATCGAGAAAGGCAAACCATGATTGAGTACCGAATTCACGGACGCGGCGGGCAAGGCAGCGTGGCTGCCGCCTATTTGCTGGCCGCCGCCGCCTTTGAGGCCGGCTTTACCTGCCAGGCCTTTCCGGCCTTCGGCGCCGAGCGCCGGGGCGCGCCGGTGATGGCCTTCGTGCGGATCGACGACAAGCCGATCACGCTCAGAAGCCAGGTGCAGGCCCCCGACTACATGATCGTGCAGGACGATACCTTGCTGCTTGATCCCAACCTCATCAACGGGCTGAAACCCGGCGGCGCGATGCTGGTCAACAGCCGCAAGCCGACGGCGCATTTCGCCGAACGCTTCGATACCCGCGTGGTGGCCTTTCCCGCAACGGAACTCGCCGTCGAGGTGATCGGCAAACCGATCCCCAACACCGCGCTGCTTGCGGCGTTCCTCGCGCTCACCGAAACAGTGCCGCAATCCGCGCTCGTCGCCGCGCTCAAGGGCCGGTTCCACGGGCCTGTGCTGGAGAAGAACCTCGCGCTGATCGAGAAAGCCGCCAAGGCCGTCGAACAGGGCGCCTGGAAGGAGATGGCCGATGCGTGAAGCGCTTGAAGGTAGCCTGGCGATTGCCCGTGCGGTGGCATTGACCAAGCCCGACGTGGTCGCCGCCTACCCGATCACACCGCAAACCCATATTGTTGAAAACCTGTCCAGGCTGGTGGCCGACGGCAATCTGCATACCGAGTTTGTGAGCGTCGAGAGCGAGTTTTCGGCCGCGTCCGTGGTGTTGGGCGCTGCTGCGGCCGGGGCGCGGGCTTATACTGCCTCCGCCTCTCAGGGCATCCTCTTGATGAGCGAGGTCATGTTCAACATCGCCGGGCTACGGGTGCCGCTGGTGATGACCATCGCCAACCGCTCGGTTGGCGCGCCGCTCAACATCTGGAACGACCAGTCCGACACCATGGCGGTGCGCGATGCCGGCTGGATCCAGCTCCACTGCGCCTCCAACCAGGAGGCGGTGGATACCACCATTCAGGCCTTCCGCATTGCCCAGGAGACCGACCTGCCGGTGGCAGTGAACATGGACGGATTCGTGCTCACTCACACGATGGAGGTGATCGACATGCCGACGCAGGAGCAGGTCGACAAGTTTCTGCCGCCGTTCGAGTTTGCCGGCGCACTCGATCCCGCGAATCCACGGTCGATGGGCACGCTGGTAGACCCGAGCTTTTTCCCTGAGGTGCGCCACAGCCACCACGCGGCCTTGGGCAAGGCACTGGCCAAGATCGTGGAGATCGACGCCGCGTTCAAAAAGGTGTTTGGCCGCGCTGCGGGCGGGCTGCTCACTGTCGAGGGCGACAAGAAGGCCAAGGTGGGCATCCTTGCGATGGGCTCGGTCATCGGCACGATGCTGGCCGGTCTTGAGCATTACCAGGGCGAGGTGGGTCCGGCCCGGATCATCAAGCTGCGCAGCTACCGGCCATTCCCGGCCAAGGCGCTGCGCGAGGCGGTGAAGGGGCTCGAAAAACTGGTGGTGATCGACCGGGCGATCAGCCCCGGGCTTGGTGGTTTGCTGGGCACCGAAGTTTCGGCCGTGCTCTCAACCCTCGAAAAGGCACCAAAGGTGTACAATTACGCGCTGGGCCTCGGCGGGCGCGACATCCCCGAAACCATGTATCGGGATCTGTTGAAGACGATCGAAGATCGCAAAGCCCCGCGCTTTGCCGTATTCGACGCCGATCTCGACAAACTCCCGCCGGAGGACAGATAATGGCCAAATCCGACACATCGAAGCGCCTGAGCGAGCTCAGGATGAAACATGGCCGGCCCCCGGCCTCGCCAAGCGAGCCAAAGGCCGAGAGGGCCGCGACCCTGCGCGAGGCGCAGCCGCGCTTTCGCGGGCTCGAAAGCGGCCACCGCGCCTGCCAGGGCTGCGGTGAAGCCCTCGCCGCCCGGCTGGTGATGGAAGGCGCAGGGCCCGACGTGATGGTGGCCAACGCCACTGGCTGCCTTGAGGTTTTTACCACGCCCTGGCCGCAATCGGCCTGGCGGGTGCCGTGGATCCATTCGCTGTTTGAAAACTCCGCCGCCGTGGCGAGCGGCATGGAAAGCGCGATGAAGGCCAAGGGAAAGCACACCAAGGTGCTCTCCTTCGGCGGCGATGGCGGCACCTATGATATCGGCTTCCAGGCCCTGTCGGGGATGCTGGAGCGCCATCATAACGTGCTCTACGTCACCTACGACAACGAAGCCTACATGAACACCGGCATCCAGCGCTCATCGTCGACGCCGCACGCGGCCTCGACCACCACCAGCCCGGCGGGCAAGGAGCGGATGGGCAAGCGGCACCTGAAGAAAGACCTTCTTTCGATCATCGCCGCGCATCACATCCCCTACGCCGCTTCGGCCTCGGTGGCCTATCCGGGCGATCTGCAACGAAAAGTGCGTTACGCGATGGGGGTGGAGGGGCCGACCTTTCTAGTTATCCATTCGCCCTGTCCGCTCGGCTGGAAGCACGATAGCGCGATGACCATCGAGGTGGCGCGCCGGGGGGTGCAATGCGGGCTGTTCCCGCTCGTCGAGCTGGAGCGCGGCGCACTCACCAACATCATGCCGATCCGCGAACCCCGGCCGGTGGCCGATTACCTTGAGCTGCAGGGCCGGTTTGCGCACTTGTTCAACAAGAACGACTACCGTGCCCAGGAAGAGCTCGATCACCTGCAGGCGCTGGCCGATCACAATATCGAAACCTACGGGCTTCGCGGCGAAGGGCTCGATCCGGTGGACAGCACCGGCGCTGGCCACGTTCGCCGTGGCGGCCCGCTCGCGGGGAGGAGCTGAGATGGTCCAGATCACACGCGGCCAATGGGCGGGGGCCGGCACCTCGCTCGATTTCAAGACCGGCAGCTGGCGCTCGACCCAGCGCCCGGTGCACATCCACGCCAAGGCGCCCTGCCATGTGAGCTGCCCGGCGGGCGAAGATCAGCAAGCCTGGTTTGCGCTGTTGCAGGAGCACAGGGCGGAAGAGGCCTGGGCCTCGCTGGTGAACGCCAACCCGATGCCGGGGGTCACCGGCCGGGTCTGCCCGCATCCGTGCGAAACCGCTTGCAACCGAGTGCAGGTGGATGGTGCCTTGGCGATCCACAACGTCGAGCGCTGGCTCGGTGACGAGGCCGTGCGGCTGGGCTGGGATTATCCGGTTGTGGCGCCGGCCGATAACGCGCCCACCGTGGCGATTGTCGGCGCAGGGCCGGGCGGGCTTTCGGCCGCCTACCATTGCGTCCGGCTCGGGCTGAAGGCCGAGATCTTCGAGGCATTGCCAGAGGCGGGAGGGCTGCTGCGCTCGGCACTGCCGCCCACCCGGCTGCCGCGCGCCGCGCTCGACCGTGAGATCGACCGCATTATCGCCTTGCCCGGCATCACCCTCAACCTGCGCCAAAGGCTCGGGCGAGACATCACCATCGACAGCCTGCGCGAGCGCTTCGACGCGGTGCTGCTGAGCCCCGGCTGCGAGCTGCCGAAGCCGTGGTCGGTCAAGGGGGCGGTGCCCGCCGATCTGCACGAGGGGCTTCAGCTCCTGCGCGATTTCATGGATCACGGCGCGCTGCCCGACAATGCCAAGGGCGACGTGATCGTGCATGGCGGCGGCAACACGGCGATGGACATCTGCCGGATCGTCAAACGATCGGGTGCGAAAAGCGTGACGCTGATCACCGCGTCCGGCCTGCCGGGGCCAAACACCGCACCTGATGATCTGATCAACGTCGTCCCGCGCGAGCTTGAAGAGGCGCGCGAGGAAGGGATCGAGATCATCGACCACGCCACCGTGAGCCGCCTGATCATGAAGGGCAGCCGGGTAACCGGCGTCGAGATCATCTCGCTCAAGAAAGAATCGGGCAAGGACGGGCGCAAGCGCCGGGTCGAGTTCGAGGGCACCGAACGCGTGGTTTCGGTCGATATGGTGGTGCCCTGCGTCGGCGAACAGGTCGAGCCCGAGGCCTTTGAGGGTTATCTCGACGGTGCCTATTTCTGGCCCGACAACATCTATGGCCGGATGGCCCCCCGCGTGTTTGCCATCGGCGATGCGCGCGGCAGCCGTGGCACGGTGGCAGCGGCGATCGGCGATGGCCGGCTCGCGGCGGAGGCGGTGGTTGCGGAGCTTGCGGGCGAGATCGACCCGCCCGCCGACGCGCGCCCGACGATGGAGGCAGATGGGCTCAACACCGCCTATTATGCAAACGCGGATCGAACGCGGGTTTTGAAGCTGGCGGTGAGCGAGCGCACGTTCGAGGCCGAGATCGAGGGCGCGATCAGCCGCACCGAGGCGCTGGCGGAGGCGCAACGCTGCCTGTCTTGCGGCAATTGCCTGGCGTGCGACAATTGCTGGACGATGTGCCCCGACAACGCCGTGATCAAGACCACCGAGCTTGCGACGGACGGTTCGCACTACGTCTTCGATTACGATTTCTGCAAGGGCTGTGGCCTCTGCACTCAGGAATGCCCGACTGGCTATATCCAGAGCGTGGCCGAGACCAACTGAGCAAACGCCGGGGGTTTCACACCCCCGGACCCCCGTGCGGTATTTCCAGACCAAAGAAGCTGGAAACACGTTTTGCTTCTTTGGTCTCGAATGCCTCGACCCGGTCGCCGCGCGTTCGCGCCGAGATCAGATACCGAGCGCCTTGTAGTGCCCGGCGATCCGGCTCACCGCAATCAGGTAGGCCGCCGTGCGCAGGTCGGGTGCGCGGTCGTCGCCGTTCCACAGCCGCGACATCTCACAATATGCCGAGCGCATCTTGTCTTCGAGCCCCGAGCGCACAAGATCGACCTCGCGCGCGCCCTCGAAAAACGCTTGTGCGCTGCCTTCGGGGAAATGGCTGCCGGTCATGCGCTCGATCGATTGCGCCAGCATCCTGTGGCCCATCTCGTCGCGCCGGCGCTCCATCAGGCCAAAGGAGATATGGGTGAGGTTTTTCACCCATTCGAAGTAGCTCACCGTCACGCCGCCGGCGTTGGCGAAGAGATCGGGAATGATCACCACACCGCGCGCGGCCAGCGCCTCGTTTGCGGCATAGGTGAGCGGACCGTTTGCCGCCTCGACGATCAGCGGCGCCTTGATCCTGGGGGCGTTTTCGCCGGTGATCACCGCTTCCATCGCGGCCGGGATGAGGATGTCGCACGGGTCTTCGAGGCCAGTGGCGCCGGCGGGGTCGAATTGGCCGCCGGCAAAATCGGCCACGCCCCCCGTCACGCCCAGGTGCGCTTTCAGCGCCTCGATATCGAGCCCGTCTTCATTGCGCACCACGCCGTCGCGCTCGACCACGGCGGTGATCCGGCAGCCGTCTTCCTGACTGAGGAATTTGGAAACGTGGTATCCAACGTTGCCAAGCCCCTGCACCACCACGCTGCGGCCTTCGAGCGAGGCAGGCAGGCCGGTGCGGGCGATGTCTTCAGGCGTGCGGAAAAACTCCTGGATGGCGTATTGCACGCCGCGCCCGGTGGCCTCGACCCGGCCCTCGATCCCGCCCGCGCTCGCCGGTTTGCCGGTGACGCAGGCGGCGGCGTTGATGTCGTTCGGCTTCAATCGGCGGTAGGCGTCGGCGATCCAGATCATCGTGGTCTCATTGGTGCCCATGTCAGGGGCGGGCACGTTCTGGCTGGGGCTGAGAAAATCGTGCCGCTCCAGTTCCTGGGCAAAACGGCGAGTGATGCGCTCAAGTTCGTCGGGCTCCCATGCGGCGGGATCGATCCTGAGCGCGCCCTTTGAGCCGCCGAACGGCAAGTCCATCAGCGCGCATTTGTAGGTCATCAACGCCGCCAGCGCCTCGACCTCTTCGAGATTGGCATCGGGCGCATAGCGGATGCCGCCCTTGGCCGGGCTGAGGTGATCCGAATGCACCGAACGCCAGCCCTCGAAGGTATGCATCTGGCCGCGCAGCCGCACGCCGAAGCGGGTGACATAGGTGGCGTTGCAGACCCGGATCTTGGCCGCGAGGCCTTCCTCCATCGAGATCAGGTCGGCCGCCTCCTGGAACATCTGGTTGACGTCGTCGAGAAATAACTTGCCGCTGCCCATGCCGCGCCCTTCCTTTGGTTTCGCTGCGCGCGGCGAGGCCCGCCATGCTGCGCATTGCTGACCAATTGGTAAGGCAAGACCGGGGGATGAGTCCACAGGGCGCGTTCACACGCCCCGCTCACGATTACGGGCAAAACCGACGGATTTTGAAGGTTCCCAAAGGAGCGGGCGAAGAGATTTGAACTCTCGACCGTTACCTTGGCAAGGAAAATGGTGACACAAAAACAGAGACGTGGAAATTGATGATATGCAGAAAGGACCGTCACGATGGCAACAATCCGAAAATTCGTTCCAAGTATCTGGACTGTTGTGGCTCAGGCCGCGGTTGGCTAACGCTCCGGTTCGCCACAGGTTTGGAACAGATCGACGAGCAGATTGCTCGTATCCGTCGGGACTGACTGCCCTGCCTGCGTGATTGAGTGGGTGATAATTCCACCATGGACAGTGGACATTCCACGATCGGTTATGGCGGGGAAGAAGGGGTTGAAGAAGCGGGTCTGGTCTGATGACGAGAGGCGCGTGATTGCGCGCAGACGTAGACGCCGGGCGTTTCGGTTGCACAGGGTGCGCGGCTCACGCGGTAGCGCTTGCCAACGAAACAGGAGTTTGTTCTCCTTCGCATTGTCCGGATGGCAGGAGCCAGCCTCCCAACGGAAGTTGGCCCACCGACTTGACCTGCCCAGCAACGACACCAATCGCCTTCAAAGCGGTGCCATACGGTTGAAGCCCATCGGTGACGATAACCTCGGGCCGACTATTTCAGGCGTTGTGATCGTGAGACAGATCAAAGCGGCGATTTTACCACGGGACGTCGTGAAAAAGCTGAAAACAGGGTAACGTCTCTTGTGTCTTCAATTTGGGGCTGCTCAAACGGAAAAATCCGAGCCAGAGTCATTGTCAGAAAAGGTTCAGCGCTGTCCGGAAACACCTGGTGACGGACGGGGTGGCCAACGAAAAATCCCGGAGTGAAACCGTAATGCGAAAGATTCACGCGGTCATCCTTTGCCTCATTTGCACCGGCCGAGCGGTTGCTGCCCAGGATACTTTGCTGCCCCAAACCTCAGTCAACTCACCATCGCAACAAAGTGCCCTCAGTGAAGCCGCCGGGTTGCTCGTGCTGGATTATGAAAAAATCACGCTTACAAACGGCGGGAAATTTGACCTGTTCGGTGCCCACTACTTGCATCAATTGAATGATTGGCTCTACTTCGGCGCCGGTTTGAGTGGCCCATTGGTCGAAGGTAATTACGGTGGCTTTTTTTCCGCAGACGTAACCCTTCACGCTCAAAAACGAGTGTTCGGAAATTGGTTTGTCGATGCAGGCGTGGCCGTTGGCGCAGGCGCCGGTGGATCAAGCGTGAAGAATATTCTTGCGCTGTCAGGAGATGGTGCTTATATCAAAAAATACTTTGGTCTCGGGTATGGGCTGGAAAATTTTAACATCGGCGTAAACTATGCCACTGTGGGAATATCGAACTCTCCGATAAATGATTCGACGCTCAATTTCTACATTCAGAAACCTGTTTCATACTCAGTCGGATCATATGCAGATTCCGGAAATACTCTCAGTCCGTGGGATTCCAGCTATCGCGATAACGAAAGTATCGTTTCTTTTGAGTATGACCACGTTTCGCAAATTAACCCCACAGGAAAATACACCGGAGATATAGGCTTGGTATCGCCGCAGTACTCTCAATTTTTTAACGATGATGATTATTGGTTCGTTGGCTTGGATCTTGGATATTCCGGCCTAATCTGGTACAACCAAGCCCAAGGTGGCATTGGTCGAAGAATATCGCTGACACCGAATATCAATCTCTATGGCCAACTTGGGGTAGGTACCGGCGGCTGGGTGACGGATACAATCAACACAGGTCCTGGACTTGTCGTCTATCCCAAGGTGAGAGCGGAATACCAATGGAATAACATCTTGGGCGCGTATTTTTCCGCAGGCTATTTTTTCGCTCCGAAAGGGACGTCGAAAAACTGGACTTTGGGGGCCGGGATCAATTATCATTTTACCGACGGGGCGCAGGGGGGAATCGCCGATGCCGGGCATGATTCGGTGCTACGGGGAGTCCGTCTGAATCTATTTGATCGCCAACTTTTTAATGTCTATTCGAATGGTAAGAAGATTGACAACCTAAATCTGGCCGCGGTGCAATTGGATTACAATTTCAATGGAAATTGGTACGTTCCGTTTCAGATTGCCGCTGCCACAAATGATTTCAAAGGTTACGCCGGATACGTGGAGGGGCTGGTCGGCCTGGGCTGGCAAAGTGATTTGTTTTTTGCGGACAAATTTCAGGGCTTCGCTCAAGTAATGTATGGCCTGAATGATATTGGCATCAACCCGACGTATGAAGTTGGCGGACTGCTGAATCCGGCAATTGGGATCAACTACAGTTTGAGTGAAAAGTATGCTATCTATGGGCAGGTCGGCAAAACGGTATCTCTAGACCAATTCCTGAAGCCAAACTTCACCAACTCATTTGAGAATTTCTCGGTTGGGCTGGGTTTGACCTATCGTTTCACTTCGCCAAATCGCGAGGCGAGGTGAATCTTCAAACAAGAAGGCCTGATAATCCTCACGATTTCGCCCAGACGGTTCCCTTGGTTTGACCACCTCTCTGCCTCACGCTGGCCGGATGATGGCTTGAGCGGCCCGGCAAAGGTTCGGCAATCTCATTTCCTGGGAAAAGACACCGGAAAACCGGTAAACCCGGGATTGGAAGACAAATCGCACACTGCGACGGCGGGCCAGATTAGCTCCGCCGTCGGGGAGGTCTCGCGCCTCGGCGCCTTTGGTGCGACGTGCTGGCTCAGTCCTTGACCCAGACGCCGCGCGGGCGGTCGCAGAAGCAGTCTGCCGGGCCCTGGTCGCGGATCAGGATCGATTCGGTGATCTCGATCCCCCAGCCGTCCATCCACAGCCCCGGCATGAAATGGAAGGTCATGCCCGGCTCCAGCACGGTCTCGTCTTCCGCGCGAAGCGAAATCGTCCGCTCGCCCCAGTCTGGTGGGTAGCTGAGCCCGATCGGGTAGCCGCAGCGTGCGCCGCGCTTTATACCGGCGCGCTCCAGCACCGCGCCCAGCGCGTTGGCCACATCGCAGGCCCGGTTGCCCGCGCGCGCGGCTTCGAGCCCGGCTTCCAGCCCCTCCACCAGCGCATCCGCCGCCAGCCGCATCTCCTCGGGCATTTCGCCGAGAAATACCGTCCGGCAGAACGGCGCGTGATAGCGGCGGTAAACGCCGGCGATCTCGAAGAAGGTGGCCTCGCCCTCGCGTAACGCTTCGCCGTTCCAGGTGAGGTGCGGGGCCGAGGCATCAGCCCCCGAGGGCACCATCGGCACGATCGCCGGGTAGTCGCCCCAATCCTCGCCCAGGCCCAGGATTGCATCGCGGTAGATCCCGGCGATCAGCTCGTTCTTGCGCAGTCCCGGTTCTGCGCGCTCGAACACCCCGTCAACGATATGCTCCGATATCCTCGCCGCCTTGCGCATGAAGGCGAGCTCTTCAGCCGATTTTACCGCCCGCTTCCAGTTCACCAGTGCCGTGGCGTCGACGATCTCGGCCGTCGGCATCTCTTCGAGCAGGGTCACATAAGCCTTGGCGGAAAAATAGTAATTCTCCATCTCCACGCCGATCCGCCCGCGCTCCAGCCCCAGCTCTTTCAGAACTGCCGCGAGGTGCTGCATCGGATGCCGCTCGGTCGATTGCACGAAACTGTCGCCGTAGGGATGCAGGGAATCCTCGCCGATCCAGGCGGTGCGGCGCGCGCCGTTGGCATCCATCGCCCGGCCCCACCACAGCGGCTCGCCGGCATCAGTGACGATCACACCCTGGTGCACATAGAACGACCAGCCGTCGTAGCCAGTGAGCCAGGCCATGTTGGAGGGGTCTTCGACAAACAGCGCGTCGAACCCCCGCGCGGCCATCTCGGCGCGCACCAGGGCAAGTCGTCTTTCATATTCGGCCGCTGAAAACGGGGCCTTGTTGCCGGCCATGATTGCGCCTCCCTTTTTCCTGGCGGAAATACTCCCGCCGGAGGCATCGCAAGGTCAAGCTATTCCAGCGTTTCACGGTCGATTACCTGCACGCCGTCGTCAACCCGGTCGGAGGGATGGGCGATCACCACATCGCCCGCCGCGAGCCCGCCCAGCACCTGCGCCAGCTCGGTGTTGCGCCGACCAATCTTCACCGGCCGGAGCCGGGCCGTGCCATCTTCGACCACGAACACCGCCCAATCGCCGCCCTCGCGGAACAGCGCGCTGATCGGCAGTGTCAACGCATCGTCGCCGCGCCACTCCACGATCCGCAGGTAGACGCGAAAGTTATGGCCGAGCGTGGGGCGCGCCTCGGGGGGCGTGACAAAGTTCAGCAGCACTTTCACCCGTTGCTCCTCGATCCCCAGCGCCGAGACCTTGGTGAAGGCGGCGGGCTCGATCTCGGTCACGCGCGCCGTGAGCGTTGCGCCGCCGCCCCATCGCTCCACGTAGGCTTCGGCGCCCGGGGCGATCCGCACGGCATCGGTCGACAAGAGATCGACGGTGATTTCGAGATCGTTTCGCGGCCCGATGGTAATCAGCGGTGTGCCGGCGGCAACCATGCGGGCGCTTTCGTTCACCACCGAAAGCACCTGGCCCGAAACCGGTGCAGTGAGGGTGATGCAGCAATCGCCCTCGGTCTTGCTTTGCCTGCCTTCTGCGCCGGGTTCGACCAGCACCGCGCGGGCGGCGGCCAGCTCGCTTTCGCGCATCCGTTGGGTGGCGCGGGCACTGTCGAACTGCGCCGCGGCCACGTCGAGCGCCACCTCGGCCTGTTCGAGTTGGGCATCGGAGGCGGCGGCGCGCTCATGCAAGGCAAAGATCCGGTCGAACTGGCGTTAGGTGTTGTCGAGGTCGGCCCCGGCGGCGCGCACGCTGGCCTCGGCAAGAAGCTGCGCGGCCTCGGCCTGGGCCACGGCGGCCTCGGCCTGGGCGCGGGCGCGGGCGTCGAGGAAGGCGGGCTCGCCCGGCTCGATTCGCGCCACCACCGTTTCATTCACCACCACTGCCTCGCCGATCCGCACCGGCGAGCGCTGCACCTGCCCCGTGACTGGGGCGGAGACCTCGAACACGTCCTTGATCCGGGTCATTCCATCAGCGTTGATCGTTACTTCGAGGCGCGCGCGCGCCACCGTGGCGATATCGACCGGCACCACCTCGGGCCGGCTCAGCTCGTAGCCTGCGGCACCGATCCCGGCCAGCGCAAGCGCCCCGATGACGATGTTTCTGAAGCTGAAGCGCATGGGGTTACTCCCTTGTTTTCATAACCGCGACGAGGTCCATCCGGTCGATCCGGCGGCGCACGATGAGGGCCGAGGCGATCGAGGCCCCAGCCACCACCCCAGCGGCGCGGATATAGGTTTCGCGCGTGATGATAAGCGGGATCGAGTAGAGATCGCTATCAAAGCTCGCCACCATGCCGGCGGCCATCGCGTGCCCGAGCCAGAGACCGAGCGGAATGGCGGCGGCGGTGAGAATGAAAAGCTCGCCAAGCAGGATGTAGCTCACCTCGCCTTTGGTGAAGCCGAGGATTCGCAAACTGGCGAGCTCTCGGGCGCGCTCGGAAAGCTGGATGCGGGCCGAATTGTAGACCACGCCGATGGCGATCAGCGAGGCGACGAAGGAGAAGATGAAGACCGAGATATTGGCGCTTTCGGCCATCGTGTCGTCGAAGCTCTGGCGCACGGTCGTCATTAGCGTGATGCCGGAGATCGCGGGGGCATCCTTCACTGCCTGGTAGAGCGCCGCCGCTTCGCTCTCGTCGATCATCACGTTGGCCATCAGCACTTGCGGGGCCTGACCCAGAAGGGCTGCGAGCCTGTCCTGGTCCATGTAGGCACCGAGGCCGAAGAAGGTTTGCACCGTGCCGGATACGGCAACGCGGTGGCGGGTATCGCCGTGCTGGAGAAACTCCACCTCGATCACGTCGCCCACCCGGGCGTCGAGGTGCCGAGCCAGGCGCGCTTCGAGCACGATCCCGTCTTCGGGCGGAACTTCCTCGCGGCTGTCGCCGTCGAACACGCGGGCAAGCTCGGCACCCGCGCGCCGCCCCTCGATGCCGATGGTGCGGGTGCGCGGCCCGTGGGTGAGGCGTGCTGGCACTGTGAAGGCCCCTTCGGCCAGCATCACGCCCGGCAGGTTCTCGATGTCTTCGAGCACGGTCTCTGGCCGGGGCAGGGCGAACGCGAGCATCGCATCCTGCCGGTTGACCTGGACGAAAGCCACGTCGAGCAGCTCGTCGAAGCTGTCGATCATGAACAATCCCGCCACGATCATCGCCGCCGACATCGAGATGCCGAGCGAGGTGAGCGCCGCGCGCACGGGCCAGCGGCCTATCGACCGCAGGATCATCATCGTTGTCTGGCGCGGTTTCAGCACGCCGATCAGCCGGTCGAACAAGCCACGGCGAAAGCGTGTGGGCGCTGGCGGGCTCATTGCCACGGCGGGCGAAAGCGCCACCACCCGGCGCACGGCAAACACCGCGCCAAGCAGCGCGGCACCAAGCCCGGTGAGCGCCGAGAGCGCGTAGACGGCGGGGTATTGCAGGAAGACAAGATAGGGGAAATGGAAGAAATCGCCGTAGACCTGCGCAATCCCGATCGAGGCCCAGTAGCCGGTGCCCCAACCGATCACGACCCCGACCGCGCCGATGCTGATGGCGAGCTTGAGGTAGTGCCACGAGATTTCCCACCCCGAATAGCCGAGCGCCTTGAGTAGCCCGATCTGCTCGCGCTCCAGCGTGATCAGCCGGCCCAGCACCATGTTGACGAGGAAAGCAGTGATGACGAGGAAAATCGGCGGCAGGGTTTGCACCATCATGTCCCACTGCTTCAATTCGCCGTCGAGGAAGGCGTTGGAAGTCTGTTGAGTGCGGTCATAAGGCCCGGTGCCGCCATAAGGCTTGAGCAGGGCTTCGAGCGTGTCCTTGACCGCGGCAAGCTCGGTGCCCCGGGTTACGCCAAGGGTGACGGAATTGAACGCGCCCGAAAGGTTGAGCGCGGCGGCCAGCACGTCTTCAGCCATCCACAAGATGCCGAAGCGCTTGTCGTCCGGCATCAAGGAGCCGGGGCCGACGGTGTAGATGAACTCGGGGGAAAGCACGATGCCGGTGATGGTGACGGCGCGCCGTTGGCCATTCAGCGTCAGCTCGAAGCCGTCGCCGGGCTGGAAACCATGGGCGCGCGCGAAGGCCTCGCTCACCACCACCTCGCGCTTGTGGCCGGGCTCGGGCAGCCGGCCCTCACGGACGATGAGCCGGTTCATCTGCGGCGCGCCCGAAGCCGGGATCGAAAGGATCTGGCCCATGCCGGGGGTATCCATCCCCTCGATATCGAGGATCGCAAAAGTGGAAATCCGCGCTTCTACCCGCGCCACGCCCTCGATCGCGGCAATCTCCGGCGCCAGGCTCATGGGTGCGCGGGCGGCGGACGACCAGACATCGGCGAATCGGGCGCGCTCGTAATAGGTATCGCGCGTTTCTGTCAGGCTGCGCTGGGCGCCGTAGCTCATCACCATCACCATCACCCCGGCGGCGAGCACGGCGGCAATCGCGAGCGATTGCGCCCAGAGGCGGCGAATATCTCGAACCAGTTTCTTGTCGAGCACGCGCATCGGGCTACCAGACAATATCGCGCGCGGCGATCCGGGTATCATTCACCGTCACGTCTGAGATGTTGCCGTCGGCCAGCTGGATCACCCGGTGCGCCATTTTGCGAATGCCGGCGTTGTGGGTAATGATCACGGTGGTGGTGCCGAGATCCTGGTTGATCTTGTCGAGCGCCTCCAGCACCTGCACGCCGGTGGCGCTGTCGAGCGCGCCGGTGGGCTCGTCGCACAAGAGCACCTCGGGACGCTTGGCAATGGCGCGCGCGATCGCCACCCGCTGCTGCTCGCCGCCCGACATCTCGGCCGGGAAGTGGTCCATCCGGTGGGTGAGCCCCACGCGCTCCAGCGCCTCTTGCGGCGCCATCGGATCGCGCGCCACCTCGGTGACCAGCGCGACGTTTTCGCGCGCGGTCAGCGACGGCACGAGGTTGTAGAACTGGAAGACGAAACCGACATGATCGCGCCGGTAGCGGGTGAGCTCGCGCTCGCGCATCGCGGTAAGCTCCAGCTCGCCAAACCACGCCTTGCCTGCGGTTGCGCTGTCGAGCCCGCCGAGAATGTTGAGCAGGGTGGATTTGCCAGACCCCGAGGCGCCGAGCAGCACGGTGAACTCGCCCATGAACAGCTCGACGTTCACGCCCCGAAGCGCCTGCACCTGCACCTCACCGGTGCGGTAGACCTTGGTGATCCCCTCGGTATGAAAAACGCGCGCGGCCATAAGGCTCCCTTCCCGGAGGTTGTCGCAGCTGGGCGGGCCGATCACATTGATCTGGTTCAAAAGGGGCAGGGAATCAAGGGT
>MNZL01000084.1:3168-15514 GCA_001873585.1 Rhodobacterales bacterium CG2_30_65_12 | reverse complement strand
GCCACGCCCGGCTTGAGCGCCACCTCTGCGTTGACACCACCGCCGCAGGCGGTAACGCCAGTCTGCTGGCCGGGGGCGCGGCGCCGGGCGCGGGGTGAGCCAGATCAACCGGCGAGGTAGACATCCATCGCCTCGGCCAGACCTTCGGCCCAGATCAGCCGCAGCCAGTTCTCGAACGCCTCGGCAAAGCGCGGCTGGTCGGCAAGGTCGCCGTAGGTCTGGCGCTGCTGGAGCCAGACGCGCGGATCGTCCTTGGCCCGCTGCGCCACGGCTTCGAGATCGGGCCAGAACGGATCGTTCGGCGCGATCGTGCTGCCGTCTTCGCGGCTGCCTGCGCACATCCGGCACCACGCCGCCTCGATCAGCGCCAGCCCCGCGACCGGATTGCCGGCAGCAAGCCCGTCGCGCACCGAGCCGAGCACGAATCCGGGATGGCGCGACGAGCCATCGAAGGCCACCCGGCGGGTGGTGTCGACGATCATCGGGTTGGAGAAGCGGCTCAGCAGAAGCTCAAGGTATTGCTCTGGCGTAAAGCCCGGCACCGCGTCGATATGCGGCATGATCTCCTCACGCTCGACTTTCTCGAACACGGCGCGGATGCCGTCGTGCTCCAGCGCGCCCGAGATCGTTTCAACCGAGAGCAGTTCGCCGAGGTCGGAGATGATCTGGTGGCCACCGTTCAGCATGCGGATTTTCATCCGCTCGAAGCTGTGCACATCGTCGGTCATCGTGGCGCCGGCCTTTTCCCAGTCGGGCCGGCCCTGACAGAAATCATCCTCAATCACCCATTGGCGGAAATTTTCATGGGTCACCGGCACGGCGTCGTCGATGCCGAAGGTCTGCACCAGCGCCAGTTCCTTCGGGCCGGTGGCGGGCACGATGCAATCGACCATCGCATTGGGGAAGGTGCATTGCGCGTCGATCCAGTCGGCCAACGCCGGGTCGGACAGCCGCGCGAGGGAGACGACCGTCTGGCGCAGCACGTC
The DNA here is from genome assembly GCA_001873585.1 of Rhodobacterales bacterium CG2_30_65_12. GTDB lineage: Bacteria > Pseudomonadota > Alphaproteobacteria > Rhodobacterales > Rhodobacteraceae > Sinisalibacter. The sequence continues at coordinate 14,528 of MNZL01000084.1, read as the reverse complement.
ACCGTTGGATTGCAGATTGTCACAGCATTGGCCGGTGAACGGGCCAACCCCGCTTTCGCGCCGCTTGCGAAGGGCGGCTACGATTGCGCCGAAGGCGGTGCGCGGCGCCTCGGGGTGGGCGGCATCGTGCACAATATCGGGGTGGGCGGCGTCAAACCCGCCGGTGGCCGGGTCGATGAAATAGCCACCCTCGGTGACAGTGAGGGCGACGATGCGGATATCGGGCTGGCTCATGCGGGCAATCAGCGGGCCATTGCCGTCTTCGACAGCCACGTAGTCGATCATCGCACCCACCACCTCGGCCGACCGCCCGGAAGGATCGAGCTCGATCAGCGTGGTGAGGTAATCCTGCGCCGCCAGTTTGCGGCGCATGTCTTCATCGTAGGCGCGCACCCCCGCGCCGACGATGGCCCAATCCTGCGCAAGCCCCTGCTGCATCAGCTGGTGCAGATACCACGACTGGTGCGCGCGATGAAAATTTCCCAGCCCGATATGAACGATGCCGGGGGTGAGTTTCGAGCGGTCATAGGTGGGCCGCTTCACGCCTTCGGGGAGCTGATCGAGGGTGGCGTTGGAGAGTTTCACGGCCATGGGATTCCTTCCTTGTGACTGACAGCCCGCGCAGAGCCTCAGCTCATCCAGTTGCCGCCGTCGACGTTGAGCGTCTGGGCGGTAATGTAGCGCGCCTCGTCGGAGGCGAGAAACACGCAAGGCCCGGCGATGTCGTCCGGGTTGCCCATCCGGCCCAGTGGCACGGCTTCACCGACTTCGCGCTTTTTCTGGCCAAGCGGCTTGTTTTCATATTTGGCAAACTGGCTGTCGACCATCTCCCACATCGGCGTATCCACCACGCCGGGCGCGATGGCGTTTATCCGTATATTGTCCTTTGCCATTTCCAGCGCCAGCGATTGGGTGACCGAGATCACCGCGGCCTTGGACGAGCAATAGATCGCGATATTGGGCTCACCGCGCCGGCCAGCCTGGGAGCTGAAATTGATGATCGCACCGCCGCCGCGCTTTTTCATCCCCGGCACCACCGCCTGGATGGTGAAGATCGTGCCGCCGACGTTCACGTCATACTGCCGGCGGTAATCCTCGGGCGTGATCTTGTCGATCGAGGCCATGTTGAAAATGCCGGCGTTGTTGACCAGCACGTCGATCCCGCCCCATTTGCCTTCAACCGCTTTCACCCCGGCGGCGATGGCGGCGAGGTCGGTTACGTCCATCGTCACGGCCATGGCGTTATCGCCCAGACTTGCGGCGGTCTCCTCGGCCTCGTGCGCCAGCCGGTCGGCTACGGCCACGCGCGCGCCCGCTGCGATGTAAGCTTCACAGATTGCCCGGCCAATGCCGCGTGCGCCGCCGGTGACGAGGGCCACCTTGCCGTCAAGACGTTTCATTCGATGCGTAGTCCCTTGCTGTCAAATCGGTGGAGGTGTTCGGGGCGCGGACTAAGCCAGACCTCGGCCCCGTAGTGAAACGCCCGCTCGCCGGTGGCGCGCACCGTAATCGGCTCGGGCGAGGCGCTCGATTGGACGTGAAAGAAGGTATCGGAGCCAAGGTGCTCAGACACGCCCACCTTGCCTTTCCACGCGCCTTCGGTTTGAGAAATCTCAAGGTGTTCGGGGCGGATGCCGATGGTATGCGCGCCCAACTTTTCGGCCTCGGGCCCGTCAATCAGGTTCATCTGCGGGCTACCGATGAAGCCAGCCACGAAGGTGTTGCGCGGGCGCTGGTAAAGCTCAAGTGGGCTGCCCACCTGCTCTATCACGCCCGCTTGCAGCACCACGATCTTGTCGGCCATGGTCATCGCTTCCACCTGGTCATGGGTCACGTAGACCATCGTGGTTTTCAGCCGCTTGTGCAGCTCGCTGATCTCCAGCCGCATCCCCACCCGCAGCGCCGCGTCGAGGTTCGACAGCGGCTCGTCGAACAGGAAGGCGGCGGGCTCGCGCACGATGGCGCGGCCGATGGCCACACGCTGGCGTTGGCCGCCCGAGAGCTGGCCCGGTTTGCGGTCGAGGTAGTCGGTAAGGTTGAGCACCTCCGCCGCCTGTGTCACGCGCTCGTTCTGATCGGCCTTGTCGAGCCCGGCCATGCGTAGCGGAAAGGCGATGTTCTTGCGCACGCTCATATGCGGATAGAGCGCGTAGCTCTGAAACACCATTGCAAGGCCGCGCTTGGCCGGCACCGTCAGGGTGGCCTCCTTGCCGTCGATCAACACATGGCCGCCGGTCACGTCCTCCAGCCCGGCGATCAGGCGTAGCAGCGTGGACTTGCCGCAGCCCGAGGGGCCGACAAACACCACGAACTCGCCGTCTTCGATGATGAGGTCGAGCGGCGGGATCACCTCAACATTGCCGAAGGATTTGGAGACCTGTTTGAGCTCTATCTGTCCCATGTCCGTTTGCCCTTATTTCACCGCGCCGAAGGTCAGGCCGCGGACAAGTTGTTTCTGGCTGAACCAGCCCATGATTAGAATCGGCGCAATGGCCATGACGCTCGCCGCCGAGAGCTTGGCGTAGAACAACCCTTCCGGCGAGGAGTAGGAGGCGATGAAGGCGGTGAGCGGGGCCGCATTCGCCGCCGTGAGGTTGAGCGTCCAGAACGCCTCGTTCCACGCAAGGATCACGTTGAGCAGCACCGTGCTGGCGATGCCCGGGATCGCCATCGGCGTGAGCACGTAAAGCACTTCCTCGCGCAGATTGGCGCCGTCCATCCGGGCGGCTTCGAGGATTTCGCCGGGGATTTCACGAAAGTAGGTGTAGAGCATCCAGATGATGATCGGCAGGTTGATCAGCATCAGCACGATGGTCAGACCGATCCGGCTATCGAGAATGCCCAGTTTGATAAACAGGAGATAGATCGGGTAAAGCACACCGACAGCCGGGAGCATCTTGGTCGACAGCATCCACATCAGGATGTCTTTGGTTCGCCGCGACGGCACGAATGCCATCGCCCAGGCCGCCGGGACGGCGATGATCAGGCCAAGCAGTGTGGATCCGAAGGCCAGCACGACCGAGTTTCCAAAATATTTGAAATAGTCCGACCGGTCCTGGACCACACCGTAGTTCTCGAAGGTCCAGGAAGACCTCAGCACGTCGAGTGGCGGCAGGATCGCACTTCCCTCGGTTTTGAACGAGAGGATGAAGATCCACATGATCGGGAAGAAGATGATCAGACCGATCACCCAGGCGACCACTGTGTTCAGCGCCTTGCGCCGGGGGGTAACGGCACGTGCCATGTCTCTCTCCTCCCTATGCGTCGAGGTTCTTGCCGACGATGCGCATCAGGAAGATGGCAACGATGTTGGCAAGAATGATGGCGTAAACACCACCGGCAGAGCCAAGGCCCACGTTCTGGCTTTCCAGCACACGCTGGAAGATCAGATAGGTCAGCGTCTTGGTGCCGAATGAACCCTGGGTGGTGACGAGGATCTCGGCGAAGATGCCCAGAAGGAAGATTGTCTGGATCAGGATCACCACGGTGATTGCGCGCGCGAGATGTGGCAACATGATGTAGATAAACCGCGATTGCCAGCGCGCGCCGTCCATCTCGGCCGCTTCGAGTTGCTCGCGGTCGAGCGATTGCGTGGCCGTCAGCAGGATGAGCGTCGCAAACGGAAGCCACTGCCAGGAAACGATGGTGACCAGAGCGCCCAGAGAATGCTGCGACAGGAATGCGATGGGCTGCAACCCGACAGCCTTGAGAATATGGGCGAAGAACCCGTTGATCGGGTCCATGAACATGTTTTTCCACAACAATGCAGAAACCGTTGGCATGACGAAAAAGGGTGCGATGACGAGGATTCTCACAATCCCTTGGCCCCACATTTCCTGGTCGAGCAGCAGCGCCAGAATCACGCCCAGGATCACTGTCACAACAAGCACGCCGCCGACGATGATCAGTGTTGCCTGCACGGCGGGCCAGAAAGAACTTGAGGTCACGAATCGAGCGTAGTTTTCGAATCCCACCCAATCGAGGCCATTCTCAAGAGAATCACCGCGCATCGGCAGGTATTTCTTGAACGAAAAGAACAGCGTCATTGATAGTGGGATAAGCATCCAGCCGAGCAGAAGGGTGACGGCGGGCGCGATCATCAGCCGAGCGGCGGAGCGGGAATGCTGGGTAGCCATGGGCATGCCTCCTCGGTTGACGGCCAAGTGCCATCGCATGCGAACGGGGTCAGTATATCAGAAACTGAAATCCAGAGGGCAGTTTTCACCGCCCCCTGGACTGGGAGGAGAGCTTAATAGCCCGCAGCTTCCATCGCGTCGGTGGTCAACGCCTGTGCTTTCGCAAGCGCTTCATCGACGGTCTGCTGGCCAGCGTAGACGGCCGAGAATTCCTGGCTGACTTCGGTAGCGATGCCGGCAAACTCGGGGATGGCCACGAACTGCACACCAACATACGGCACCGGCTTCACAGTCGGGTTGGTCGGGTCGGCGGCATTGATCGAGTCGAGCGTCATCTTCGCGAACGGAACCTTCTGGTATTCGGGGTTCTCATAGAGCGAGGTCCGCGTGCCCGGGGGCACGTTCGCCCAGCCTTCGTTGGCCGCGACGAGCTCGATATACTCTTTCGAGGTCGCCCACTCGATGAAGGCCTTGGCTGCCTCTTCCTTCTGGGTGCCCGCCGGGATCGCAAGCGCCCAAGCCCAGAGCCAGTTCGACCGCTTTTCGATACCATCCTTGTTCGGCGCGAGGGCGAAGCCGACTTTGTCGGCCACCGACGATTCGTTGGGGTTGGTCACGAAGGAGGCCGCCACGGTGGCGTCGATCCACATGCCGCACTTGCCCTGCTGGAACAGCGACAGGTTTTCGTTGAACCCGTTGGTCGAGTAGCCGGCCGGCCCGGATTCCGACATCATGTCGACGAAGAAGGTCAGCGCCTCCTTCCATTCGGGCTGATCGAACTGGGCATTCCAGTCTTCATCGAACCAACGCGCGCCAAACGAGTTGCCGGTGACGGTGATGAAGGCACCGCCCTCACCCCAGCCGGCCTTGCCGCGCAAGCAAATGCCGTTGATGTCGTTGTCGCGGTCGGTCATCGCGGCCGCAGCTTCGCGGATGAATTCCCAGCTCGGCGCCTCAGGCATTTCGAGCCCGGCTTTATCCATCAGGTCGGTGCGATACATGACCATCGACGACTCGCCGTAGAACGGCGCAGCATAAAGCGTTCCTTCGTGGGACAGCCCGCCGCGCATCGCGGGCAGGATGTCGGCGGCGTCATACTCGGCCGACAGATCATCGAGCGGCACGAGCCAGCCATTGGCGCCCCAGATCGGGGTTTCATACATGCCGATCGTCATGATGTCGAACTGGCCGCCCTTGGTGGAAATGTCGGTGGTTACGCGCTGACGCAGCACGTTTTCTTCCAGCGTCACCCATTCAACCCCGATCCCGGTCGCTTCGGTGAACTGGTCGGTGTAGCCTTGCATGCGGATCATGTCGCCGTTGTTGACGGTGGCGACGGTAATGGTTTGCGCCAATGCGCCGGATGCGGTGACAAGCGCCATCGCGGACGCGGCAAGCAGCGTCTGTTTCAGTTTCATCTGAGTCCTCCCTTGGTGTGCAGATCAACCGATTCCAATAAAACGCCCAGAATCGCTATGCGTCAAGACATTTCTTTACGCGCGTAAATACGATCTCCGCATCTAAAACCTGTTTTCGCACATGCTCAGGCCGAGGCGCGCATGATCAACTCGCCGTCGAGCAGCGTCATGTCCCGCTCGCCCCCCCCATCCTCGGCCGCGATAACCGACAGGATCGTGTTCACGCTTTTCTCCGCGATCAGGCCGTAATTATGCGAAACGGTTGTCAGGGTGGGGCAGGTGTAGCGCGAATAGGGATGGTTGTCGTGGCCCGCCACGCGCAGGGCGCAGCCCTCGCCCCGGCCAACTCTCAGGCCAAGCTCGTAGGCGGCGGCAAGAAATCCGATGGCGAGGCGGTCGTTGCTGCAAAACACCGTGTTGGACTGCAACGCCCTCTCGGAGATCACCCGCGCGCCCTCTCTGTAGCCGATCCCTTCAAAGTCCCAATTCTCACCCTCGATCTGGACGATTTCAGGTGCATGCCCCAAGCGCTCCATCGCCGCTACATAGGCGATCCGGCGCTTGTTCGCGTTCGGATTGGGCGGGGTGCGCATCTCGAAAAACACCGGTGGCTCTCCGGTGCGCACCAGATATTCCACCATGAGTTCAGTAGCCTGTTCGTTATTATGGCCAACAAAAGCCTCGCCCAAGCCTTCGACATTACAGTCGAAATTCACGGTTGGCACGTCGCGGCAAAACGCCGCCAGCGCGTCTCGGTTCGAAGCCCGGCCGAGCGGTGCGAGCAACACGCCCGCAGGTCTGATCGAACGCAAGGATTCGAGATTGTCGATCTCCTGCTGAGGCTTGCCGTGCGAGCTCATCAGGATCGCCCGGTAGCCGGCCTCGGTCACCAGGGTTTCGATGTTGCGGGCGATCTCGGCAAAGAACGGATCGGCGAGATAGGGCACGACGATGCCGATATTCTTGGTCAACCGCCGGTTCTGGTTCATCGCGTAGATGTTGGGGCGATAGTCGTAGCGTTCCAGCGCCTGTTCGATCCGGTTGCGCGTGGTCTGGCGCACGCTGCCCGGATCGTTGAAGTATTTTGATACGGTCGGGCGCGAGATGCCGCTCACGGCGGCAAATTCTTCCATGTTGCGAATTTTCGGCTCGTCCATGATCGTACACCCTTGTATTGCCTCGCCCGGTTATGGCCCGGAGCGCGCGGGTTGGCCAGTGGAACTTGCCACAGTAAAGCAGATATGTTATCGCGCGTAAAGGTTTTTGAGTTCAAGGGAGCCATGCGGCCAAGACACTGGCCCCCTTCTCCGCTGGCCCCCGAACGCGACGCGGCCCTTGCCAAGGAGGCCTGACATGGATCTCTACCTCGATACCGCCGACACCGAAGCCTGGGCCGATCTCATGCCCACGGGGCTGTTTTTCGGCATCACCACCAACCCGCTTCTCGCGCACCGGGCCGGGCTTCATTACCCCCGGATCGACTGGGGCGAGATCGCCCGGCGCGCCGCCGATCTCGGGGCCAGGGAACTTCACGGCCAGGTTTACGGCCCCGTCGAAGGCCATGCCGATTGGGCCGGGGCGCTGTATGCGGCGGGGCAGGCAGCGGGGCTGCGCACCGTGGTCAAGGTGCCGCTCACCAAACCGGCGATCCGGGCGCTGCCGGCGATCAAGGCGCTTGGCGGGCCGATCCTGCTTACCGCCGCCTTTGACGCCAAGCAGATGTTTGTGGCCACCGCGCTGGGTGCCGACTACATAGCGCCCTATTTTGGCCGGATGCTTGAAAATGGGCTGCCGGCCTTCGAGGCGCTGGCCGAAATGCGGGCGATCGGAAAGGCGGCGGGCGGGCGCACGCGCATTCTCGTGGCAAGCTTGCGCGATACCGGGCAGATGGCCCGGCTGGCGCGCGAGGGGCAGGATTGCTTCACCATCGCGCCGGCAATCGCGCGGGCGCTGCTGAACGACGCCAACACCATCGCCGCTGCGCAAGATTTTGAAGCCGCCGCCGGGGCCTGACCGGCTCAGCGCAGCCGCCGCTCCTGCGTGTCGAAAAACATCACCTCGGCGAGGTGCCACGCAAGCCCCACCCTGGCGCCCTCGGCGGGCTTGGGCAGGTGGCCCTCCTGGCGCACGGTGGCATGGGTGCCGTCCGCGAGCACGACATGCACCAGCGTTTCCGCGCCGAGCGCTTCGATGTGCAGAACCTTGCCCGTCAGCGAAGCGCCCTCCGCCTCGGCAAGTTTCACATGTTCCGGTCGGATGCCGATCCAGGCGGTTCCCGCTGGCGCCTCGGGCACCAGCGCGGGGGCGAGAAAATTGGTTGCCGGCGAGCCGATAAACTCGGCCACGAAGCGGTTATCGGGATTTTCATACACCTCAAGCGGCGCGCCGATCTGCTCGGCCACACCATCGCGCATCACGATCATCCGGTCGGCCATGGTCATCGCCTCGATCTGGTCGTGGGTGACGTAGAGCGCGGTAATGCCAAGCTCACGCTGCAGCGCATGGATCTCCAGCCGCATCTGCACCCGCAGTTTGGCGTCGAGGTTGGAGAGCGGTTCGTCAAACAGAAAGGCCTTGGGCTTGCGCACGATGGCCCGGCCCATCGCCACCCGCTGGCGCTGCCCACCCGATAGCTCGCGCGGCTTGCGGTCAAGGTAGGCTTCGAGCTGCAGCGTCTTGGCCGCTGCCTGCACCCGCGCCTTGATCTCCGCCTTCGGCGTGCGGGCGATCTTCAGCCCGTAAGCCATGTTGCCAAACACCGACATGTGCGGATAGAGCGCGTAATTCTGAAACACCATGGCGATGTCGCGGTCCATCGGTTCGTCGTCGTTCACACGGGCCCCGTCGATCTCGACGGTGCCGTCGGTGATCGTCTCCAGCCCCGCAACCATGCGCAAGAGCGTTGACTTGCCACAGCCCGACGGCCCGACGATGACGATGAACTCGCCGTCGGCAATGTCGATCGAAACACCGTGGATCACCTGCGTCTTGCCAAAGGATTTTTTTACGTTATCGAGCCGGATCGTCGCCATTCACTTCTCGCTTTCCACAAGGCCACGGATAAACAGCTTCTGCATCGTGATCACCACGATCACCGGCGGCAGCATGGCGAGAATCGCGGTGGCCATGATCACCGGCCAGTCGGCGATATCGTCGCCGGAGGGGAACATCTGCCGGATGCCCATGACGATGGTGTTCATCTCGGGATCGGTGGTGATGAGCAGCGGCCAGAGATACTGGTTCCAGCCGTAGATAAAGAGGATCACGAACAGCGCCGCCATGTTGGTGCGGCTCATCGGCATGAGGATGTCGATGAAAAACCGCATCGGCCGCGCGCCATCCACCCGCGCGGCCTCGGCCAGCTCGTCGGGCACGGTCATGAAGAACTGACGAAACAGGAAGGTGGCGGTGGCCGAGGCAATGAGCGGCAGGATCAGGCCGGGGTAAGAGTTGAGCAGGCCAAGCCGGGCCGCCACCTCGTAGGTTGGCACAATGCGCACCTCGACCGGCAGCATCAGGGTGATGAAGATCAGCCAGAAAAACACCAGCCGACCGGGAAAGCGAAAATAAACGATGGCGAAGGCGGAGAGCAGCGAAATGGAAATCTTGCCCAGCGCGATCCCCAGCGCCATCACCCCCGAGTTGAACAGCATCCGCGCCACCGGCACATTGACCCCCGACAAGAGCGCCTTGGCGTAGTTTTCCACAAGTTGATCGCCGGGCCAGACCGGCATCGGCGGCTGCACGATCTCGGGCTGCGAGACAGTGGAAGCGACAAAGGCGAGCCAGATCGGAAAGCCGATGATGACCACACCGAGGATCATGCCGAGATGCGTGAACCAATGCGCCGCCCCGCGTTTTTCCACCATCCCCGACATCAGTAATGCACCCTGCGCTCAACGAAGCGGAACTGAACCACGGTGAGCAGGCCGACGACAATCAACAGGATCACCGATTGCGCCGCCGATGAGCCGAGATCCTGCCCGACGAAGCCGTCGGCATAGACCTTGTAGACCAGGATCGTGGTCGATTGCTGCGGCCCGCCGGCGGTGATCGTGTGGATCACGCCGAAAGTTTCGAAGAAGGCATAGACGATGTTGACCACCATCAGAAAGAACGTGGTGGGCGACAGGAGTGGCCAGACGATGGTGCGAAACCGGGTCCAGAACCGCGCGCCGTCGATCGCCGCCGCCTCGATCACGCTTTTCGGGATCGCTTGCAGCCCGGCGAGGAAAAACAGGAAGTTGTAGCTGATCCGGCCCCAGCTTGAGGCCACCACCACAAGGCCCATCGCCTCGCGGCCGTTGAGCACGTGGTTCCAGTCGTAGCCGAGCACGCCGAGATACCACGCCACCACGCCCACCCTGTTGTTGAACATGAACATCCACAGCACACCCGCCACGGCGGGGGCCACGGCGTAGGGCCAGATCAGCAGCGTGCGGTAGGCGCCCGAACCCTTGATCAGCCGGTCGGCGAGCAGGGCGAGAAACAGCGCCACTCCCATCGAAACCAGCGTGACCGAGATGGAAAACACCGCCGTGGTGGCGAAGCTGGCGCGGTAATACGGATCGTTCAGCAGGAACTCGAAATTGCCAAGGCCCACGAATTGCGATTTCAGCCCGAACGGATCGGGGATGAACAGCGACTGCCACACCGCTTGCCCCGCCGGATAGAAGAAAAAAACCGCCGTGATCAGCAGCTGCGGCGTAAGCAGGACGAGCGGCAGGAGCCAGCCCTTGAAGGTAACTCGTTTTTCCATCGCGTCCGCAGACTGGCAGGGCCAGCCGGTTTGGCAAGCCCTGCCTTGAAGAAGTGCCGCCCCCGCGCGAAGGCAGGGGCGGGCCGGGATTACTTGTTGGCCTGTTCGAAGCGGCGCAGAAGCGCGTTGCCGCGCTCGACGGCGCTGTTCAGCGCCTCCTCGGCGGATTTGTCACCGGCCCACACGCCTTCAAGCTCTTCGTCGATGATCGTGCGGATCTGGTCGAACGAGCCGAGCCGGAGGCCCTTGGAATTGGCCGTTGGCGCCTTGCCCATCATCTGCTGGCCGGCGATATCGGTGCCGGGGTTGGCAGCGTAGAAGCCTTGGGCTTCGGTCAGCTCGGCGGCAGCCGAGGTGATCGGCAGATAGCCGGTGTTTTGATGCCAGGCGGCCTGGATTTCCGGGCTGGAGAGGAAATTGAGAAACTGGGCCACGCCCTTGTATTCCTCGTCCGACTTGCCCGACATCACCCAAAGCGAAGCGCCGCCGATGATGGTATTTTGCGGCGCGCCCTCGACGCCCTCCCAATAGGGCAGCGGGCGGATATCGAAGGCAAACTGCGCTTCCGATTTCACCCCTGCGTAACCGGCCGAGCTTTCGGTAAACAACGCGCATTCGCCGCCCCGGAAATTGGCCCCGCCTTCGTTCCGCCGACCGGCGTAGAAGAACTTGCCTTCCTTGGCCCATTCGCCCATCTGGGCGATGTGGGCGATCTGCACCGGGCCGTTGAAGGCGAGCTCGGTGCCAAGGCCAGCAAAGCCATTTTCCATCGTGGCAAACGGCTGGTTGTGCCAGGCCGAGAGGTTTTCGAGGTGCACCCAGCTCTGCCATGCGGTAGTAAGCGGGCAATCAACGCCGCCGGCCTTCAACCCGTCGACGGCTTCGTCCACCTGCTGCCAGGTGGAGAGGTTCATGTCGGGGTCGAGCCCGGCCTTCTGGAACAAATCGCGGTTGACGTAGAGCACCGGGGTCGAGGAGTTATAGGGCAGCGAGAGCAAGTTGCCTGCGGTATCGGTGTAATAGCCCTTCACCGGGCCGATGTAGGCA
>MNZL01000084.1:2733-3159 GCA_001873585.1 Rhodobacterales bacterium CG2_30_65_12 | reverse complement strand
CAGCTCACCCCGGCCTCGTTCATCACCTCGTAGACCGGCTTGATCGCCCCCTGGGCCGCCATCATCGTGGCGGTGCCGACTTCAAAGACCATCAGAATATTCGGCTGTTCGCCAGCGCGGAAGGCGGCAATGCCGGCATTGAGCGTTTCGGAGTAATTGCCCTTGTGGCTGGCGATAACGGTGTAGGCGTTCTGGCTGGCGTTGAACTGCTCGACCTGCTCGGCCAGCAGATCGCCGAGCCGGCCGGTGAAGGCGTGCCACCAGTGAATTTCGGTTTCGGCAGAGGCGGCGGTGCCCGACAGCAGGGTCGTGGCGAGCGCGGCGGCAATGATCTTGGACTTCATGGTCGTTCCTCCAAATCGGACTTTATGAAGACAGGGCTAAACCCGTGATGTGACACTAGCTTGACGGCTGGGACAAAACAAT
>MNZL01000084.1:0-2727 GCA_001873585.1 Rhodobacterales bacterium CG2_30_65_12 | reverse complement strand
GTGCTGGGCGGGGAGGATCCCACCGGCGTCGGCGCGCGGGCGGCACGCGGCGACGATGTCTCGGAATGGTTGGTTTTGCCCACTTGGATTGTTCGGGCGAATCGGTTATGGTACAATTATTGCGCGTATGTGCGTTGCGAGCTCCTGTGCTTGCGGTAAGAGGGAAGTAAGAGGGTCCGGGAGCTATGTTTGTTGCTCAATTCTGGCTTTCGGCCTTCATTGTCGCGGCCATTGTGTCATTCCTCACGGGGGGAGTCCTCGTCATTCTGCGCCCCTTGGCGGAGAGGGTCATACAACCGCGGCATGATCACCGGGCTGTGCAGGCGTCGCACGTCGGCGAGCCGTTGCGGCTCGGCGGCCTCGCCGTCACGATTGGCCTCGCAGCGGGCGCGCTCGTGCTCAGCGTCCGCTCGGACGGCGTGTTCACCCGGCTTTTGCTGCTCTCGGCCGTGCCAGTTTTTCTTGCCGGTTTCGCCGAAGACCTTGGCTATAGGGTCTCGCCGCGGGGCCGGTTTCTTGCCTCCGTGATCGGCGCAATCGTTGCGATTTATCTCCTCGGCCTGTGGGTGCCGCGCGGCAGTTTGCCCGGGCTCGACGCGGTGATGGGCTTCGCTCCAACAGCGATCTTCGTCACGATCATGGTCGCGGCTTTCTTCTGCCATTCGGTCAACCTCGTCGACGGGATGAACGGGCTTGCAAGCTTCACCGTCGGTATCGGTGCGCTCGGCATTTCTGTTGTCGCCGGTCTTGCAGGGCTGGGCGAAATCTCGGCGCTGGCGGCGCTGCTTGCCGTGGCGACGATGGGTTTTTTGCCGTTGAACTGGCCGGTTGCGCGGATGTTTCTTGGCGATGGCGGCGCCTACGGGCTGGGGCATATCCTGATCTGGCTGGCCATTGCCACGGTGGCACGCAGCGCCGACGTGGCCGTGCCGGCGATGCTGCTGGTGCTGTTCTGGCCCTTTGCCGACACGATTCATTCGATCCTGCGCCGCGCCCTGGCCGGCAAACCGATCACCGAAGCCGACCGGATGCACCTGCACCAGAAGGTGCGGCGAGGGATCGAGATCGTCTGGCTCGGCCGCGACAGCCGGGCGCTGTCAAACCCGATTGCCACCCTGATACTGATGCCGATGATCGCCGCGCCGGTGGTGACGGGCGTGTATATGTGGCGCGCGCCGATGGTGGCCTGGCTGGCGTTGGCGGCCTATGGTCTTGTCTTCTCGCTGATGCACCTGCTGATCACACTGGCCGCGCGGAATTTCCGGAGGTCAGGCGCGGCGTCTGACACGCAGCGTGTGCGCCTCGCCACGGTGGCCGCGCCATTGCGGGGCGGGCACCAATCCTGACCGGAGCCCGCCGCGCGGTTTTCAGAGGATCTTGAACACCGACGGGTCGGGCCCGGTGCGCAAGCCGATATCGAGCGTGGCGATTGCCGCCATGTCGTCATCGCTGAGTTCAAAATCGAACACGTCGAGGTTTTCGGCCTGCCGGGCCGGCTTGATCGAGCGCGGAATCACCGCGTTGCCGATCTGGATATGCCAGCGGATCACCACCTGCGCCGGGCTCTTGCCGGTGCGGGCCGCGATCTGTTTCAGCACGTCTTTCTCGAACGAGCGGCCATTGCCAAGCGGGGTCCAGGCCTGGGTGACGATCCCCTTCGAGGCGTTGTAGGCGCGCATCTTCGGCTGTTGCAGCTCCGGGTTCAGCTCGATCTGGTTGAGCACCGGCGCCTCGCCGGTGGCGGAGATGATCCGATCAAGATGGTCGGCGTTGAAGTTCGAGGTGCCGATCGAGCGCATCAGCCCCTCGTCGCGCATCTCGATGAAGGCTTCCCAGGTTTCAACGTAAAGATCCTGATCCGGCACCGGCCAGTGGATCAGCACCAGATCGAGCTGGTCGATGCCGATGGTCTTCAGGCTGCGCTCGACCGAGGCCCGCGCCTTGGCGCGGCCGTGTTCGTTGTTCCATACTTTCGTGGTGACAAACACCTCTTCGCGCGGCACGCCGGAGCGGCGCAGGCCCTCGCCAAGCCCGGCCTCGTTCAGGTAAAGATAGGCACCGTCGATCAGCCGGTAGCCGGTGTTGAGCGCGCTTTCCACCACCTCGGCGGCGATCTTTGGATCGACCTGCCAGATGCCAAAACCAAGCTGGGGCATGGTGTGGCCATCATGGAAGGTGACGTTGGGAATATCGGTCATGGCAGTCTCCTCTTCCCGGCGATGGAACACCAAGCGCACGCGGGGCGCAACCCTGCGCGGCGAAGGGTTTTCCGCCGCCGTCCGATCAACCGTCAAGGCTGGTCTATCGCCCGGGTTTGCGCTAACGCGATCCTCGCAAGGCGGGAGGCGGTGATGCGCGAGCCATGGTGGAAAACAGCGGTGGGCTACCAGGTTTACCCACGCTCTTTTTGCGATTCGAACGGCGATGGGATGGGCGATATCCCCGGCATCACGTCAAAGCTCGACCACCTCGCGGATCTTGGCATTGACGTGATCTGGCTTTCGCCGGTCTACCGCTCGCCGATGGCCGATAACGGCTATGACATCGCCGATTACCAGGCCGTTGCCCCCGAATTTGGCACGCTCGACGATTTCGACCGGCTGCTGGCCGAGGCCAGGGCGCGCGGGATCCGCATCGTGATGGACCTCGTGGTGAACCACTCGTCCGACGAACACCACTGGTTCCGATCGGCCCGGCAGGGACGCGACGCGCCGTATCGGGCGTTCT
>MNZL01000164.1:2026-5117 GCA_001873585.1 Rhodobacterales bacterium CG2_30_65_12 | reverse complement strand
CCCGATGGCCACCGCCGCCGTGCTGATTTCACCGCGCGTTGCGATGTCCGGATCGACACCGCGCGCCACCCGCACACCGGCTATTTCAGCCTGCTTGAGCACGATCTGCGCTTTCGTCGCTTCGATGGCACGATGAGCGCGCCCGTGCGCCGGGCGGGATTCGTTGGTGGCGATGCCGCGACCGTGCTGCCGTGGGACCGGACCCTCGACGCGGTGCTGGTGGTGGAACAGTTCCGCACCGGAGTGTTCTTGCGCGGCGATCCCCGGCCCTGGACGCTGGAGCCGATCGCTGGGCGGGTTGACCCGCACGAAAGCCCGGCCGAATGCGTCCGGCGCGAGGCGCTGGAGGAGGCCGGGCTCACGCTTGGCCGTTTGCATCCCGTTGCCAATTACTACCCGTCGCCGGGGGCGGCGACGGAATACGTCTATTCCTTCGTCGCCGAGGCGCAGCTTTCGGGGCGCGGCGGCGAGATCGGCGGGGTGGCGGGCGAGCACGAGGATATCCGCACCCACCTTGTGCCGCGCGCAGAGATGATGGCGCTGATTGCCAGCGGCGAGGCGGGAACGGGGCCACTGATCCTGTCGATGCTTTGGCTCGATGCGAACCGGGTGCGGCTGGGGCAGGGGTAGGGGCGCGCGCAACGCGGAACGCCGTCCCGCGCGCGGGCTGAATCGGGCCAAGCCCGGCGAATCTCGCACGATTGCGAGACGCGGCCCGCTTGAGTTTCCGCCCCCCGCCGCCTACACAGTCTGCACGGCAAAAACGCAAAAGGGCGGTGGCATGGATACGCGCGAAAACCTCTCCGAGTTGATCGGCAACACACCCCTGGTGAAGCTGCGGGCCGTCTCCGAGGCCACCGGCTGCGAGATTTGGGGCAAGGCCGAATTCATGAACCCGGGCCAGTCGGTGAAAGACCGCGCTGCGCTCTGGATCATCCGTGACGCCATCGCCCGCGGCGATCTGCAGCCCGGTGGCACGATCGTCGAGGGCACCGCGGGCAATACCGGGATCGGGCTCGCGCTGGTGGGGGCGTCGATGGGGTTTCGCACCGTTATCGTCATCCCCGATACCCAAAGCCAGGAAAAGAAAGACATGATCCGGCTGGCCGGGGCCGAGCTTGTCGAGGTGCCCGCCGCCCCCTACCGCAACCCCAACAACTTCGTGCGCTATTCCGGGCGGCTGGCAAAGGCGCTGGCCAAGACCGAACCGAACGGCGCAATCTGGGCCAACCAGTTTGACAACGTGGCCAACCGGCAAGCCCATATCGACACCACAGGGCCGGAAATCTGGGATCAGACCGATGGCAAGGTCGATGGCTTCATCTGTGCCGTGGGTTCGGGCGGCACGCTTGCGGGCGTCGGCCTCGCGTTGCAACCAAAGGCGGTGAAGATCGGCCTTGCCGACCCGATGGGTGCGGGGCTTTACAGCTACTACACCACCGGCGAGATCGCCATGCAGGGCGGCTCGATCGCCGAGGGGATCGGCCAGGTGCGGATCACCAAAAACCTCGAAGGCTTCACCCCCGACATGGCCTTCCAGGTGCCCGACGAGGAGGCGCTGCCATACATCTTCGATCTTGCCGCCGAGGAAGGCATGGTGCTCGGCGGCTCCTCGGGGGTGAACATCGCCGGTGCGGTGCGCATGGCGCGCGAGATGGGGCCGGGGCACACCATCGTTACCGTGCTGTGCGACTATGGCAACCGCTACCTGTCAAAGCTCTACAACCCTGCGTTTCTGAAGGAAAAAGGCTTGCCGGTGCCGGCGTGGCTTGACCGCGCCCCGACCGGGCTGCCGCAGATGTTCGAGGACGTTTGATGCCTGGCCAACGGTTCTTTCCGCGCGCGGCGCTCGTCGGGCTCGTGCTTGTGCTGGCGTCGCTGCCTGCTGCCTGGGCGCAAGATGCCACTGCCCCGGATGCGGCTCCGGATGCGGCCGCGACCTTGGCGCCCGACGCCCCTGGCGGGGCAGCGGCCACCCTGGCCGGCACCGCCGCCGTTCCCCCGGGGGCAACAGCCTCTTCCAGCTCCGTCGACTTTGTGGAGTGGGACCGGGTGGCGGTCCGCGCCGAGCAGGCACTGGAAGCGGCGCGGGCGTCGGATCAGGCATTTCAGGCGCTGCGCGGCGAACTGGTGAGCTGGCGCGAGATCTTCACCAAGGCCCGGGCTGAAAACCAGGTGCGGATCAACACCCTGCGCACCCAGATCAACGCCCTCGGTCCGGCCCCCGCCGAAGGTGAGACCGAGCCCGTGGCAATCACCGAGACGCGCGCGGCGCTCAATGCCCAGCTTGAGGAGGCTCAAGCGCCGGTGAAGGCAGCGGAGGTTGCACTGGCGCGGGCCAATTCGCTGATTGCACAGACCGACAGCACCCTGCGCGCGCGCCAGACCGATGCGCTGTTGTCGCTCGGGCCAACGCCGCTCAACCCGGCGTTCTGGCGGAAGTCTGTGGAAGATTTCCTGGCCACAATGAGCTTTGCGTGGCGCGGGGTGACGAACTCGTTCAGCACCGAAACCCAGCGCGCCGACCTGTGGAAAAATCTGCCATTCGCGCTTCTGTTTGGCATGGCTGCGCTGGTGCTTTTGCTGCGTGGCCGAGCTTGGGTCGTCCGGGCCGGCGCGCAGGTGAGAGACCGCGCGAAGGGGCCGACGGAAGGGGTCTGGGATTTTCTGATCTCGCTGGGCCAGTTCGCAGCCCCGCTTGCCGGGGTTTATGCCCTCGTCGAGGCGCTGCGCTACGCCGGCATCCTCGGCCTCAGGGCTCAGGTGTTGGCCGACGCGCTGCCAACGCTCGGACTGTCATTCTTCTTCGCCCGCTGGCTTGGCAACCGCGTCTTCGGCACATCCGACAGCACTTGGCAGGTGCTCAACCTGCCCGTGGTGACGCGAGCCGAGGGGCGCATTCATGCCGCCACGCTCGGGCTGCTCTACGGCCTCAGCCACATGCTCGCCCAGATTGCCGAATATGAAACCTATTCCGAAACCACCCGCGCGGTGCTTAATCTGCCGATCGTCATCTTCGCCGGGCTGAACCTGTTCCGCCTCGGCCAGCTTCTGCGCAGCCATGCCCGCGCCGAAACCGCCGCCGGCGACA
>MNZL01000164.1:0-2005 GCA_001873585.1 Rhodobacterales bacterium CG2_30_65_12 | reverse complement strand
CGCTGATTTTTGCCGGGATTGCCGGGCCCTTGGCCGCTGCCGTGGGCTATACCAAGCTTGCCGACAGTTTCGTTTTCCCCAGTGTAATGACCGCCGGGCTGATCGGCGCGCTTCTCGTGCTGCACCACTTTTTCGTCGATTTCTATGCGCTGGTGTTTCGGGTCGAAGAGGAGCGGGCGCACGAAGCCCTGCTGCCGGTGCTGGCCAGCTTCATCGTGGCGATTGGCGCAATTCCCCTGCTCGCATTGAACTGGGGCGCGCGCATGACCGATCTCACTGAGCTCTGGGCTCGGATCGGTGAGGGGGTGGCGGTGGGCGAAACCGTGATTTCGCCCTCCAATCTCGTCACCTTGGCCATTGTCTTCGCGATCGGCTACGGCGCCACGCGGCTGTTGCAGGGCACACTCAGATCGACCGTTCTGCCGAAGACGAAGATGGACATCGGTGGCCAGAACGCGATCAGCGTGGGGATCGGCTACGTCGGCCTGTTCCTCGCCGCCGTGGCCGCGATCACCTCTGCCGGCATCGACCTCTCCTCGCTCGCCATCGTCGCCGGCGCGCTCTCGGTCGGTATCGGCTTCGGGCTGCAAAACATCGTCTCGAATTTCGTCTCGGGCATCATCCTGCTGATTGAGCGGCCGATCAGGGAGGGCGACTGGATCGACGTTGGCGGCCAGATGGGCTTCGTCAAGGACATCTCGGTGCGCTCGACCCGGATCGAGACCTTCGACCGCACCGACGTGATCCTGCCAAACTCCGATCTGATCTCGGGCGTGGTGACGAATTATACCCGGGGCAATCTCGCCGGACGGGTAATCGTGCCGGTCGGCGTGGCTTATGGCACCGATACCCGCAAGGTCGAAGCGATCCTGCACGAAGTGGCGCAGGCGCATCCGCTGGTGACGGTGAACCCCGCGCCGTCGGTGCTGTTCACGGAATTTGGCGCCGACAGCCTCAACTTCGAGATCCGCGCGATCCTGCGCGACGTGAATTTCAAGCTCTCGGTGCATTCCGATATGAACCACGAGATCGCCCGTCGTTTCGCAGAGGAGGGCATCGAGGTGCCCTTTGCCCAGCGTGATATCTGGCTGCGCAATCCCGAGGCACTGACTGGAGCGGCGGTCAGGCCGAAGCCGAAAACGCCCAAGGCGCCCGCCGCCAAGGCGGCACCGCCCGCCGAAAGCGAGGCTGAGCGGCGAACCATCCGCGCCGCGCTCGAAGAAAGCGACATGTCCGATTCCCTCGGCTACGGACCGCCCGAAGAAGATGAGTGAGCCGCCTTCTGTTTCAAACCTTTGGCAGCGTGTCCGATCCCGGGTGATCACGCTTTCCCTCGGTGCTCTGCCCTTTTCTCGGCAAGATCGGTTTTGAAGGGCTTTCGGGGCGGCGTGCGGTCACGTTGATCAATCTTCACCGCAGGCAATGAAAACGGTCTGTTGCCGGTTCAGGGCAAAAAATTTTGGCCTCATTGTGTCGCATCGGCTAAAGTGTGGCGCAGTGATAAGGTGTTGACCAGCGTCAGGGCGGTGCGACGCGCCACTGAACGGCACGATGAAACCTGGCGGGAAAGGGGATTTTACCATGAAAAGACTGATCACTATCGCGGCGCTTGCCATGCTTCTCGGCGCACCTGTGCGCGCGCAGGACGCAACCGGGCAACTTTCGACCGACCCAACCAGCGGGCTGTCGGCTGGCACAACGGCCCCGGTGGTTTCGCCCGTGGCCGAGGATCCGGGCGTCGAGATCATATTCTGGGATTCGATCAAGGACAGCGATAACGCCGATCTCTATCTCGCCTATCTCCAGCGCTACCCGAACGGCGTCTTTCGCGTCATCGCCGAAGAACGGCTGAAGGAAATCTACAGCGGAGGCGCCGATGCGGCGCAAGGCGATACCGGCGCACCGGCTGCCCAAGCGGTCGAACCGGCGCCGCCGTCCGTAGTCGTGGTGCCCCGTGCCGCGCCCCGTGCGGTGACCCCGTTGCGAGCGACCCGTGTGGGTATTC
>MNZL01000020.1:2495-6245 GCA_001873585.1 Rhodobacterales bacterium CG2_30_65_12 | reverse complement strand
CCACCAAGGAGCCCGCTCCACAGATCGAAACTTGCGAAAACCTCTTTCATGCCCGGTGGTTATGCCTCCCTGACAGCTCATCCTAATCTTGGGCAATCGGTTTGAACAGGGTCAGCTTTGCGCCAGCCGCTCAACGCCGGGGTAGCGCGCGCCAAGGCTCAGCCCGCGGGCGAGAAAGGAAATGATCAGCGCCGCCCAGAGCCCGTGATTGCCGAGCGACGGCACAAGCGCGAGCACCGCGGCAAGGTAGACCAGGCTCGAGAGCACCATCATGTTGCGCATGTCTCGGGTGGCGGTGGCGCCGATGAAGATGCCGTCGAGCATCCAGGCGGCCCAGCCCGCGAGCGGTGCGGCCACCATCCACGGCAGGTAGGCCCGCGCCGCACTGCGCACCTCGGGCGCGGTGGCCATCACATCGACGATCCAGCCGCCGAGCGCTGCGAAGGCGAGGGCAAAGCCGATCACCGTCCAGAGCCCCCAGAGGCTCGTCATCCAGGCCGCGCGCCGGAGCGTGGCACGGTCGTGCGCGCCAAGCGCCTGGCCCACTTCGCCTTCGGCGCCGAAGCGCTGGTGGGCCAGGCGCTTGGCGCGCACGACCGTGCCACGCTCCGGCGCGCGGCCTGGATGACGAGCCTCTGGGGGCTCTGGACGGTGATCGGCTTTGCCCTCGCCTTCGCAGCGCTCGGCGGCTGGATCGTCGATGTGATGGCCACCGCGCCCGAGGTGCGCAGTGCGGCGCGGGCCTACCTGCCGTGGATGGTGGCCGCACCGCTCGCGGGCTGGGCCGCCTGGATGCTCGACGGCATCTTCATCGGCGCCACCGCCACCCGAGACATGCGCAACATGATGGTGCTCTCGAGCCTGGTCTACCTTGCCGCGGTGCTCGCGCTTGTGCCGTCGCTCGGCAATCACGGGCTCTGGGCGGCGCTGATCATTTCCTTTCTCGCCCGCGGGCTGAGCCTTGGCGCGCGCTACCCCGGCGTTGAGCGGCTGGCGCAAAGCTGACCCTGTTCAAACCGATTGCCCAAGATTAGGATGAGCTGTCAGGGAGGCATAACCACCGGGCATGAAAGAGGTTTTCGCAAGTTTCGATCTGTGGAGCGGGCTCCTTGGTGGGCTGGCGCTGTTTCTGCTGGGCATGGATTTTCTCACCCGCGCGCTGAAGCGCGTGACCGGCGACCAGATGAAAATCGTTCTCACCCGGCTCACCGGCAACCGGTTCAAGGGCGTGGCTCTCGGTGCCGGGGTCACGGCCGTGGTGCAAAGCTCGTCGGTGACGACAGTGCTCATCGTCGGCTTCATCTCGGCCGGGATGATGTCGTTCGGTCAGTCTGTCGCAGTTATCATGGGCGCCGATATAGGCTCCACCGTCACCGCTCAACTTCTCGCATTTGAACCTGACGCCATCGCCCTGCCATTGGTGGCCGTTGGCGTGGTGTTGCAGATGGCGGTGGCCGACCGAGCCTGGCAGGAATACGGGCGCATCGCCATCGGCATTGGCCTGATCTTTTTCGGCATGAACGTGATGGGCGACGCGATGGCGCCCCTGCGCGACAATGCCAGGTTCCTGCACTTCATGATCTCGCTCGACGCAGCGCCGATTGCGATTCTCGCCGGCACCGGCATTACCGCGCTGATCCAGTCGAGCGCGGCGACAACCGGCATCATGATCGTGCTCGCAGGGCAAGGGGTGGTGAGCCTCGACGCCGCCATCGGCGTGACGCTGGGGGCAAATATCGGCACCTGCGTCACCGCGCTGTTCGCCGCGATCGGAAAACCGCGCGAGGCAGTGCGGGCGGCCGTGGTGCATACCCTGATCAAGGTCGTGGGCGTTCTCGCCTGGGTCTGGTTCATCCCCGAGCTTGGCGCGTTGGCCAAGCTGGTGGCGCCGGCAGGTGGCCCTGGTCGGGCGCTGGCCTGGGCGCACACCATTTTCAACGTGATCAACATCGTCGCACTGATCGGATTTACCAACACGCTTGCACGGATGGTCGAACGGCTGGTGCCGGACCGGCCCGAACGGGTCGAGCCGGAGGGCCAACCGCGCTACCTTGACCACTCGCTGCTCGATACACCGGCGATTGCGCTCGACGCCGCCCGCCGCGAGGTGGCACGGCTCGCCCGCCACGTAACCCATATGGTCGAAGCGGTGCTGCCGGTCGCGGCACAAGGCCCTCGGATTGGCCTCGACCAGCTGGCCGAGCGCGATCATGCTGTTGATCAGCTCCACGCCGCGCTTGTCACCTACCTCGGTGAGGTCAGCCTGCGCCAGCTCTCGCGTCAGCAGTCCGAAGCGCTGGTGCAACTGATATCCGTGGCCAACGACATCGAGCAGATCGCCGATCTTGTCGCCCGCGATGTGGTGATCTCGGCGCAAAAGCGCCTCGACGATGGGGTGGTGATCAGCCCGGCGACGTTGCGCGTCATCACCCGGTTTCACGCCAAGGTGGTCGAGGCGATGCAGGGCGTGGTTGCGGCGATCAAGGCCGACGACCCGGAGCGCGCCCGCGCGGTGCGCGAGATGAAGGTCGAGGTGCGCGCGCTCGCCCACAAGGCGGCGCTGCACGGCGTCCAGCGGCTCACCGCGAAAGAGCCGCGTCGGGTAAAAACCTACGCCCGCGAGGTGGAGCTGATCGAGATCCTCGACGATATCTTCCGCCTCGCCCGCCGGGTGGCCCGGGCGGTGGCAGAGGGCCGCACCGAGGCCGCGCCGGACGCAGCCGAGGGCGGCGAAGCGCCGGACGGCCCGCCAGACAGTCCAGCGTCAGAGAATCTCTAGCACCTGTTCGGGCGGACGGCCGAGCCGGGCCTTGCCGCCGGCGAATACGATTGGGCGTTCGATCAGTTTGGGCACCTCGGCCATGGCGCGGATCAGCACCTCGTCGGCGCTGTCCTTTGACAGGCTCCGTGCCGAAAACTCGGCTTCCCCGCTGCGGATCGCCTCGATTGGCCGCAACCCCAGCGCCGCGAGTGCTGCACGGATTTCGGCCTCGCTCGGCACATCATCGAGATAGCGGCGCACTGTCGGGGTGATCCCCTGCGCCTCGACAAGCGCGAGCGTCTGCCGGCTCTTGGAGCAGCGCGGGTTATGCCAGATCGTCACCTCGCTCACAGCCAGTCTCCTCTTTTCGAACCCACGGCCTGCGCGATCTGGGAATACCCGTCAGCCTCAAGCCGCGCCTCAAGCCCGCGCACGATCTCGTCAACCAGCGAAAGCCCGTGATACACGAGCGCGGTATACACCTGCACGGCTGAAGCGCCGGCGGTGATCTTGGCATAGGCGGTCTCGGCGCTGTCTATCCCGCCGACGCCGATCAGCGGCAGGTGTCCTTGCGTGAGTGCCGAGAGCCGGGCGAGGACGCGCGTAGACTTTTCGAACATTGGCGGGCCTGAAAGCCCCCCAATTTCCTTTCGGATTCTACTTTTCACACCTTTGCGTTGAATTGTCGTGTTGGTCGCAATGATCCCGTCGAGCCGCAAGCTGCGCGCCACTTCGGCGATCGCCTCGATCTCGTCGTCGTCGAGATCCGGGGCGATCTTGAGAAACACCGGGGTATACTTGCCCATCTCCTCGCGGCGCTCGAGCACCCGGACGAGCAGCGCGCGCAAGGCTTCCGCCCCCTGCAGATCGCGCAGCCGCTCGGTGTTGGGCGACGAGACGTTGACGGTGACGAAATCGACATATGGTCCGCAGGCCGTAAACACCTTCACGAAGTCGCCGGGGCGATCCGCGCTGTCCTTGTTGGCGCC
>MNZL01000020.1:0-2469 GCA_001873585.1 Rhodobacterales bacterium CG2_30_65_12 | reverse complement strand
CCGCAGGCGGGCCACGGCGGCCTCCATCCCATCGTTGTTGAAGCCCATCCGGTTGATGATCGCCTCGTCTTCGTAGAGCCGGAACAGACGTGGGCGTGGGTTGCCCGGCTGTGGACGCGGTGTGATTGCCCCGGCCTCGATGAAGCCGAATCCCGCCCGCGCCAGCGCATCGACCACCTCGGCGTTCTTGTCGTAACCGGCGGCAAGGCCCACCGGGTTCGGCAGGGTCAACCCCGCGAGTTTGGTCTCCAGCACCGGGCTGGTATGCAGCCCCGGCACCGGCGCGAGCCCGGCCTTCAGCGCAAGCAGCGAGAGCTTGTGCGCAGGCTCGGGGCCGAAGCGGTGCAGGAAGGCCATGCCAAGCTTTTCATAAACGCTCATGCCATCGCTCCCGGGAAGACATGCGCGCCATCGGGGCCGAGCGGCAGGGCGGCGGTCCAGGCTACATCGGTGGCGTCAAGCGCACGGTAGAGGTGCGGAAACAGTGCGCCGCCGCGCGACGGCTCCCACCTCAGATCGGGGCCGAGCCGGCTGGCCTCGACCGCCACAAGCACCAACCCGTCAACGGCCGCGAAATGCTTCGCCGCCGTTTCACCGGCCTGCGCGGCGGTGGAGAAATGAATGAAACCGTCGGCCAGATCGACGGGCGCGCCGGGCGTACTGCCCGCCGCCTCGAAACCCTCCCATTCGCGGGCGCGGAAGATCTTGTAGATCAGCATGGGGCCGATGTGCCCGGACCAAAGCCGCGCGTCAAGCCGGAGCTTTCATGCCCGCGTGATGCGGCTGTGCGAGTTGACCGGACGTTGCGCTTTGACAGGTGTGCCCGACTCGCGCCAAGCTCTGCTCAGGTTCAACAAGGGGGTTACCATGCTCAAACGTCTTTTCGCCTCGGGTGCCGTGCTCGCGCTCAGCACCGGTGCGGGCTTTGCCGACTATACGCTGACAATCCTGCACACCAACGATTTTCACAGCCGGTTCGAACCGATTTCAAAATACGATTCGGGCTGCTCGGAAGCTGACAACCAGGAGGGCAAGTGCTTTGGCGGCTCGTCGCGGCTGATGACCGCGGTCAACGAGGCCAGGGCCCGCAGCAACAATTCAATCCTCGTCGATGGCGGCGACCAGTTTCAGGGCACGCTGTTCTACACCTATTACAAAGGCGCATTCGCGGCCGAGATGATGAACAAGCTCGGCTACGACGCGATGACCGTGGGCAACCACGAGTTTGACGACGGCCCCGAAGTGCTGCGCGGCTTCATGGATTCGGTCGAGTTCCCGGTGCTGATGTCGAACGCCGATTTTTCCGGCGAACCCAACCTTTCCGACAAGCTCGTGAAATCAACCGTGATCGAGCGCGGTGGCGAGACGCTGGGCCTGATCGGGCTGACCCCGGTCGACACCGATGAATTGTCGAGCCCGGGGCGCAACGTGATCTTCACCGATCCTTCCGGCGCGGTGCAGGCCGAGGTCGACAAACTCAGCGCCGAGGGCGTTAACAAGATCATCGTGCTCAGCCATTCGGGCTATGTGGTCGATCAGCGGGTGGCCGCGCAAACCACGGGCGTGGACGTGATCGTCGGCGGGCACGACCATTCGTTGTTGTCAAACACCATCGAAGGGGCCAAGGGGCCGTATCCAACCATGGTGAACGATACCGCCATCGTCCAGGCCTATGCCTATGGCAGATTCCTCGGCGAGCTCAACGTCACCTTCGACGACGCCGGCAAGGTGATCGAAGCGGTGGGTGAACCGATCATCATGGATGCCACCGTAACCGAGGACGAAGCCACCAAGGCGCGCATCGGCGAGGCCGCCGGCCCGCTTGAAGAAATCCGCAACAAGGTGGTGGCCGAAACCGCCGATGCGATCAACGGCGACCGTGACAGCTGCCGCGCCATCGAATGCCAGATGGGCAACCTGGTGGCCGACGCGATGCTGGATCGGGTGCGGGATCAGGGCATCCAGATCGCGATCCAGAACGGTGGCGGTCTGCGCGCCTCGATCGACGCAGGGCCTGTGACGATGGGCGAAGTGCTTACGGTTTTGCCGTTCCAGAACACGTTGTCGACCTTCTTCGTCACCGGCCAGGTGGTGATCGACGCGCTCGAAAACGGCGTCAGCCAGATCGAGGAAGGTGCGGGGCGCTTCCCGCAGGTGGCCGGCCTCAGGTTTACCTTCGACGCCACCGGCGAGCCGGGCGCGCGGGTGGCGGACGTGATGGTAGCCGATGGCATGGACTGGAAACCGATCGACCCGGCGGCCACCTACGGCATGGTGTCGAACAACTTCGTGCGCAATGGTGGCGACGGCTACAAGATGTTCCTCACCGCCACGAACGTCTATGATTTCGGCCCCGATCTGGCCGACGTGACGGCGGAATACCTTGCTGATCGGTCGCCCTATACGCCCTTCGTCGGTGGGAGGATCGCCGCGAAGTAAGGGGTTCGGGCCGGGCTTTTCCGGCCCGAA
>MNZL01000158.1 GCA_001873585.1 Rhodobacterales bacterium CG2_30_65_12 | reverse complement strand
CACCGAACCCTTTTCATAGGCGCCGGGGTAGCCCCGGGCCGCCATTACCACCGTGATTGCGTGGTCGTCGGCCCAGGTCACCCGGGCCTCGGCCAGCCGGCGCTCGGCGGTGGCGAGCATCAGATCGAGCGCCTGCGCCCCGAGCCGCATCATCAGCACCTGTGCCTCCGGATCGCCGAAGCGCACGTTGTATTCCACCAGCCGCGGCGCGCCGTTTTCGATCATCAGACCGGCATAGAGCACGCCGCGATAGGGTATGCCGCGGTCTGCCATCACCTTCATCATCGGCGCGATGATCTCGTTCATCGCCCGGGCGGCCACCGCCTCGGTCAGCACCGGGGCGGGGGAATAGGCGCCCATGCCGCCGGTGTTGAGCCCGGTGTCGCCCTCGCCCACGCGCTTGTGGTCCTGCGCGGTGCCGATCGGCAGCAGCGTTTCGCCGTCCGAGAGCACGAAAAAGCTCGCCTCCTCGCCGGGCATGAAGTCTTCGATCACCACCTCGGCGCCGGCGCCGCCGAATGCGCCGGCAAACATGTCGTCCACCGCCGCGAGCGCCTCGCCCAGGTCCATTGCCACGATCACGCCCTTGCCGGCGGCGAGCCCGTCGGCCTTGACCACGATCGGCGCGCCCTGCGCGCGGATGTAGTCCTTCGCCGGCTTGGCTTGGCAAAAACGCGCCCAGGCGGCGGTGGGGGCGCCGGCGGCCTCGCAGATGTCCTTGGTGAAGCTTTTCGAGGCTTCCAGTTGAGCAGCGGCGGCGGAGGGGCCAAACACCAGCACACCCGCCTCCTCCAGCCGGTCGGCCACACCGGCGGCCAGCGGCGCCTCGGGGCCGATGATGACGAAATCAATCGCGTTGGCCTGAGCGAAAGCCACCACCGCGCCGCCGTCCTCGATATCGAGCACGGCACATTCGGCGATCGCGGCGATGCCGGCATTGCCCGGGGCGACGATCAGCCGGTCGCACTTCGGGTTCTGCTTCACGGCCCAGGCCAGGGCGTGTTCGCGCCCGCCCGCGCCGAGGATCAGAATATTCATCTTGCCGCCCTTCTTTCGTCGCAATCGCCGGGCAGGGTCTAGAGCCAGGAGAATTGTGAAACAAGTGGCAGACGGATGTTTGACACGACGAAAGATCTCGGTCCAAAGGGCACCCTGACCGATCCGCGCCTGTGGAGCCGCGTCCGCGTGGCGCCGCTGCCCGTGTCTCGGATGAAGCACGAATTTCCTCAGACACTGGCCTACCAGCTTGACCTGCCGGTGTTCGAGGCGCGCGAACTGATCGAGGAATATCGCCGGTTTCTCTACCTCTCGGCGATCACCGACGCGCAGCGGGTGGCCCCGGAAGCTGTGCGCAAGGCCTGGGCGATGCATGCCCATAGCCCGGACTATTCCGCCTTTTGCGCCGGCGCACTGGGCAAGCAACTCGGCCTCGATGACGGCACCCGCAAGTTTGGCGCCAACGCCGCCTACCGCCGCACGCTCCAATCCTATGTTCGCGAGTTCGGCACCACGCCGCCACCCGCGATCTGGCCGCCGGCGATCTCGCCACGCATCCCGCGCTGGCTGACGGCACACGCGGCGGTGCTCGGCGTCACCGGCCTGGTCGCCTGGGAGCGCGGCGAGCCGCTGATCCTCGCCGCCGGCCTTGGCCTGAGCCTCGTGATCTACGGGCTCGACGTTTACGCCGCGCACATGAGCGGTGAACGGCGCGGCCTTGGCGCCGCCGTCTCGGACGATCTCGACTATTTCCTCGTGGACACAAAAAACCGCTGAGGCGCCCGCCCGCTGGCTGCCTGAGCACTGGCCAGCCCGCGCGCGCGCGGCTAATCTCGGCACCATGGAGCTGATCGAGGATCCTTCCCAAACCGGCAATGCGCCCGAGTTCACCGTGTCCGAGCTTGCCGGTGCGGTGAAGCGGCTGATCGAGGGCGAGTTTTCGCATGTCCGCATCCGCGCCGAGGTGGGCCGCGTTTCGCGCCCGCGCTCGGGCCATGTCTACCTCGATCTCAAGGATGATCGCGCAGTGCTTTCGGGGGTGATCTGGAAGGGCGTTGCCAACCGCCTCGCCACCCAGCCCGAAGAGGGGATGGAAGTGGTGGCCACCGGACGGCTCACCACATTCCCCGGCCAGTCGAAATACCAGATCGTGATCGAGGAGATCGCGCCTGCCGGCGTCGGCGCGCTGATGGCGATGCTGGAAAAGCGCAAGGCGCAGCTCGCCGCCGAGGGGCTTTTTGCACCCGAGCGCAAGCAGCCGATTCCCTACCTGCCCGAGATCATCGGCGTGGTCACCTCGCCCTCGGGCGCGGTGATCCGCGATATTCTGCACCGGCTGCGTGATCGCTTTCCGCGCAAGGTGCTGATCTGGCCGGTGGCGGTTCAGGGCGCGGCCTGCGCGCCGGAGGTGGCGCGCGCGATCGCAGGATTCAACGCGTTCAGCCCCGGCGGTGCGCTGCCGCGGCCCGATCTTATCATCGTCGCGCGCGGCGGCGGGTCGATCGAAGACCTTTGGGGCTTCAACGAGGAAATCGTGGCGCGCGCCGCCGCCGCCTCGGAAATCCCGCTGATCTCGGCGGTCGGCCACGAAACCGATACCACGCTGATCGACTTCGCCGCCGACCGGCGCGCGCCGACGCCCACGGCGGCGGCGGAAATGGCGGTGCCGGTGCGCCGCGATCTGCTGGCCTGGACGGCAGAGCAGGGCGCGCGGCTGACGACGGCGCTCACCCAGGCGCTCACCCGGCGCGGCCAGCGGCTCGCCGATCTCTCCCGTGCGCTGCCCCGGCCCGAGAGCCTGCTCGATGGCCCCCGCCAGCGGCTCGACCGCGCCGCCGACAGGCTGCCTGCCGCCCTCGTGGCGCTGGCCCAAACCGGCCAGGTGCGCCTCACCCGCGCCGCAAGCGGGCTGCGCCCCGGCCTGCTCACCGCCCGGATCGAACGCCAGCGCGACCGGCTAGACGCCCGCGCGCTGCGCCTTGCCACCGGCCTCGCCCGCCCTGCCGCCGAGAAGCGCCGTGCGCTCAACCGCGTCGCGCCGCGGCTCGATCTTGCCCGCGTCATCGAGACACGCAGCCGCAAGGCAGAGGCCTTCACCGCCCTTGCCGCCCGGCTCGACCGCGCGTCGACCGCCCAGATCCGCCGGTGGCGCGACCAGCTCGATGCCCTCGACCGCACCCGGTCCACGCTCGGCTATACCGAAACCCTCAAACGCGGCTTCGCCGTGGTGCGCGGCGATGGCGCGGTGGTCACCACGAAGGCGAAAGCCGAAGCGGCGCGCGCGCTGGAGATCGAGTTTGCCGATGGGCGTATGGCGCTTGGCGAACCCCCGCCAAAGCCCGCGGCGAAAAAGGCCAGGCCAAAGCCCCCGCCCACACAGGGCAGCCTGTTCTGAGCCGGTTCCGCACGACGCGGGATTTATCATCGGGGTTTTCACGCGCGAAACAGCCAACGCCGGCCGGTTTTCACCCCTGCTTTTTCTTGGAAAAAATACTCGTTTTCCCGGCCTAGACGCCCACCTCCGGCCCGAGACAGAACAGCGGCGCCCCGGCCTCGCCGATCTCGTAGAGCGCCCGGGCTTGATCGCCGTCGAGCCTGGCGATGAGCCCGCCGGGGCTTTCGAAGAACGCCCAGCACACCGGGGCGGGATCGTCCTCGTAGACGAAGCAGATCAGCGGTCCATCGTCATACCAGCGCCCCGCGAGGCAATGCCCGTCGAGAAACGACCAGCGCACGCGGCGCCCCGGCAGGTAATCCTCGCCGCCATAGACCTCGCCGCCGGTGCCGTAGTGCAATGTCTTGCCGGTGGTGTAGGCCTCGAACGCGGCTGCGCTCATCGGCTCTTGCGCAAATGCCGGAAAGGCCAGCGCGAGGCTGATGGCGAGGGTGGCGCACCGCTTCATCCTGTGGTCTCGGTGCGGCCGGCCTCGAACCGGACCAGAGCCCGGGCCATCAGCGGGCGCCAGAGGCTGGGAAACAGCGCGACCACCGCCATCGCCGGCAGCGAGGCCGGCAGGATTGGCGCTTCACGCCGGTCGTGAAGCACGAGCTGTGGGTAGGGCCGGGCAGGGTGGCTGTGGTGATCGGAGTGGCGCGGCGCGTTCAGCATCAGGTGCGACGTGAACCAGTGCCGGCTGTTCCAGCTATGGGCTGGGCCGATCGGCGCGAGCTTGCCGGTCTCGGGGTCGCGGGCGCGGGCGAGCCCGTAGTGCTGGACGTAATCCGAGAGCAGGAGCTGGATCTGGGCATAGGCCGCGAGCAGGATGTGCACGGCGATGCCCCACGGCCCGAAGGCGAGGCCCGACAGGATCAGCAGCCCGAGCGCGCCGGTGATGTAGGTGACGTATGGCGTTGCCCCCCCGGTGCCACGCCGGTGGATATCGGCGCGCTCCATCTCGTAGCCCTTGACGAAGCTCCCGGCCCAGGCGCGCGGCGCGAAGGCGTAAAAGCTCTCGCCAGGGCGTGCGCTGTTGGGGTCGTCGTGCGATGCAGCGAAGCGGTGGTGCACCTTGTTGTGCGCCGAGGTGTGGTGCCCGAACAGGAGGCTGATGAAGACCCATTTTCCCAAGTTGAACAGTCGTTTGTTGGGGCGGTGGATGAGCTCGTGTGCGTTCGAGTTCGACACCTGGCCGAAGAAGAGAGCCGCGGCGACGTAGAGCGCGAGCCACGGGCCTGCGCCAAGCCCACCGGTGGCAAGCGCCCGGATCGTCAGAGCCAGCAGCACGAAATGCGCCAGCCCCAACACGACCGAAAGCGCGTCGGCCGAGGGCAGGGGGCGTTCAGGGTCGGCGGGCGGGTCGATCCGGGTGATGAGCCGGTCGAGGCTGAAGGCAAGCAGGGTCATGTAGGAAAGCGCCGCCCAGATCCAGCCGCCGCCCACGAGTGCGGCAAGGGCAATCAGCGCCACGGGGGCGAGCGCGGTAGCGGCAAAGGCGCGGACCGGGTGCATGAGGATCTCCAGGACCTCCGAAGAGCGCGACGCCTCTGAGGATACGCCGCTCGGCTCCGGGCACAAGGGGTAGCCGTGCCCCCTTGACCGGGCGGGCGCGGTGGCGGATCGTGGTGGCCATGAGCTTGGCCGATCTTTTGTTCTGGTTTGGCCTTGCGGTGGCGCTGGCCTATCTGCCGATGACGCAGCGGGCGGTGAGCTGGCCAAGAACCGCGGCGAAAACCGCCCCGCTCCTCGCCTTCAGCCTTGCCGCGCTCATTGGCGGCGGTGCGCCTTGGCTCGCGGCCGGGCTGTTTTTCTCGGCCGTGGGCGATCTTGCCCTCTCGCGCCGGGCGCAGGCGGCGTTTCTCTATGGGCTTTCGGCCTTCGCGCTGGCGCATTTGCTCTACATCCGGCTTTTTCTAGCGGACTCGGGCACGCCGCTCTGGGGGGCGTTTGCCGCCCAACCGCCGCTGGCGCTGGCGCTGGTCGTGGTCGGCCTTTCGGCCGAGCTCTGGCTGGTCCCGCATGTTGGCGGTTTGCGCTGGCCGGTGCGCCTCTACGTGCTGACGATCACGCTGATGGGGCTTGCCGCGCTGACCCTGCCGCTTGGGCTGATCACGCTCGGGGCAGGGCTGTTCATCGCTTCCGACACGATGCTGGCGGTGCAGATCTTTCGGCTCGGCGAGGATCACCCGCGCGCGCGCCCGCTGGGCCGGGGGGTGTGGGGCGCCTATGTGGCCGGGCAGGCGCTGATCCTTCTCGGCGCGGGCTGAGGACGGTGCCGGACCGGGGCGCTGCCCCGGACCCCGGGATATTTGCGGAAAGATGAAGGGGGCCGGGCCTTCCCATGGCCCGCGTTC
Organism: Rhodobacterales bacterium CG2_30_65_12; assembly: GCA_001873585.1. Lineage (GTDB taxonomy): Bacteria > Pseudomonadota > Alphaproteobacteria > Rhodobacterales > Rhodobacteraceae > Sinisalibacter. The sequence continues at coordinate 286 of MNZL01000158.1, read as the reverse complement.
CGCATTAGGTGAAGGGCAACCTCGGAGGGCCTGCCAATGTCGTTTTTCAAGAAGCTGAAAGACCGCCTGACCCGTTCATCCTCGAAGCTCGAGGAGGGGCTGGAAGCGATCGTGGATCAGGGCGGCGTTGCCGAGGAAGACGAGATCGCCGCTGCGGCGCAGGCGCCCGAGGTGGTGCCGGAACCGGAGCCGACGCCCGAGCCCGAGCCTGAACCCGAGCCTGAACCAGAGCCAGAACCGGAACCGGTGCCGCTGCCCGAGCCGGAAGTAGAGCCGCAGCCCGGCC
>MNZL01000034.1:1193-5196 GCA_001873585.1 Rhodobacterales bacterium CG2_30_65_12 | reverse complement strand
GTGCGTCAGGCTCTCACGTCCGTGCGATTTGATCGGGTGCCGCCAGATTTCCGCGACGTGGGCCGTCATTTTCCGTCTGCCTTCGGCTTTTTCCGGAAGGTCGAGCGGATATTGCCAAACAGATCGGGCCGGTGGCCGTGGCGCCACATGATCGTGTATTGCTGGATGAAGGTCAGCGTGTTGTTGGAGATCCAGTAGAGCACGAGGCCCGAGGCGAAACGCCCCAGCATGAACATGAAGACCCAAGGCATCCAGGCCATGATCGTGGCTTGCGTGGCATCAGTGGGGGCCGGGTTCAGCTTCTGCTGCAGCCACATCGAGATCCCGAGGAGGATCGGCAGGAGACCGAGCGAGAAGAAGGCAAACCAGCTTTCGGGGCCGGGGGCGGCATTGGGCAGCAGACCGAACAGGTTGAGCAGCGACGAGGGATCCGGCGCCGAAAGGTCGTTGATCCAGCCAAACCAGGGCGCATGGCGCAGCTCGAGGGTGACGAAGATCACCTTGTAGAGCGAGAACCATATTGGAATCTGCAAGAGGATCGGCAGGCAGCCCGAGGCGGGGTTCACCTTCTCGCGCTTGTAGAGCTCCATGATCTCGACCTGCTGCTTTTGCTTGTCGTCGCCGGCGCGCTCCTTGATCTTTTCCATCTCCGGCTGCAGCTCGCGCATCCGCGCCATCGAGACATAGGATTTGTAGGCGAGCGGAAACAGCACAAGCTTGATCACGACGGTCAGGCCAATGATCGCCCAGCCCATGTTGCCGATCATTGTGTTCAGCCAGTGCAGCACGGCGAACATCGGCTTGGTGATGAAGAAGAACATCCCCCAGTCGATTGAATCGACGAAGCGGAAAATGCCCAGCTCGGTCTCATAGTTGCGGATGGTTTCCCATTCCTTCGCCCCGGCGAACAGGTGCGTTGTGGTGCTGGCAGAGCTGCCGGGGGCGACTTCGACGGTGGGGAGCCGCACCTCGGTTTGGTAAATGTCGGACCCGGCAGCGTGTTTCACAACCGAGGTGAAGGGCTGGCCGGCTTCGGGCACCAGCACCGTCATCCAATAATGGTCGGTGAAGCCGATCCAGCCGTTCTGGGTAATGGCAACGGTTTCTGCGGCTGAGCCTTCGCGCGGGTCGACCTCGAGATCGGCCACGTCGTCGTATTTGATTTCGCCCAGTTCGGAATCGGCCTGGCGGATCACCCCCTCGTGCAGAATGTAGAACCCGGTCAGATTGGTCGGCTTGCCATGGCGGGCGATCACGCCGTAGGGGGCGAGGCGCTGGGCGGTGTCGGAGGTGTTCTCGACCGACTGGGTAACGGTGAACATGTATTTGTCGTCTACCGCGATGGTGCGGCGAAAGGTCATGCCCGCGGCATTGGTCCAGGCCAGGGTGATCGGGCTGTCGACGGTGAGCGTTTCGCCGCTCTCGAGCGCCCAGGGCGTGATCGCGCCCGGCACGTCGGCAAGTTCGAGGCTGCCGCCCGGTGCCCAGCCGTAGAGCGCATAATAGGCCTGATCGCTGCCGGCTGGGGTGAGCAGGGTCACCTTGGGCGCGGTCGGGTCGACCTCTTCGCGGTATTGCTTGAGGTGCAGATCGTCGATCCGGCCGCCGACGAGGGCGATGGTGCCGGAGAGATCGGGGGTGTCGATCACGATGCGCGGACTTTCCGTCAGCGCGGTGGCGCGGTCGGCCTCCGGTGAGGTGGCCGCCCCGGCAGTCTCGGCGGCGCTGGCGCCGGTGGGCGGGGTTGGCGTTGCCCCGTCCGCCCCGGTAACGACCTCGGTGGCTGGCGCGCTGGTGTCCACCACGGGTTCGGCCGGTGGGAACAGAAGCGTCCACAACGTGATCACCAGGAAGCTCAGGACAAGCGCCAGGATCGTATTCGAGGTCTGATTTTTCATCGCCACACCGGTTTTTTCGGGTCACGGTGGTTCAACAGGGGAGGGCTCCAAAGGTCAAGCAGTTTTCCCGTGAATGGGCGCGGCGATGCAGAGATCGACGGCGATGAAGGGTCGCGGCTGGCCTGCGCGAAAGCGCGTGAACGCGGGTGGCGATCTTGCGCAGTCCTGAAAAGTGGACCATCAGCCGATCTTGCGCGGAAACACCGGCGTGCGGGCGATTTTCTTCTGGTGGCTGACGATCCACGGCCCGGTTTCCTCGAACGGCATCGGTTTGGCGATCGAATAGCCCTGCACATGGCCACACCCGAGCTGGGCCAGCATCGCGTGTTCGCCATGGCTTTCAACACCCTCCCCGAGCGTATCAAGCCCGAGACGCTCGGCCATGGTCAGGATCGCGGCGACCATATTCTGCTGATCACGATCTGTATCCACATGGGTGATGAAGCTGCGGTCGATCTTGATCCGGGTTACATCAAACCGCCGGATGTTGGAGATCGAAGCGTGGCCGGTGCCAAAATCGTCGAGGTCGATGCCACAACCGAGCCGCGAAAGAGCGGCGATGTTGCGCGTGGTGGTATCGTCATCGGACTGCGCGACGACATCCTCCAGCACCTCGATGGTCAGCCGCCGCGGCGCGATCTCGAACCGATCGAGCTCCCAGCGAACCTTGTCGAAGAGCTTGGGATTGCGCAGCTCGTCGGGCGAGAAATTGACCGCGACGCTGGGCACACAGAGCCCCGCCGCATCCCAATCTCGGACCGCCGAGAGCGCGTGGAACAGGATCACCTCACCCAGCCGTTCGAACAGGCCGGCACGGGCGATCGCGGGCAGGAAAGCGCCCGGCGCGATCATGCCCTTTTCGGGATGCAACCAGCGCGCCAGCGCCTCGAACCCGGTGAGGTCACCGGTGTCGGTCGAGATCTGTGGCTGGAACCACGGCTGGATCTGCCCCTGCTGCAACGCCGTGATCACGTCCTTGGTCACGTTATCCGGGGCCGAAACGCGCGGGCGCATACCCTTGGAGAAGGCGCGCACCGACCCGGGCCCGGATTTCTGCGCCTCATCGAGCGCGCTTTCGGCGGCAGCGAGGATCGCCTCACCGGTCTGGTCGGGCACCCGCCCAGGCAGTGCGAAGCCGACACAGGCGGTGATCAGCACCCGGGCGCCGCCGAGTGAGATCGGCGCCGCGAGCGCCTCTTGCAACCGCCCAGCGAGCTGAATCATCGTTTCAAGATCAACGCGCGGCGTTTTGCCGAGTGCGAGGCCGAACCGGCGAATACCGATTGCGGCGAGCAAATCGCTTTCGCGCAGGCCGGCGGCAAGCCTGTCGGCCGCAGCGCGACGGATGGCGTCGATCCCGTCATCGCCATACTGGTGCTCGAGCCCCTCATAATTGTCGATCTCGACGACCATCGCCATGCGCGCGTCGCCCGCCGGTGTCAGCCCTGTCGTCAGCGCCGAATCGAGTGCTTGCACGAGTTGAACCCGCCCGGGAAGACCGGTGATCGAATCACGCCGGGCCGCCGCCGGGCCACGGCGCGAGAGCAGGCCGAAAAAGGCGATCAACGCGGGCACGATCACGGCAGTGGTGAGAAGCACACCCTCGCCGCCAAACCAGTAGGCACCGAGCATGATCGCTGGCAGGAAAGCGGCGAGCTGCGGGCCCATCAGCGCCTCCCGCCCCTTGCTCCACAGTGCTTTGATCTGGCTGCCCTTCGCCTTGGCCATGCGCGCCTCCATACCCAGGCCTGATGCCTGTCGCCGACCACCCTAAGCGCGGGAGGTCAACCGGGGGTTAACGCCGCCAGGTTTTTTCAGACCACGCCGCTGCCCGGAGTGCCGAGTGTGAGTCCGGCGAAATCGAACAGCTCCGGGTCGAGCAGGTGCGAGGGCCGGGCATTGCCGAGTGCCTTGAACATCTTCTGCCGCCGGCCCGGACTGCGGCGCTCCCACTCGTCGAGCATCGCCTTCACCTGCTGTCGTTGCAGCCCGTCTTGCGAGCCGCAAAGGTTGCAAGGAATGATCGGGTAGCCCATGCCGGCGGCAAATCGGGCACAATCCGCCTCGGCCACATGGGCGAGCGGGCGCAGCACGAACAGATCGCC
>MNZL01000034.1:0-1187 GCA_001873585.1 Rhodobacterales bacterium CG2_30_65_12 | reverse complement strand
ACCAGCTTCGGCGGCATCGTGGCGAGGCGGGAGCCGTGAAACAGGTTGAGAAAAAACGTCTCGAGAATATCGTCGCGGTGATGGCCGAGCACCACCGCCGTGCACCCTTCTTCGCGGGCGATGCGGTAGAGATTGCCGCGCCTCAGCCGCGAGCACAGCGCGCAATAGGTGCGGCCCTGGGGCACTTTGTCCATCACGACGGAATAGGTGTCCTGGTATTCGATCCGGTGCGGCACCCGCATACGCTCGAGGAACGTGGGCAGCACGGTAGCGGGAAAGCCCGGCTGGCCCTGGTCGAGGTTGACCGCGAGCAGATCCACCGGCAACAGGCCGCGCCATTTGAGCTCGTAGAGCGCGGCCAGCAGCGTGTAGCTGTCTTTGCCGCCCGAAAGCGCCACCATCCATTTCGCGCCGGGCTGGACCATGCCATAAGCGTCGATCGCATCGCGCACGTTGCGGATGATCCGCTTGCGCAGCTTCTTGAACTCGGTGGTCGAGGGCGCGCTGGCAAGCAGCGGGTGAATATCATCGGTATTGTCGAACATGCCGGTTCTTAAGGCCAAGCGGCCTGCGGGGGCAAGAGCGATAGGCTTCAAGGCGCAGACCCCGGGCAAGCAAGGGCGGCACGCCGAACGGCTGTTGATTACTGCGGGCGGCTTCGTGCTGATGATGGAAGGAGACGCGCCCTCTGGCGGCGCGCGGACTTCAGCATGGGTGCGGCAAGAAAGCCCGTAATTCTTGCACCCCACGGCACTTTTGGCGGGGCCGACATAGACCTGCTTACGTATCGGTTTCGTCGCTCGCCTTGCGCGGCTCCGGCACCGGATCGTAGCCCGATCCGCCGAGCGGGTGGCAAGACAGGATACGCTTGGCGGCGAGGTAGCTGCCCCTGAACCCGCCGTGCTTTTCCAGCGCCTCAAGGGTATAGGCCGAGCACGTGGGCTGGTAGCGGCAGGAATGGCCGACCCAAGGGCTGAGGAGCACCCGATAGGCACGCACGGGCAGCGAGAGAAGATAGGCGAGCGGGCTCATGGCGGAGATATAGGACGTCGCGGTGTCGGCAGCCAGAGGGGTGCGGCAAAGCAGAGCGGCTTGTCCGGCGGCGGTTGTCACAATGAGGGGCGCTGCCCCTCAAACTCCCCGAGGTATTTCAGGACCAAAGAACACGGCGGAAGTTTTCTTCTTTG
>MNZL01000017.1:3457-5765 GCA_001873585.1 Rhodobacterales bacterium CG2_30_65_12 | reverse complement strand
CGGCTTTGTTTCGCTGTTCATGGACGTTTCCTCGGAGATGATCCACGCGCTTCTGCCGGTCTATCTCGTCACCGGGTTTGGTGCGACGATGCTCGCGGTCGGGTTGATCGAGGGGGCCGCCGAGGCGGTGGCGCAGGTGGTGAAGGTGTTCTCCGGCGCGCTGTCAGACTGGCTTGGGCGGCGCAAACCGCTGGCGCTTGCAGGCTATGGCCTGGCCGCGCTGACCAAGCCGATCTTTCCGCTCGCCGGCAGCCTTGGCTGGGTCGTAACCGCGCGATTGCTCGACCGGGTCGGCAAGGGCATTCGTGGCGCGCCGCGCGATGCGCTGGTGGCCGACATCACCCCGCCAGACCGGCGCGGCGCCGCCTATGGCCTGCGCCAGACGCTCGACACGGTGGGGGCGTTTCTCGGGCCACTTGTGGCCATCGCCCTGATGTGGGCCACGGCCGACAACATTCCTGCGGTGTTCTGGGCGGCGATCCTGCCGGCCGGGATCGCCGTTACGGTGCTGTTGATCTGGGTGAAAGAGCCAAGGCAGACCGGCGCGCGCCCGGTGCGCAATCCGCTGTCGCGCGCCGCGCTGGCGCGGTTGGGCGTCGGGTTCTGGGCCGTGTTGGGCGTGGCCGCGCTGTTTTCGCTTGCCCGGTTCTCCGAGGCGTTCCTGGTGCTGCGCGCCGATCACGCCGGGCTCAGGCCGGCGCTGATCCCGTTGGTGCTGATCGAGATGAACATCGTCTATGCGCTCGCGGCCTTCCCGGCGGGCGCGCTGAGTGATCGGGCGGGTCGGGTGCCGGTGTTGGCGGTGGGCGTGGCGCTCCTGGTGGCGGGCGATCTGGCGATGGCGCTTGGCCCGGAGCTCGCCGGTGCCTTTGGTGGCATCGCGCTCTGGGGCGCGAGCCTCGGCTTTACCCAAGGCGCCTTCGCCGCGCTGGTGGCCGACGCCGTGCCGGACAACCTGCGCGGCACCGGGTTTGGTGTGCTGAACCTCGCCACTGGCATCGCCATGCTTGCCGCCAGCGCGATCGCCGGGCTGCTGTGGGACGGGATCGGGCCGGAAGCCACCTTTCTGGTTGACGCAATGTTCGGTGGCGTTACTCTTGTTGCACTCGCCCGGCTGGCGCGCCGGCTGCGCTGACGCCCGAGACGATTGAATCGCCCTGGTTCGGCAAAGCAAATTGCCGCGATGACGCAATGGAAAAAGACGTAACTCAGGCCATTATCCGGGTTGGCCCCGCACAGATACCCCAATGCCTTGCCCCATGCCTCGACGGCATAAGTGGCGGAGAGACAGGGATTCGAACCCTGGGTCCCCGTAAAGGGACAACGGTTTTCGAGACCGCCCCGTTCGACCACTCCGGCACCTCTCCGCGGGGGTCTGGCGGCTGACATAATGCGGCCTGCGGGGGCTTGCAACCGATTTTTCCCGCGCAGCGCCGCCGGTGCCGTGCGCGGGGCTTGTCGGGTCGGGGTGGGGCGCCTACTCTAGCTGTCTCGGGGCCGGCCAAAGGAACGCCAAGGATGCAGATCACACGCAAGCTCACCGGGGCGCTGGTCCTCATTGTCGCCCTCGCCTGGGCTCCGCTGGCACAGGCCGCTGACCGTGCCACGCTGCGCCAGTTTCTCGAAGTCACCGGGTTTGACGTGGCGATCACCTCGATGCAGCAGGGAGCGATGGCGGGCCCGGGCATTGCCGGCACCGCGCCAGGCGATTTCGGCAACCAATACACCCAGCTTGCCGAGCGGGTGTTTGATCCCGATCTGATGCTGGAACGGGCGATCGAGATCATGGCGGCGGGTATGCCCGACTCGCTGGTTGACTACGGCATCGACTTCTACGGCAGCGACCTCGGCCAGCGCCTTGTTGTCGCCGAGAACGAAAGCCACCTCACCCCCGACGAGAAGCGCTATGCTGAAGGCGAGGCCCTGCTCGGCACGATGGTTGCGGACAATCCCGGGCGGGTTGAGGATTACCGGCTGATGATGGAGGCGATCGGCGGGGTCGAATCCAGCGTGCGGGCGATGGTTGAAATCCAGGTGCGCTATCTCATCTCCGCGATCGGCGCGGGCATGGTCGATATCGACTATTCCGAGGCCGAACTGCGCGCGCTGATCGAGGAGCAGGTGCCCGAAATGCGGCGCGACATGGAAATCTACTCGATGCTCGGCACCGCCTATGCCTACCGCGATTTTTCCGACGACGACGTGCGGGCCTACCGCGAAGCGCTGGAAACGCCCGAGATGCGGCAGATCTACGAGCTGTTGAACGCGATCCAGTTCGAGGTCATGGCCGAGCGCTACGAGGTGCTGG
>MNZL01000017.1:0-3436 GCA_001873585.1 Rhodobacterales bacterium CG2_30_65_12 | reverse complement strand
ACCTTTGAGCGCGAAGGGGCAGGCGCCGCGAAGCGAGCGGGCCGTCGCCCGGCGGGCAAAAGCCGGCAAAATCCCTTGACTTTGCCCACTTTCCCCCCGATAAGCCGGGCTTCCGGACCGGGGAGACCCTGCCCGGTGGCATCAAAACCACGCCCGGACGGGCGCGCTGTTCGAGGGCGGCACACGCCACAACGCCGACCATGTCGGGGCCGAAGGACGCGGAAGAATAAAGGAATATCAGATGTTTGCGGTCCTCAAGACCGGCGGCAAGCAATACAAGGTCCAGGCTGGCGACGTGCTGCGCGTGGAAAAGCTTGCGGCCAATGCCGGTGACAAGGTTCAATTCAACGAGATTCTCATGGTCGGCGCAACCGTGGGCGCCCCCTTTGTGGCGGGCGCTGGCGTTCAGGCCGAGGTGATCGACCAGATCAAGGGCGAGAAGCTCATCCATTTCGTCAAGCGCCGGCGCAAGCACTCGTCGCAGCGCACCAAGGGCCATCGCCAGCAGCTCACGCTCCTGCGCGTGACCGATGTGCTGGAGACGGGCGCCGAGGGTTCCGGCGTGATGGCCGCCGTGGGCGCGGGCTCGGCCCCGCGCGCCGCCGTGGCTGCCGCCGCCAAGCCGGCGAAGAAAACCAAAGCTCCGGCCGCGGCTGGGGGCGACGATCTCAAGCAGCTCTCGGGCGTTGGCCCGGCGCTGGAGAAGAAGCTTCACGAGGCTGGCGTGACCAGCTTCGCGCAAATTGCGGCCTGGGGCGCGGATGATATCGCCCAGATGGACGAAAAACTCAGCTTCAAAGGCCGGATCGAGCGCGAAGGCTGGGTCGATCAGGCCAAAGCCCTGTCGAAATAAGGAGAGAGCGAGATGGCACACAAGAAAGCTGGCGGTAGCTCCCGCAACGGCCGCGACTCTGCCGGTCGCCGCCTCGGCGTCAAGAAATCGGGTGGCCAGGCGGTTATCCCGGGCAACATTATCGTGCGTCAGCGCGGCACCAGGTATTGGCCGGGCGAAGGCGTGGGCATGGGCAAGGATCACACCATCTTCGCAACCGTCGAAGGCAACGTGACCTTTCACAAGGGCCTCAAGCGCCGCACCTTCATTTCGGTAGCCCCGCTCGCGGAGGCGGCCGAGTAGCCGAACCCGAGGCACATGACACATTCGAGGGGATCGGCAGGCCGCCGGTCCCCTTTTCATATTGAAACAATCCAGCGGCTTGTGGGTCAGGAGATTATCGAGGCGGCGTGAGGGGGCGGGCGAAAGCCCGGGCGCGGTCTGCATGACGTTTGAGTAGCGCAGGCGAACTTTCCAGGGAGGAGAGGCAAATGAAGCAGGATACGGTGACTGACCAGCCGCGGATCGAGGCCGGGCGCTTCGTGCTGCGCCCGCCCCGGCGCGGCGATATCGGTCTGCTCACGCTCTATGCGGGAGATGCCCGGGTGGCGAAAGGCTCGCGGTCGATCCAGCACCCGTTGCCGCCGGGTGTTGTCGAAGCTTTTGTGGCGCGCGCCGCTACGCCCGGCCGGGTCGAGGATGTCTGGATCATCGACGGTGGCGAACACGGCCACGAGCTTCTGGGCGTGATCAGCCTCACCCGGATGGACCGGGGCCAGGCGCAGCTCGGCTACTGGGTGGCGCCGGCGTTCTGGAACACCGGCATCGCTTCGGAGGCGGTGCTCGCGCTGGTCGCGGCCAATCCGCTTGGCAACGCCGAACTCTTTGCCGAGGTGTTTCAGGATAATCCGGCCTCGGCGCGGGTGCTGGTGCACGCGGGCTTCGCCTATATCGGCGATGCGGAGGCGCATTCGGTCGCGCGTGGGGCCAACGTGCCGACCTGGACCTATATTCGCAAGATGGGCTGAGGCAATGACCCCGCGCGCGCTTGCGCACCGAGGACCCTGCGCGCGCGCTTGCGCACCGAGCGGCTCAAGCTGCGGCGGCCTTGTTGCGCCGGCCATGGTGCGGGGGGTCGAAAAGCTCGGGTTTGTCGAAGGCGCCGCCGGGATCCGCGCCTTAGCGGCAGGGGGTGGGACGTTTGCGACCCGAACCTTTCGCCTCGCCCGACCGTAAGCCGGTATCCTTGAAGGAAACCGGGCCGAAATCTTTCATAGATTTCGGCGCCTCTTGAGCGACAAAGCGTTTGCCACTATCGCAAGAGCCAACTGAAAGGCCGTAACCCATGAAATTTCTCGATCTCGTCAAGGTCTACATCCGCTCGGGCTCGGGCGGAAACGGCTGCGTCTCGTTCCGCCGCGAGAAATACATCGAATACGGCGGGCCGGATGGGGGCGACGGCGGCCATGGCGGCGACGTGATCGTCGAGGCGGTTGACGGGCTCAACACGCTGATCGACTTTCGCTACCAGCAGCATTTCTTTGCCGAGAACGGGCGGCCGGGGCAGGGCAGCCAGCGCACCGGCAAGTCGGGTGATGATATCGTGCTGCGGGTTCCGGTGGGCACCGAGGTGCTTGATGAGGACGAGGAAACGGCGATTGCCGAGCTGATGGAGGTGGGCGAACGGATAACGCTCGCCAAGGGCGGCAACGGTGGCTTTGGCAATCTTCACTTCAAGACCGCCACCAACCAGGCCCCGCGCCGCGCCAATTCCGGCCAGCCCGGGGTGGAGCGCACGATCTGGCTGCGGCTGAAGCTGATTGCCGATGTCGGGCTTCTTGGCCTGCCCAATGCCGGCAAGTCCACCTTCCTCGCCGCCACTTCCAATGCCCGGCCGAAGATCGCCGACTACCCGTTTACCACGCTGGTGCCCAATCTTGGGGTGGTTGGCGTTGACGGGGTCGAGTTCGTGGTCGCCGATATTCCCGGCCTGATCGAGGGCGCGCACGAGGGGCGCGGGCTGGGTGACCAGTTTCTCGGCCACGTCGAGCGCACCTCGGTGCTCCTGCATCTTGTTGACGGCACTGCCGAAGACGTGGTGGCCGACTGGGAGACGATCATCGGCGAGCTCGAAGCCTATGGCGCTGTGCTGGCCGACAAACCCCGGGTGACGGTGCTCAACAAGGTCGATGCCCTGCTCGACGAAGAGATCGACGAAAAGCGCGCCGCACTGGAAGCGGTGGCGGGCGGGCCGGTGATGGTGATGTCAGGGGTGTCGAAACACGGGGTTACGGAGGTGCTGCGCGCGCTGCGGGCACGGATTGCTGCGGGCAAGCTGCGCCATGTGGAAAACGCGGCACCAGAGGAGGATGCGCCGTGGCAACCCTGAGCACGGCCCGACGCGTCGTTATCAAGATCGGCTCGGCACTTCTGGTCGAGGCCGGCAGCGGGGCGTTGCGGGTTGATTGGCTGCGGGCGCTGGCGGAAGACGTGGTGGTGCTGCGCAGACGCGGCACACAGGTGGTGCTGGTTTCGTCCGGCTCGATCGCGCTCGGGCGCGGGCTGCTCGGCCTGGCCTCCGGCGGCCTCGCTCTGGAGCAATCC
>MNZL01000049.1 GCA_001873585.1 Rhodobacterales bacterium CG2_30_65_12 | reverse complement strand
CTCATCCTGCGGCTGCGCAATGTGCTCGGCACCCGGGAAGGGTTCGAGAAGCCGGCGGTTATCCGCCAGGCTGACGACCGCGCTGCGCGGCGAGACCGGTTCGAAGTAATCGAAGGCGGCGCGGATCCCGACATTACCGATCACGTCGAGGAGGGCAGCGCCGCCGCCGCCGCGCTCGCAGCTATGAAGGCGGCCGAACCCTCGTTTCACGTTGGCGAGTTTCTCGGTGGCGCACGCGGTGCCTACGAGATGATCCTGATGGCCTTCGAGGGCGGCGACCTTGCCAAGATCCGGCCTTTCCTCTCCGATGACGTTTATGAAAGCTTCGCCACCGTGGTCGAAGACCGCACCGCCAAGGGCCTCAGCATCGACGCTGATTTTATCGGTCTGCGCGAGTTGAAATTGGTCAATGCCGAGTATGATCCCAAAACCCGGGAGGGCGAAATCACCGTGCGTTTCGTCGGCGAGCAAACCTCGGTGGTGCGCGACAAGTCGGGCGAAATCGTTGAGGGAAATCCGAAAGAAGTGAAGCGGCAGAAGGACATCTGGAGTTTTGGCCGCGTAATGGGCTCGGACAACCCCAACTGGCAGCTCGTCGCCACGGGCGAATAACGTGGGCGGCCTCGCAGCGCGCGCCCTGATCCTGGCTCTGGCCCTGGCCGGGCCTGCTGCGGCGGCGGGGCTTGATGAGGCAAAGGTAACGATCCTTTCGTTCGACGACCTCACGGGTTGGGAAAACGACGACCACGCTGCGGCGCTCACCGTTTTTCTCGAAACCTGCGCCATTCTCGACGATCCGCAATGGCAGCCGATCTGCAACCTCGGCGCAGCCCATGCCGGCCCCGCCCGGCAATTCTTCGAGTTGTTCTTTCGCCCGGTGCTGATTGAAGACGGCGCTGATCCGTTGTTCACCGCCTATTATGAACCGGAAATTCTTGGCGCGCGCCAGCGCTCCGCGCGGTTTGCGGTGCCGGTTTATCGCAAGCCCCCTGAGCTGGTGCCGGGAACGCTCTGGCTCACCCGCGAAGAGATCGAAACCGGCGATGCCCTGAAGGGCCGGGGCCTGGAAATAGCCTGGGTCGAAAACCCGGTGGAGCTGCAATTTTTGCAGATCCAGGGGTCGGGCCGGATCCGGCTGGCGGATGGGTCGGTTATCCGCCTCGGTTATGGCGGGTCGAACGGGCATAGCTATAGCTCGCTCGGTGACGAGCTGGTGCGCCGTGGGGTCTATGACCGGAACCAGGTTTCGGCCCCGGTGATTCGCTCGTGGGTCCGGCGCAACCCGGCGGAGGGGGCCGATCTGCTGCTGAGCAATCCGTCTTACGTTTTCTTCCGCGAGGTCGGCCAGGTGCCGGCAGACCGAGGACCGCTCGGCGCGATGAACCGCTCGATCACCGCGCATCGCACGCTCGCGGTGGACCCCGAATATACCCCGCTCGGGGCGCCGGTCTGGCTTGAAAAGCGGGGAAAACACCCGTTTGACCGGCTTATGGTGGCGCAGGATACCGGCTCGCGGATCAAGGGCGCGCAGCGGGCCGATATTTTTTTCGGCACCGGTAATGAGGCCGGGCGGCTTGCCGGGCAGGTGCGCGACACGGGCCGGATGGTTGCGATCTTGCCGATCCAGCGCGCCTATGCCCTGAAGCCGGAAGGCTGAGCCGATGGCCCGCCGCAAGCCGCGCAGCCTGCGCCCGGACGAGATTGACCTTTGGCAAAAGGTGGTCGAACGGGCTGCGCCGATGCACCCCGATCGCCCGCTGCTGGTGGAAAAACCGGCTCTAACGAAGCCAAAACCGCATTATTCGCCTGTGCCTCGCTTTCGCGTGGGCGAGGCTGCCAAGCCCGGACCGGCGCACTACGACTTCGCCCCCAACATCACCGAGCAGATCGCCAATGAGCCGCTGGCGATGGACCGCAAGCGCTTCGCCCGGCTCAAGAAAGGCCGCCTTGTGCCGGAGGCGCGGATTGATTTGCACGGGATGACCACCGCCCAGGCCCATCCCGCGCTTACCCGCTTCATCCTCGAAGCGGTGGCGGGTGGGCGCAGGCTGGTGCTGGTGATTACCGGCAAGGGCAAGACCAGGCCCGATTATGGGCCGATTCCCGAGCGCCACGGTGTGCTGCGCCACCAGGTGCCGCATTGGCTGGGGGTCGCGCCTCTGAAGCCGCATGTGCTGCAAATCGTCGAGGCGCACCTGCGCCATGGTGGTGAGGGGGCCTATTACGTTTACCTCAGGCGCGCGCGTTAGAACGGAACATGGCCGACGCGGATGTGGTCGGGATCGTCTACCGCGATGATTGCGTCCGGCACCTCGTTGCCCAGCGCGCCAAAGGAACCATCGAAGCTGCCGGCAAAGCCGCGCATGTTGCCGATGATCTTGAGGTAGGCGGGTGAGGTAATAGCGGTGGAGTGGTTGAGCACGCCTCTGGAGTATTCCGTCACGTCGATCACGTTCACGTCAAGGTCGGACAGCGCGCCATCAAGCTGCAGCGCGCCCACGCGGTCGTTGCCGTAGATCTCGTTGGCGGCAAAAGCCAGCACCCGGTCGCGTTTTGACGAGAATATCACGAAGGGCTTCGGCAAGGTGCCGATCCGGCGCGCCTGCGCACGAAACACGTCGATGTCGATATCAGGAGAGACGAGGATCACCCCGCCAATCCGGTTCAGCATGGCGCTGTCGCCGGCGATGGCGATCTCGCGCAGGGTTTCCATGATCAGCATCGAGCCCATCGAATGCCCGACGATCAGCACCTTTTCGGCCCCGGCTGCGATCACACTGCGCAACAGCGCCTCGAACCCGTCGCGGGCATAGAGCATCGAATCGCGGTCGTAGCCATAGCGCAGCAGCTTTTCGGCGCTGGGCCAAGAGTAATGCACGGGCACATCATCCAGCTCCACGTCGTTGTAGAACTGCGCGAACCGGAAAAGCCCGTCTTCATAGCCGGTGTTGTAGCCATGCACGAACACGACGGCATTGCGCCGGCCCGCCGGGCGGCTTAGAAGCTGCGCCTTAAGCTGGCTGCGGAAGGTCGATTCGGAGTTGAAAATCTCGTTGTTGATCGTTGCGAAATCCTTGCGCGGATTCACGCGGAATCGTGAAAGCGTTACGCTGCCGAGTTTGCGGTTGGGGGGCACGCTCACGTCGTAACGGCCGAATGAAAGCCCTTCGCCACGCGCCGAACCCAGCGAGCCATCGGCCTGAATGTTGCGGCTTGAGACTACGAGAATTGGCACCACCGATCCGCCGGCCCGGTTGACCTCGTTGATCGACACCACGCGCGCGCCGCCGGCGCAGGCCGTGAGCGCGAGCGTCGACGTGAGCGAAAGGAAGGCGCGGCGATTCATTTAGGTCTATCCCGACAGGTTTCGCGTCGAGCTACGCTGGTTGGGTGCAATCCGCCAGTGAATAAGCCGGGACGCCCCGCCTCTGCGCATCAATTCGCCGAGAGCCGCGCCGAGCGGATGCCGAACGCCATCAGACCGGCGGCGAAAACGAAGTAGACGGCGATGGCAAGCATCTGGGTGGGAAACGGATACCCAAGGTCGATCAGAGCGCCGGTCAGCCCCGGCCCGATAGCCGATCCGAACACCATCAGGGCGGCAGAGAGCGCCTTGATCGCGCCAATGTGGCGGGTGCCATAGAACTCGGCCCAAAACGCCGCTGGCACGGTGCCGTTCGCGCCGTTGGTAACGCCGAAAAGCAAGAGCGCTACGGCGGCTCCGGCGAGGCTTTGCGCCTGCCCCATCAGAAAAAATCCGAGAGCCATCGGCAGCAGCACCCACGGGATCAACCTTGCCGTTCCCAGCCGGTCTACCGCCCAGCCGCTGCCCAGCATCGTAATGAGGTTCACCCCGGAATAGAGCGGAAGCAACGCAACGTATTGCAGGAGGGGCCAACCTTTGACTTCGGTCAGATGCACCTGGTGAAAAAACAGCGCGGTGCCAAAGGCGGGTGGGCCAATCAGCAACGGCACGGCAAACCAGAACAGCCGGTGATGCAACACATCGTGCCGGTTCCAATGGCGCCCGCCCATGCCGGCCGCATCGTTGCCCATGCTCATTTCCGAAGGAATGCGCTCGCGCTGGAGCAGCAGGCTGAGCACCGGAATCGCAAGCAGCACGGCCCCGGCGGCGACGACCCAGAGGAGACGCCAATTCATAACGCCAAGCAGGGCAACGAAGGTTACCGGCAGAAGCGCCTCACCAATCGGGTGGCCGAGCCTGGCGATGGCAACGGCCTTGCCGCGCGTTGCCACAAACCAGCGCGCCATCGCCACCACGGCGATCTGGCTCGTCATCCCCTGCCCGGTGAAGCGCAAGCCGAAGATCACCAGCACCAACACCCAGACCGATGGCACCGCCGCCATGGCGAGGCTGGCGAGCGCGAGCCCGGACAATATCCAGGCGCCGAGGCTGCGCACACGGTAACGGTCGGTCAACACACCGGCCCAGACCATGGCGATGGCCGAGGCAGAGGTGGCAAGCGTGTAAAGCCCGCCCCATTGGCCATTGCTCAAGCCAAACGTTGCGCGGATCTCGCCGGCAAAGATCGAGATGAAAAACGTCTGCCCGAAGCTTGACGTGAAGGTCAGCAGAAACCCGGCCGTGAGCCAAGCCATGTTGGTGCGGAGGAAGGCGAAAAATCCCATCCCTCCCCATCTTCCTTTTCGCGCGAAAAGAAAAGCCGGATTACAGCATGTAGCGGCTCACGTCGGCCGAACGCATCAACTCGCCCAGGTTCGCCTCGACAAACCCGGCATCGACCACGATCACCTCTCCCGAACGGTCGGGCGCGGTGAAGCTCAGCTCTTCAAACACCCGTTCTATCACCGTGTAAAGCCGCCGCGCGCCAATGTTTTCCACGCTCCGGTTCACGTCCGCCGCGATCCGGGCAATGGCGGCTATGCCGTCAGGGGTGAAGCTCACGCCCACCTCTTCGGTGCCCATGAGGGCGGAATATTGCAGCGTGAGCGCGTTGTCGGTCTCGGTGAGAATGCGCACGAAATCGTCTTCGGTGAGCGCCGAAAGCTCCACCCGGATCGGCAGCCGGCCCTGAAGCTCCGGCAGCAGGTCCGATGGCTTGGCGGTGTGGAAGGCGCCGGACGCGATAAACAGTATATGGTCGGTCTTCACCGGCCCGTGCTTGGTGCTCACCGTGGTGCCCTCGATCAGCGGCAAGAGATCGCGCTGCACACCTTCGCGGCTCACGTCGCCGCCGCGCGCCTCAGCCCGGGCGCAGACCTTGTCGATCTCGTCGAGAAAGACGATACCGTTCTGCTCCACCGCCTCCAGCGCAGCCTTGGTCACCGCTTCGTCGTCGAGGAGCTTGTCGGCTTCCTCGGCCACGAGCACACCGTAGCTATCGGCCACCGTCATCTTGCGCCGCACCGTGCGCCCGCCAAAAGCCTTGCCGAAGATATCTCCCAGCGAGGCCACGCCCATGCCCATGCCTGGCTGGCCGGGGATGTCAAACATCGGCATACCGCCGGTGGAATTGTCTTGCAGATCGAGCTCGATTTCGTGGTCGTTGAGCTCGCCCGAGCGCAGCTTGGCGCGAAACATCTCGCGGGCCTGCTCGCGCGCGTCCTTGCCGGCGAGGGCCTCGATCACCCGGGTTTCGGCCTGCGCTTCGGCAGCGGCCTTCACGTCTTCGCGCATTTGGGAGCGGGTCTGGAGGATCGCGGAATCAACCAGATCGCGCACGATTTGCTCCACATCGCGGCCAACGTAGCCAACTTCGGTAAACTTGGTCGCCTCCACCTTGATGAACGGCGCGCGCGCCAGCTTGGCAAGGCGCCGGCTGATCTCGGTCTTGCCCACGCCGGTGGGCCCGATCATCAGGATGTTTTTGGGATAAACCTCCTCGCGCAGCTCCGGATTGAGCTGCTTGCGCCGCCAACGGTTGCGCAGCGCCACGGCAACGGCGCGCTTGGCGTCTTTCTGGCCGATGATGAAGCGATCAAGCTCGGAGACGATCTCGCGCGGGGTCAGGTCGGTCATTTCTCGATGGTCTCCACGGTCAGGTTGCCGTTGGTGTAAACGCAGATATCGGCGGCGATCGCCATGGCGGTGCGGGCGATATCCTCGGCCGATTTATCGCTGTCCATGATCGCTCGCGCGGCGGCGAGCGCGTAGTTGCCACCCGAGCCGATGGCGGTCACGTCATGCTCCGGCTCCAGCACGTCGCCGGCGCCAGTGACCACGAAAAGCCCGTCGCCATCGGTGACGATCAGCATCGCTTCGAGCTTTTGCAAATACTTGTCGGTGCGCCAGTCCTTCGCCAGTTCGACGCAGGCGCGGGCAAGCTGGCCGGGGGTGGATTCAAGCTTGGCTTCCAGCCGTTCCAGCAGGGTGAAGGCATCAGCGGTGGAGCCAGCAAACCCCGCGACGATCTCGTGCCCGCCGGGCGTAAGCCTGCGCACCTTGCGCGCGGTGCCCTTGATCACGGTTTGGCCCAGGCTCACCTGACCGTCGCCCGCGATCACCACCTTGCCAGCCTTCCTCACGCCAATGATCGTGGTGCCGTGCCAGCCGGGAAAATCCTTGTGCGCCATATCGCCTCCATCTCTTTCCCCGCTATATGGTCCCCATGCGCGAAGACGGCAACCACCGGCCTTGCCGGCCTTCCCGGCCAGCTTTAACTTCGCCCCATGCTGCGCCACGACATCCTGCGCATCCACCTGGAGCCGACCATCCTTGAGATGGCGCGGGCGGGGGATTTTGGCTTCGTCAACAAGGTGCGCGCCGCGTTTGAGGGGCGCGGCTTTCGGGTGGCGCTGGTGGAAGACACCGACGCTGACCGGCTCAGGTCGGCGGCACGGCAGGGCTACGCGCTGTTCTTGATGAAAGATCCATTTCATCCCCGGGCGCTCTCGATGCGCCGGGCCTATTATTATCCCTACTGGCGGATAGAGCCGACGGCGCATCGCTGGGCGTTTGGCGTAGCACAAAAAACATTCGATCCGGCTGAAATAGACACTGATCTGGCGCTTGACTGGTTCAACCGCTGGCGCCAATACCTGTTTCGCAAGGCGCCCTTGAAAGCCGAAACATCAGGGCTCATCTATGTGCCGCTTCAAGGGCGATTGCTCGCTCATCGCTCATTCCAGTCGATGAGCCCTGTCGACATGATCGCAGAGGTGCAAGGCCGCGCCGGTGCGCGCCGTATCCTGCTTGGTCTGCATCCGGGCGAGACCTATTCACCAGACGAGATCGCTGCGATCGAGCGCATCGCCGCAGATGATCCACGCGTATCGGTGCAGACGGGCAGCATGGAAGAGGCCCTTCGTGTGTGTAACTTCGTGGTCACGCAGAACTCTGCCGCTGCGCTTTCGGGCTTTTTCTTCCGCAAGCCAGCGTTGCTTTTTGCCGAGACAGATTTTCACCACGCGATGCCGCGAGTCTCGCAGCTTGGCGTCGATGAAGCCTGGCGCAGGGTGGAAGAAGGCGGCCCTCCGATGGCGCGCTACCTCTATTGGTTCGTCCACCTGAACGCGATCAAGGCCGATACCGAAGAAGCGGAGGCGCAGATCATCGAGACCTGCAAAAGCCACGGCTGGAGGGTCTGAATCAGCGACTATTCCGCCTCGATCCAGCCTTTCAAGTTGTCCTCAACCACCTCCGCCATCATCGCAACATGCGCGTCGTCGTCGTTGAGGCAGGGCAGGTATGTAAAGTTCTCGCCGCCCGCGTGGGTAAAGCTCTCCTGGATCTCCTCGTTGATCTCTTCGAGCGTTTCGATGCAATCCGACGAAAACGCGGGCGCGATCACGGCGATGGTTTTCTTGCCCGTTTCCGCCAGCCGGGCGACTTCCTTGACGGTGTAGGGCTTGAGCCATTCTTCCGGCCCGAACTTTGACTGGAAGGTGGTTATCACCCGGTCTTGTGCCCAACCCAGCCGCTCGCGCAGAAGCCGCGTGGTTTTCTGGCAATGGCAATGGTAGGGGTCGCCCTGCATCAGGTAGCGCTGCGGCACGCCATGATAGGAGCACACCAGCACGTCTGGCGCTTGCGCCTCGCTGGGGTAGGCCCGCTCGACCGATTGCGCCAGCGCCTCGATGTAGCTTGCTTGGTCGAAATAGGCGGGCACGGTGCGGGCCGCCGGCTGCCAGGTCTGCTCCATCAAGGCGCGGAAAAACGCGTCGTTCGCCGTGGCTGTGGTGGGGCCGGAATACTGCGGGTAGAGCGGAAAAAAGAGAATCTTGGTGCAACCGGCCTTCACCATCTCCGCCACCTTCGATTGCGTCGAGGGATTGCCGTAACGCATGGCGAAATCCACCATCACCCGATCACCGAACCGCGCCTCAAGCGCACCGCGCAGCTTGGCCGTCTGCGCCTTGGTGATCGTCATGAGCGGGCTCTCGCCAAGCGCGTGGTTCCAGATCGACTTGTAGTTTGCCCCGGATCGGAATGGTCGGATCGACAGGATGATCCCTTGCAGGAGCGGCTGCCACTTCCACTTCGGATAGTCGATCACCCGCTGGTCGGACAGAAATTCGCTTAGATACCGCCGCATCGACCAGTAATCGTAATTATCCGGCGTGCCGAGGTTGGCAATGAGCACGCCCACTTTCTCGGCGGGGATCGTCGGATGGTCGGCGGGCATATGGGTGGTGTCGCGCATGTCTGGGCTCTCTTGCTGGGTCGGCCGGTGATAGCCTACCGAACGATACGGTCAATCCGGCAGTTTGGATTGGGCGGCGCCCAGTGCATCGGCCAGCCGGGCGGCGGCGGAGCCTGGTTTGAGCGGTTTCTGCTGGCTTTCGTGCGGCGCCCAACCGGTGAGAAACACCATCTCGAAGGTGGCCGGTATGCGCCCGTCTTGCCCGTAGGCCTCGGCGTAGCGCGCGGCAGCACGGTCGAAATAGGCGCGCGTGCCGGGGCCAGCGCGCGCGCGCAGCGCATTGCCCTCACCCATCGCGCGCAGATCACGCATCAGCGCATAGGCGTCGGCATATGTCACCGTGCGCACCGCCGCATCGGCCACTGGCAGGGCCAGGCCTGCCATTTGCAAAATGTGCCCAAGGTCACGAATCTCGGCCATCGGCAGCACCCGGGGCGAAAGGCCGCCGCGCGTTTCGATCTCGGTTTCGCCGAGCACCGCGCGCAGCTCGCTGAGGGTTTGCCCGGCATAGGTGACGCCGATGAACAATCCGTCGGGTGCCAAAGCCTTGCCGCATTGAAACAGTTGCGTCACCGGGTCGTTCGCCCAGTGCAGCGAGAGGCCGTGGATCACGAGATCATGCGCGCCCGGTTCCAGCGCAAGCACCTCATCGTCGGGCACGATCACCGCTTGCGGAAAGACAGAACGCCACACATGCGGAAATCCCGTCACCACGGCCGGGCGCGTAAACGTTCTGTTAACCATTTCCAGCCGATCCTTCACCTCGTCGGCGGCCTCCTGCTGGAGAAACATCGCGTCATCGCGCGCACGGGCGCGGACAAGGGCAAGGCGGGAGGGATCGACAAGGTCAGCCATGGCGCGGACCATATAAGGACAGGACAAGAATGCAATCGCCACTCGCCATCCTCTATCCGCCGCAGTGCGCAAGCTGCGGCACACCAATCGCCGATGAGCACGGCCTCTGTGGCAAGTGCTGGGCCGAAACGCCCTTCATCGTCGGCCATGTTTGCGATACATGCGGCACGCCGCTTCTGGGTGAAAACGATGATGAGGTGGATCTGTGCGACGATTGCATGGTGATCGCCCGGCCTTGGTCGCGCGGGCGGGCGGCGATGATCTACACCGGAAACGCCCGCCGCATGGTGCTGCAGATCAAGCTCGCGGACCGGCTCGATCTCGTGCCGCCCGCCGCTGGCTGGATGGCCCGCGCCGGGCGCGAGCTGTTCACCCCCGATACGCTGATCGTGCCGATCCCGGCGCATTGGACGCGGATTTTTGCCCGGCGCTACAATCAGGCCTCGGAGCTTGCCCGCGCGCTGGCCCGGCAGACCGGGCATGACGTGGCACCCACTGCGCTCATTCGTCCCAACCGGACGGACAAGCAGGAGGGCAAGGGCCGCGAGGGCCGGTTTGCCAACATGAAAGGGGCGATTCGTCCTCACCCGAAGCGGAGCAGTGTGTTGAAGGGCCGGCGGGTGGTGCTGGTGGATGATGTGTTTACCTCCGGCGCCACCTTTGCTGCAGCGGCTGAGGCCTGCCTTTCAGCCGGGGCCGCCGATGTGGCGACGCTGGCACTGGCGCGCACGGTGAAGGATGCCTAAGTTTGCCTGAAACGGCGCTGCGGTGCCTGCAAGGGGAAAGCGGATGCAACCGATCACGATCTACACCAAGCCCTATTGCGGCTTCTGCCACGCGGCCAAACGGCTGCTGGAAAAGAAAGGCGCGGCCTATACCGAGATTGATATCCAGGCCCAGCCCGAGCGCCGTGCCGAGATGATCCAGAAATCCGGCGGCCAGTTCACCGTGCCGCAAATCTGGATCGGCGAAACCCATGTCGGCGGGTTCGACGACATGTATGAGCTCGAACACATGGGCAAGCTCGGCCCTTTGCTGGCGGGCTGAGCCATGCGCGCGGGGCTCGTCCAGCTTACGTCGGGTGCCGATCCGGAGGCCAACCTTGCCATCACGCTCGGCTATCTGCGCGAGGCGGCGGCAGGCGGTGCCGAGCTGGTGCTGACCCCGGAAGTTACCAATATCGTGACCTCCGATCGCGAGCACCAGCGTGCGGTGCTGCACCTTGAGGCCGACGACCCCACGCTGGCCGCGCTCAGCGCCGAGGCGCAGGCGCTCGGCACCTGGCTGATGATCGGCTCGCTTGCGCTCAAGACCGGCGACGCCGATGGGCGCTTTGCCAACCGCTCGTTTCTGATCTCGCCCGAGGGCATGATCGCGGCGCGGTATGACAAGATCCACATGTTCGATGTTGACGTGACAGCGGCGGAAACCCACCGCGAAAGCGCGGCCTTCCGCCCCGGCACCCGCGCGGTGGTGACAGATACACCGGTCGGCAAGATCGGCCAGACGATCTGCTACGACGTGCGCTTTCCCGAGCTGTTCCACCGACTCGCCACCGCCGGGGCCGAGATCATTACCGTGCCGGCCGCCTTCACTCCGGTTACAGGTGCGGCGCATTGGGAAACCCTCTTGCGCGCCCGCGCAATCGAGACCGGGTGCTTCATCCTTGCCCCGGCGCAAACCGGCCAGCATTCGGCCACCCGCGCCACCCACGGCCGTTCGCTCGCAATTTCGCCCTGGGGCAGGGTGCTGGCCGATGCCGGAACCGCGCCGGGGGTGACGCTGGTTGATCTGAACCTCTCGGACGTGGACACTACCCGGGGGCGCATCCCGTCGCTCAGCCATCGCAGAGAGTTTGAAAGCCCCTGATGTCGGATCCTGCCGAAAGCCTGTCGGTCGCGCTGTTCAGCGAGATGTTCATGGCTGATCAGCTTGCGCGCACGGCGCTGAGCAAGGCGCTGCCGAAAGGCATGGAGCTCAGCCATTTCTCGGTGCTCAACCATCTCGCCAATGCCGGCGAGGCGAAGAGCCCGGCGCAGCTTGCCCGCACCTTTCACGTCACGCGCGGGGCGATGACCAACACGCTCGGCAAGCTCGAATGGGCCGGACACGTGCACATTCACCCCGATTGGGATGATGCCCGGCGCAAACTGGTCACGATCAGCCCCGCCGGGCGCAAGGCGCGGGATACCGCGCTTTCGGCCATCGCTCCGATCATCGCCGACGTGGTTGCCACCATCGGCCCGGAAAAGGTGCGCGCCGCGATCCCCGTCTTGCGCGAGATTCGCGCCCGCTTCGATCAGCAGGATTAGGCCGGCTTCACGCTCGCGGTCACATAATTCACGCTCAGGTTTGTCTCCGAGATCGACCAGATCCACGAGACCGGGTTGAACACGAAACCCGAGGTGTCGACCACCCTGAACCGGGCGCGAGAGAGCAGGTCTACCAACTCGTCGGGAGTGATGAACTTGTTCCAATCATGCGTGCCCACCGGCAGCCAGCGCATCACCCGCTCGGCACCAAAGATCGCCATCATGTAGCTCTTGGGATTGCGGTTGATCGTTGAGGCGATCATCAGCCCGCCTGGCTTCAAAAGCTGCTGGCAGGCGGTGAGATAGGCGAGCGGATCGGCCACGTGCTCGACCACTTCCATGTTGAGCACCACGTCAAACTGCTCGCCCGCCTCGGCCAGCGCCTCGGCGGTGGTAACGCGATAGTCGATCTCCAGCCCCGATTTCTCGGCGTGAATCTGCGCCACCGGGATGTTGCGCGGGGCGGCATCGGCCCCCACCACCTCGGCGCCGAGCCGCGCCATCGGCTCGGACAGCAGCCCGCCGCCGCAGCCGATATCGAGCAGCCGAAGCCCCGCGAACGGCTTCTCGCCATCAAGATCGCGGCCGAAGGTATTGGCGATGGTCTGGCTGATGTAGCCGAGCCGCACCGGGTTCATCATGTGCAGGGGCTTGAACTTGCCGGTCGGATCCCACCACTCGGCAGACATCGCCTCGAACTTGGCAACTTCGGACGGATCGACGGTGGTTTGCGCGTCAGACATCTGGTCTCTCTTTCTCGTGGCGGTCATTGGTCGCCGGCCTTATATAGGGTTCCCATGGACAAGACCGCAGGAAAATACACCGCAGTGGGCAAGCTCTACCCCGCGCGCGAGCCCTACCGCCGGCATATGCTTGAGGTGGGCGAAGGGCACACGCTCTATGTCGAAGAGGTGGGCAATCCGCAAGGCATCCCCGTTGTGGTGTTTCACGGCGGGCCGGGCGGCGGTTGTTCGCCGGCGATGCGCCGGTTTTTCGATCCCGACAAATATCGTGCCGTCCTGTTTGACCAGCGCGGCTGCGGGCGCTCGCGCCCGCACGCGACGGTAAAGGCCAACACCACCTGGCATCTGATCCGCGATATCGAACATATCCGCCATACGCTCGGCATTGATCGCTGGATCGTTTTCGGCGGTTCCTGGGGGGCGACGCTGGCGCTGGTCTATGCCCAGGCGCATCCGGGCGCGGTGGCCTGGCTGGTGCTGCGCGGCGTCTTCCTCGCCTCGAAGCGCGAGCTTGAGTGGTTTTATGGCGGCGGCGCGGGGCAATTCTGGCCCGATCTGTGGGAACGCTTTGTCGCGTCAATCCCCGAGGCCGAGCGGCACGACCTGATCGCCGCCTATCACAAGCGGCTGTTCTCCGGCGACCGGGCAGAGGAGGTGGTGCACGCGAAGGCCTGGGCGGCCTGGGAAAACGCGCTTGCCTCGATCGAAAACGACGGCACCCCGATCGACAGCCCGGCCGATTACGCGCTCGCCTTCTCGCGGATCGAAAACCATTATTTCATCAACGATGCTTTTCTCGACGAGAGCCAGCAGATCATGGCCAACGTGAACAGGATCGCACATATCCCCGGCACCATCGTGCAGGGCCGGCACGACATGATCTGCCCCCCAGCCTCGGCCTGGGCGCTGCACAAGGCCTGGCCTGCCAGCGAGCTCAAGTTGGTGCCGAAAGCGGGCCACGCGGTGAGCGAACCCGGCATCGCGGCGGAACTTGTGCGGACGATGGACAAGCTGGCGCGGCAGCGCGAAACGCTGGGGGTGTAGCTTTCCCTTGCAGACTCACCCGATCCCGCTTATATGCCCCTCAATAGCGGTGCTTCGGCTTCCACCCCCGAGGCTCCACCGGGAAAGATCAACGGGCCGCGTGCCCGTTTTTTTGTGCTTGGAGATACCGTGACCGATCTGGTTGCAAAAACATCCATCGACCAGCGACTGGCCGAGATCGTCCGCCCCGTGATCGAGGGGATGGGCTTTGAGCTGGTGCGCCTGCGGCTGATGGGCGGCAATACGCCGACACTTCAGATCATGGCCGAGAAGCCCGAGGGGGGCATCGAGGTGGATGATCTGGCCGAGATCACCACCGCCATCGGTGCCGTGCTCGATGTTGAAGACCCGATCGCCGACAACTACACGCTCGAAGTGTCGAGCCCCGGGATCGACCGGCCTCTGACCCGGCTCAAGGATTTCGATACCTGGGATGGCTACGTTGCCAAGATCGAGACGGCCGAGCTGATCGACGGCCGCAAGCGCTTCAAGGGCTTGCTTCAGGGCATCCAAGGCGATGAGGTGCTGATCGAGATCGAAGACCAGGGCACGCCCGTTACCATCGGGCTCACCTTCGATCTGCTCGCCGAGGCCAAGCTGGTGCTGACCGAAGAGCTGATCCGCGAGACGCTGCGCAGCCGAAAACATGCTGTCGAGATCGACGAAACCGAGTTTGACGAAATCCAATCCGACGACAGTTCTGAGGAGGACTGACCCATGGCTATCACCTCTGCCAACCAGCTTGAGCTTCTGCAAACCGCGGAAGCGGTGGCGCGCGAGAAGATGATTGAACCCGGCCTCGTGATCGAGGCGATGGAAGAAAGCCTCGCCCGCGCCGCCAAGAGCCGCTACGGCGCCGAGATGGACATTCGCGTGGCAATCGACCGCAAGACCGGCCGCGCCCGCTTCAGCCGGGTGCGCACCGTGGTGGAGGATGACGCGCTGGAGAATTACCAGGCCGAGCTGACGGTGGAGCAGGCCAGGCAGTATCTCGACGATCCCAAGGTGGGCGACACCTATGTCGAGGAAGTGCCGCCGGTCGAAATGGGCCGGATCGCCGCCCAGAGCGCCAAGCAGGTGATCTTGCAAAAGGTGCGCGAGGCCGAGCGCGACCGGCAATACGAAGATTTCAAGGATCGCGCCGGCACCATCATCAATGGTCAGGTCAAACGTGAGGAATACGGCAATATCATTGTAGATGTAGGCGCGGGCGAAGCGATCCTGCGCCGCAACGAAAAGATTGGCCGCGAAAGCTACCGCCCGAACGACCGCATCCGCTGCTATGTAAAAGACGTGCGCCGGGAGGCTCGCGGCCCGCAGATCTTCCTCAGCCGCACCGCGCCGGAGTTCATGGCCGAGCTGTTCAAGATGGAAGTGCCGGAAATCTACGATGGTATCATCGAGATCAAGGCCGTGGCCCGCGATCCCGGTTCGCGTGCCAAGATCGCCGTGGTGAGCTACGATAATTCGATTGATCCGGTCGGGGCCTGCGTCGGTATGCGCGGCAGCCGGGTGCAGGCGGTGGTGAACGAGCTACAGGGCGAAAAGATCGACATCATCCCGTGGAACGAAGACGTGCCCACCTTCCTCGTCAACGCGCTGCAGCCGGCCGAGGTGTCGAAGGTCGTGCTCGACGAAGACGCAGGCAAGATCGAGGTGGTGGTGCCCGACGAGCAGCTTTCGCTCGCCATCGGCCGGCGCGGCCAGAACGTGCGGCTGGCGAGCCAGCTCACCGGGCTCGATATCGACATCCTCACCGAGGAAGAAGAGAGCAAGCGCCGCCAGGCCGAGTTTGCCGAGCGCACCAAACTGTTTATGGACACGCTCGACCTCGATGAATT
Source organism: Rhodobacterales bacterium CG2_30_65_12 (assembly GCA_001873585.1). GTDB lineage: Bacteria > Pseudomonadota > Alphaproteobacteria > Rhodobacterales > Rhodobacteraceae > Sinisalibacter. The sequence goes on along the minus strand of MNZL01000049.1, from coordinate 1,406 downwards.
TTTCGCCCAGCTACTCGTTTCGGAAGGGTTCACCAACCTTGAAGAGGTGGCCTATGTCGAGCGCGACGAGCTTCTGGTGATCGACGGTGTTGACGACGATACCGCGAAAGAACTGCAGGCCCGCGCCCGCGATTATCTCGAAGAGCAAAACCGCAAGGCGATGGACCATGCCCGCGAGCTTGGCGTGCAAGACAGCCTGGTAAGTTTCGAGGGGCTTACGCCGCAGATGATCGAAGCGCTGGCCGAAGATGGTGTGCTGACGCTCGAAGATTTTGCGACTTGTGCCGACTGGGAGCTGGCGGGCGGCTGGACAACGGAAAACGGCGAGCGGAAGAAGGACGACGGCATTCTCGAAAAGTTCGACATGAACCTTGAAGAGGCGCAAAATCTGGTAATGACGGCCCGCATCCAGCTTGGCTGGGTCGATCCGGCGGATCTTGTCACCGACGCTGACGAGGGCGAAGTGCAAGAGGAGGCCGAGGCCTGATCCCGGGCCTCGGAACCGGCGCATGACTCGCGGAGGTCAGCCAAAATCAGGGGATGATGGCCCCGAACGGCGCTGCATTGCCACCGGTGAGACGCAGCCCAGGCACGGGCTTGTGCGCTTCGTCGTTAGCCCGGATGGCACGGTTGTGCCCGACCTGCTCGGCAAGCTGCCGGGCCGCGGCATCTGGGTGGCGGCTGAGCGCAAGGCGATGGAAAAGGCGGTGTTGAAAGGCCTCTTCGCGCGCGCCGCCCGCCAGCCGGTAAACGTGCCGGAAGACCTGATCGCAATGGTTGAAGAAGGCCTCGCCGACAGGGTGGTTCACCTGATCTCGCTGGCGCGAAAAGCGGGCGGGGCGGTGGCCGGATACGAGAAGGTCAAGGACTGGCTGGTGAAGGACAGGGCAAAGGTGCTGATCCAGGCCTCAGACGGGTCCGAGCGCGGTAAATCCAAGCTCAGCACCCCGCAAAACGGCAGCTTCATCGGCTGCCTGACGGCCGGGGAATTGGGTTTGGCATTCGGCCGGGAAAATGTGATACATGGCGCGCTCGCGGGTGGCGGACTCACGGAACGTGTAGTAGATGAAGCCGCGAAGCTTGCGGGCTTGCGCGAAAAAGACGGTGGCACAGACCGCCGGAAAGGTACGAAGACGAGATGAGCGATAGCGACGGCAAAAAGCCCCTTGGTTTGCGTGGCGGTGCCCGATCGGGCCAGGTGAAGCAGAGCTTCAGCCACGGACGAACCAAGAACGTGGTGGTCGAGACCAAGCGCAAGCGCGTTGTCGTGCCCAAGCCGGGCGCGGCACCGGGTGGCGCACCGGCGAAGCCTGCTGCGGGCGACGCCTCGAAGCGGCCCGCCGGGATCACCGACGCCGAGCTTGAGCGCCGGATGAAGGCGCTCGTTGCCGCCCGGGCCAATGAGG
>MNZL01000169.1:3506-5100 GCA_001873585.1 Rhodobacterales bacterium CG2_30_65_12 | reverse complement strand
CGAATGCCCCCAACGGGCGAAGAGCAGGAGAAAAGACATGACACCGCGAAGCCTCGTTGCGATCCTTGTTTCGGGCGCCCTGCTCGCCGGCTGTGCCGGCGGCGGCGGCTTCGTCAGCCGCAATGCCCAGGCGAATACCCCGCTGTTCGGCAGCAAGTCCGGGGCCGATGTGTCGGCACCCCTGAACCCGTCTTACCGGGTAACAGAGGTAGACGTTACCGTGCCGCCCGAGCTTACGGTTTCGGAGGCCAACGGGATCAAGCCGCGGGCCGATATCCTCTGGCAGGAAGAGCCGTTGGGAGACCGGTATGCGCAGGTTGACGCGATCCTGACGGACGCAATCAAACAGGGCGTGGCCGGGATGGACGGCCCGCGCGCGGTGAAGATCGAGGCGGTGGTGACACGGTTTCACGCGCTCACCAAGCGCACCCGATACACCTATGGTGGCGACCACGAAATCTGGATGGTCATGAGCGTGCGCGATGCCGAAACCGGCGAATTGCTCGAACCGGGCCGGCTGGTCGGGTTCGATAGCTGGGTGAGTTCGGAGCAGGCCCTGGCGGACGAGGCGCAGGGTATCTTCCAGCGCGACGAGATCACGGCGTTGGTCAGCGACATGATCCGCAACGACCTGACCCAACCGCGCGACGCCCCACAAGGCTGAGCGCACACGACATCCATGCAAAGGGCGTGCCGCAGCGCGCGCCGCAGCGCGCGCCCTTTTCGTTTTCGGCCTTCCCCGGGGCGCGGGGCTCCTGTAACCGGGAGCCATGACATATCCACGCCCCACCATCCGCCTCAGGCCCAAGACCGACGCCCGCGCCATCCGCCACGGCGCGCCTTGGGTGTATGATAACGAAGTGGTCACCGACCGGCGCACCAAGGCGCTCGCCGCTGGCACCATCGCCCGGCTTGAAGACACCGAGCGCCACCCGCTTGGCACCGTGGCCGTTACTCCCGGCTCGCGGATCATCGCCCGGATGCTCGACCACGATGCGGAGGTGGAGATTGGCCACGACTGGCTTGCCGCGAGGATCGCCACCGCGCTCGCCCACCGTGCCCGGCTGTTCGACGCACCGTTCTACCGGCTGATCCATGCCGAGGCGGACGGGCTGCCCGGTGTGGTGATCGACCGGTTCGGCGATACTTGCGTGCTCCAGCCCAACGCCGCCTGGGCCGACCGGCTGGCGCCGCTCATCGCCGAGGTGCTGGCCGAGGTTGTGGGTGTGGCCAATGTGCTCAAAAACGCCTCTGGCCGCGCGCGCGCGCTCGAAGGGCTGGATGATGTGGGCACCGTTCTGATCGGGCAAAACCCCGGCACATTGCCGGTGCCGATGAATGGCGCCACCTACATGGCCGACCTCGAAGGGGGGCAGAAAACCGGGCTGTATTTCGACCAGCGCCCCAACCATGCCTTTGCCGCGACGCTCGCCAGGGGGGGGCGGGTGCTTGACGTGTTTGCCCACGTCGGCGGCTTCTCGCTCGCGGCACTCGCCGGGGGCGCGGCCTCGGCGCTGGCGGTAGACGGCTCCGCCCCGGCGCTGGCGCTGGCCGAGGCGGGTGCGCGCGCAACCGGCGTGGCCGAGCGCTTCGC
>MNZL01000169.1:0-3490 GCA_001873585.1 Rhodobacterales bacterium CG2_30_65_12 | reverse complement strand
CACCCGCCAGGGCGATGCTTTCGCCGTGCTCGATGCGCTGGCCGAAGAGGGCGAGCGCTTCGATGTGGTGATCTGCGATCCGCCCGCCTTCGCGCCCAACAAGCCCGCGCTCGAAGCGGGCTTGCGCGCCTACGAGCGGATCGCCCGCCTCGCCGCAGCGTTGGTGGTGCCCGGCGGCTACCTCGTGCTCTGCTCCTGCTCGCACGCGGCGGATCTGGGCCGGTTTCGCACCGCCTGCAACCGCGGGATTGGCCGCGCCGGCGCGCACGCTCAGCTCATCTACACCGGCTTTGCCGGGCCTGACCACCCACAGCATCCGCACCTGGCCGAAACGGGCTATCTCAAGGCGTTGGTCTACCGGCTGCTGCCATGAAGGCGCTGCTCGACGCCTGCGTGCTCTACCCGACGGTGATGCGCGAGATGCTGGTGGGTGTGGCGGCGGCGGGGCTGTTCGAGCCGCTCTGGAGCCCCCGTATCCTCGAGGAATGGGCGCGCGCGGCGGCCAGGCTCGGGCCGGGGCAGGAGGCGCTTGCCCGCGGTGAGATCGTGGCGCTCAATGCGCGCTTTCGCGTTGCCTCGGTGCGGCCACGCGCCGGAGACGAGGCCCGGCTCTGGTTGCCCGACCCGGCAGACGTGCATGTTCTGGCGGCGGCCATAGCCGGCTCGGCAGACGTGGTGGTGACGCTGAACGCGCAGGATTTCCCACGCCACACGCTCGCCGAGGAGGGGTTGCGGCGCGATGCGCCCGACCTGTTCTTGCGCGCGATCTGGGCGGATCACCCGGCAGCGGTGCAAGGCGTGGCGCTGGCCGTGCAGGGCGAGGCGGAGCGGCTCTCGGGAGAGCCATGGCCGATGCGCAGCCTGATGAAAAAGGCTCGCCTGCCACGGCTGGGCAAGGCCATGGAGGCGGCGGGACTGCGTTGAGGACAGAGCCGCCGGCCTGGCTGATGACCGGTCTGGCGCCCGCGCAGCGCGCGCACCGAGCCCGGCCTGCTCGTGGTCCCAACCTGACAAATGGTTCCCGCGCATCGCCGTGCCGTGGAGGCGGCCCGGCGATGCGCGGCGGCCTGCGGCCGCTGTTGCGCGCAGGGCGCTCGGGGCAATCGTTCCCTTTCGGGTCGCTTTTGTCGGGTGGGGAACACTAGTCGCAGCGCAACCAGTCCAGCACCAGCCCGTCGGTGACGACGTAAACGCCGAAGGGGTGCGCCATAATCATCGCCCGTTCGGAATAGGGTTCGCCTTCGCCAGCGCAGGTGAGATCGTAGAGCACGGCCGACATCCCGCGCACCTCCACCGGGTCGGAGAGTGTGCAAGGGTTGTCGATACCCCAGACCTTTTCACCGTCGATCGCCATCGCGCCCCCGTCCCTGCCGACAGACTTGCAGTCCCAACTTTCGGCCCAGTCGTAGTGGGGCCGAAAAAGCCCGTCAAACGGCCCCGCCACGGCCTGGATCGGTGCAAGGAGAGCGAATATGGCCAGGATGATGTGCATGGGATTGATCCTTTTCAGCCTCTGGTTTGTAACAGCTTCATACAGATGGGAGCCCTGTCGATGATGCTTGTCAAATCCCTGTTGATTGCCGCTGTGCTGATTGCCGCTGCCCAGGCCTATGTGCGCCTCGCGCCGCTGCCGCGCGCCCGGCTCATCGCGCGGCCGGGACCGTTCGAGCCCGGGGTGCACCCGATGTCGGGCGGGGTGAAGGTGGTGCGCCCGCTCGCCGAGCTGCCGGCTGAGGCGCAGGCGCAGCTCGAAATGATCGCCGCCGCCACGCCCCGCACTCAGCGGTCGGGCGACGATCCAGTGGCCTTCGTCACCCGGTCGCGGCTCTGGGGCTTTCCCGATATCGCGCTGATCTGGTCTGACGGGGTGAACCTGCATGTGCACGCACATCTTGTGTTCGGGTCTGGCGATCTTGGCGTCAACGCCGCCCGAGTCGCGCGCTGGTTCGAGGCGCTCGAGGCCGGGGGCTGAATGGCCGGCAGGTGGGCAGGCAGGAAGGGGCAACCTGCCCCTTGACCACACGCCACCGATACGCCACCTCAGGCAGATGGTTCCTGTCAACAAACTCACCGCGATCACCGAGCGCTTCGACTATCTCGAGGCGAAGATGGCCCAGGGCCTCAGCGGCGACGAGATCGCACAGGTGGGGCGCGAATATGCCCAGCTCAGGCCCGTTGTGGCCGAGATCGGGGCCTACCGGCAGCTTCTGGCCGATCTCGACGCGGCCCGCGCGATGCTGGACGACCCGGAGATGAAGGCGCTGGCCGAGGAAGAGCTGCCGGAGCTGAAGGCGCGCCTGCCGGAGGCCGAGCAGGCGATGCGGCGCGCACTGCTGCCGCGCGACGAGGCCGATGCACGCCCGGCGATCGTCGAGATCCGCCCCGGCACTGGCGGCGAGGAAGCCGCGCTTTTTGCCGGCGATCTGATGCGGATGTACCAGCGCTATGCCGAGCGGCGGGGCTGGGGCTTCGAGGTGCTCGAACAGCAACTCACCGAGCTGGGCGGGGTGAAAGAGCTGGTGGCGCACATCACCGGCGAAAACGTCTTTGCCCACCTCAAGTACGAGAGCGGCGTGCACCGGGTGCAGCGGGTGCCGGAAACCGAATCGGGTGGGCGTATCCACACCTCGGCGGCAACCGTGGCGGTGCTGCCCGAGGCGGAAGACGTGGATATTCACGTCGACCCCGGCGATATCCGCATCGACACGATGCGCGCCTCGGGTGCCGGTGGCCAGCACGTGAACACCACCGATTCGGCGGTGCGCATCACCCACATGCCGAGTGGGATCGTCGTTACCAGTTCGGAAAAGAGCCAGCACCGAAACCGCGAGATCGCCATGCAGGTGCTCAAATCGCGGCTGTTCGATCTTGAGCGGCAGAAAGTGCATGACGCGCGCGCCGCCAACCGCCGCGCGCAGGTGGGCTCGGGCGACCGCTCCGAGCGCATCCGCACCTATAATTTCCCGCAAGGCCGGATGACCGACCACCGGATTGGCCTTACGCTCTACAAGCTTGGCGAGGTGATGGCAGGCGACCTCGACGAAATCGTCGACGCGCTCACGCAAGCCGACCAGGCGCAACGCCTCGCGGAGATCGACGCATGAGACTCACACAAGCGCTCGGCAAGGGCACGGGGTTGCTCGGTTGGGGCGGCAAACGCGACGATGCTGGCCGCGCGGCGCGGGCATTACTCGCCCACGCCCTTGGCCTGGCGCCCGACCGGCTGATCCTGGAGCCCGACCGTGAAGTAAGCGAGGCCGAGATGGGGGCCTATGAGGCGCTGCTTCACCGCCGACTGGAGCATGAGCCGGTGAGCCGGATCATCGGCAAGCGGATGTTCTGGGGGCGTAACTTCAAGATTACCCCGCAAGTGCTTGATCCAAGGCCGGAAACAGAAACGATCATTGCCGCGGCGATCGCCGGACCAGCCGCCGCGCGGGTGCTCGATCTCGGCACCGGCAGCGGCATTCTCGCGGTGACGCTGCTCGCC
>MNZL01000094.1:3705-5382 GCA_001873585.1 Rhodobacterales bacterium CG2_30_65_12 | reverse complement strand
GGGGGCAGCGCCCCCTCGTTGCCAGCGCCTATTCCCCGTGCATCTCTTTCGTCGCGCTCAAGGTCAGCTCCGGGTAATCGCGCTGCGCCCGGTCGATGTCCCATTGCAGGCGGGTCAGATACACCGGGTCGCCGTCATGGTCGTGGGCGATGTGCTGGGTGTTGGCCGCGATGAAACGGTCCATCTCGGCTTTCGGCCCCGACACCCAGCGCGCGGAGGTGAAGTGCGAGGGGGAGAAGCGCACCGGCAGGCCGTATTCGATCTCGATCCGGCTCGCCAGAACCTCGAATTGCAGCGCGCCCACCACGCCGACGATAAAGCCCGAACCGATATCGGGCTTGAAAACCTTTGCCGCGCCTTCCTCGGCGAATTGCATCAGCGCCTTTTCCAGGTGTTTGGCTTTCATCGGGTCGCCCGGGCGCACGCCTTGCAAAAGTTCGGGTGCGAAAGAGGGAATGCCGGTTACACGCAGCATCTCGCCTTCGGTGAGCGTATCGCCGATGCGCAACTGGCCGTGGTTCGGGATCCCTATGATGTCGCCGGCCCAGGCCTCTTCGGCCAATTCGCGGTCGGAGGCGAGAAACATCACCGGGTTCGAGATCGCCATCAGCTTTTTGCTTCGCACATGCATCAGCTTCATGCCGCGCAGAAAATGCCCCGAGGCCATGCGCACGAAGGCCACGCGGTCACGGTGCTTGGCGTCCATGTTCGCCTGAACTTTGAAGACAAAGCCGGAAACCTTTGTTTCTTCGGGAAAAATATCCCTCTGTTCGGCCGATTGCGGCTGCGGCTCAGGGCCATACTTGGCGATGCCGTCCATCAGCTCCTTCACGCCAAAGGAGTTGATCGCGGAGCCGAACCAGATCGGCGTCATCATCCCCGAGGCCACTTGCGCAGGATCAATCACGGGCAGCAATTCGCGCGCCATCTCCACCTCTTCGCGCAGTTGTTCCAGCAGATGCGCGGGCACATGCTCGGCCAGGCGCGGATCGTCCAGCCCCTCGATCTTGATGCTCTCGGCCACCTTGTTGCGGTCGGCGCGGTCCATCAGTTCGAGCCGGTCGCCGAGCAGATCGTAGCAACCGAGAAACTCGCGGCCCATGCCGATCGGCCAGCTTGCGGGGGTGACGTGGATCGCCAGCATCTCCTGGATCTCGTCGATGATCTCGAAGGTGTCGCGCGCCTCGCGGTCCATCTTGTTGCAAAAGGTCAAGATCGGAAGATCGCGCATCCGGCAGACCTCAAACAGCTTTTGCGTCTGGCTTTCCACGCCTTTCGCGCCGTCGATCACCATGATCGCGGCGTCGACGGCGGTGAGGGTGCGGTAGGTGTCTTCGGAAAAGTCCGAGTGGCCGGGGGTGTCGACCAGATTGTAGCGAAAGCGAGCGAAATCGAAGCTCATCGCCGAGGCGCTGACGGAAATGCCCCGATCCTGCTCCATTTTCATGAAATCCGAGCGCGTGCGCCGCGCCTCGCCCTTGGCGCGCACCTGTCCGGCCATCTGGATCGCGCCGCCGTAGAGCAGAAATTTTTCCGTCAGCGTGGTCTTGCCCGCGTCGGGGTGCGAGATGATGGCAAAGGTCCGTCGCCGGGCAATCTCCGGCGGCAGGGCGGGGCGGTTGGGGTGGGCGGCGTCAGGCATGGCCGCGGATATAGTCGGGCTGCGGCGGCGCGGCA
>MNZL01000094.1:0-3695 GCA_001873585.1 Rhodobacterales bacterium CG2_30_65_12 | reverse complement strand
GAGCCAAAAGAAAACCCCCCGCCGTTGGCGAGGGGCAGGGTCATCGGCGCGGTGCGGCCTTACTTCGAGACCGGCCCGATCATCATGACCATCTGGCGACCTTCCATCTTCGGCATGTTCTCGACCTTGCCGAGTTCCGTCACGTCGTCGGCGACGCGCTCCAGCAGCTCGCGGCCGAGGTGCTGGTGTGCCATCTCGCGGCCCCGAAACCTGAGCGTGATCTTCACCTTGTCGCCGTTGGTGAGAAACTTCACCACGTTGCGCATCTTGACCTCGTAATCATGGATGTCGGTGTTCGGGCGGAACTTGACTTCCTTGATCTCGATCGTCTTCTGGTTCTTGCGCGCTTCGGCTTCGCGCTTCTGGGTTTCGTATTTGAACTTGCCGAAATCCATGATCTTGCAGACTGGCGGCGTGGCGGTGGGCGAAATCTCGACGAGATCAAGCCCCGCCTGCTCGGCCAGCTCGCGCGCATGTTCGGGCGTGACCACGCCCAGGTTTTCCCCTTCTGCCCCGATCAGGCGAATCTCGGGGGCACGGATGCGGTCGTTGACCCGGGGGCCGGTATCACGGGTCGGCGGGGCGTTGTGCGGTCTGCGGGCTATGGTGGAAATCCTTCTGTGGTTGAACCAGTGCTTGCGGCGCGGAGGGTAAGGCCGTGCCCCCCGGCTTTCAAGCTGATTTCTGCCGCCACGGAGGCGGGCGTCGGGTTGGCCTTGCACTTTGCCCTGCGGCGGGCATCGTCTGTGCTGATGGAATCGGGGCCGACACCGGCCCTGTCCAACACCGAGGACCATGTTATGAAGAAGACCTGGACTGTAATCATCCTTCTCGTCATCGCCGTTCTGGGCGGCTATGCGTGGTGGCAGGCGCAGAATGCGAAGCTCACCGCCGATCAGACCGAGCCGGTCATGCCCGCCTCCGAACAGGCCGGCGAGGCGGCGCTGGATTCGGTCGATGCCGCGGAAGAAGACGCTGCTGAAACGGAAACCGATGCCGCCACGGCTGTAACCGACGCCGTGACCGATGCCGCCGACGCGGCTGCGGCTGCCGTCGAGACCGCGACTGACGCGGCCGCAGACGCCGCCGGGGCCGCCTCCCAAACCGCCGGCGAGCTTGCGAGCGATGCGGTTGACGCAGCCACCGACGCTGCTGAAGAGGCTGCCGACGCCGTGACCGACGCCGCCAACGCGGCGAGCGATGCCATCACCGGCGCTCGCGAAGCCGCCCCTGATGCGGCGACCACCGCGCCGGCGCTGACCGATCTGCTCACCGTCGACACTTTCGACCCGGCGCAGATCACCGCGATGATCAAGGCCAGCAATCTCGGCGCGACGCAGAAGACCGCGCTGATCACCGCCATCGACGACGCCGGCGAAAACCCGGAGGCGATCCGGGCGGTGATCGGCCAGATCAAGCAGGCGATGGGCCTGTGACGACGCGGCGCTAACACCTTTGGAAGCCGGATATTTCGGCTTCCAAGCCACGGTGGGGCCACGGTGCGGCCACGGTGGGGCCACGGTGCCCCTGCAATGCGCGTTCACCCTTGTGCGCTCGCAAGGCGGGCCGGGGCTGCGGCGCTGTGATGCCGTCTGGCCTCAGTCGACGAAGGCCTTTTCCACCACGTATTCCGCCGGGTCGGAGTTTGCCCCTTCGCCCAGCCCGTAGCTTTCGAGCAGGTCTTTCATATCGAGGTTGAAGGCCAGCGAACCGCAGACCATGCCACGGTCGGTTTCCGGGTCGAGGGTTTTGATGCCGAGGCCAAGATCGGCAAAAACCTTGGCCGACTTGAGATTGTCGGTGATCCGGCCCTTGCGGTGAAAATCGTCACGCGTGGTGGTGGGGTAATAGCGCAGCTTGCCCTCCACCATTTCGCCGATCAGCGGATCGTTTTCAAGGTTTTCCACCAGCTTGCGGCCATATTCCAGTTCGTCGGCCGAACGGCATGTGTGCATCATGATCACCTGGTCGTAGCGCTCATACGTGTCGGGGTCGCGCATCAGCGAGGCGAACGGAGCGATGCCGGTGCCTGTAGCGAAGAACCACAGCCGCTTGCCGGGCTTGAGCGCGTCGAGCACCAGGGTTCCCACAGGTTTGGGCCGCAGGATGATCTCATCGCCCACCTTGATGTGCTGCAGCCGCGAGGTGAGCGGGCCGTCGGGCACCTTGATCGAGTAGAATTCCAGCTCTTCATCCCATGACGGCGAGGCGATCGAATAGGCCCGCAGCAGCGGCTTGCCGTTGTCGTCGAGCAGCCCGATCATCACGAATTCGCCCGAGCGGAAGCGCAAGCTTTGCGGCCGGGTGCAGCGAAAGCGAAACAGCCGGTCGGTGAAATGTTCAACCTCCGTCACGGTCTGGGCATCGGGCAGGGTCGGCACGGGTTTGATCTTGGTCTCGGTCACGTTGAATGATTCCATGTCATGCGATTACCGGGCACGGCCAGAAGGCCACGCCCTTTGAGGCATTGCTATATATGAAATATCGCTTTGGGGTCTAGCCGCGAAGCCGCGACTGATGGTCATAGGCGTGCCAGTCGGCGCGGTAGAGCCAATCCGCCTCCGGTTGGCGCTGCGCCAGGCATGTGTCGATTTCAACCTCGTCGAACCCGGCGCGCCGGGCCATCGCGTATTGATCGGCAATCAGGCCGCGCCCTGCGCGCAGGCGGCCGCGGTAGCCCATGAGGCGGAGCGTCCGCGCGACGGTGAAGCCGCGCCCATCGGCAAAGCCGGTGAACGCGATGCGGATCATCGGAGCCGCCAGAAGTGCGCCGCGATCGGCGCTTGTCTCGTCTTCCGGGGCGATCTCAATGCCGCAATCGGCACAGCCCGCCCCGGCGACCACGGCCTTGAGCGGCTGGAAGCCATTGTGCCAATCGTCCGGGGCGAAGCCGGTATCGGTCACGATCATTGTCATTGGCGCACGGCCTTTCCGTTGCTGAAATGAATGCCGCATTCGGTCTTGCCGGAGCGCGCCCAACGCCCGGCGCGTGGCGGGTCGCCCGGCTCGCTGCGGCGGGTGCAGGGAACGCAGCCGATCGAGCTGTATCCTGCCTCGGCAAGCGGGTGGCGTGGCAGATCATGGGCTTCCATATAGACGGAGATCTCGCGCGCGGACCAATGCGCGAGCGGATTGAGTTTGAGCCGCCCCGCGTCTGCCTCGGCCAGATCCAATGCCACCCGTTGGCCCCCGTGAAAGCGTTTGCGGCCCGAGATCCAGCCATCATAGGGCACCAGCGACTGTTCCAGCGGTTCGACCTTGCGCAGGGTGCAGCAGGCGTCGGTATCGCCCTGATGGAGCAGCCCGTCGGTGTCGCGGGTGAGAAGCTGAGCCGGGTCGGGGCGGATGATCTGCACGTTGCCGAGCCCGAGCCGCTCGGCCACGCGCTTCTGGTAGCGGAGCGTTTCGGCAAACAACATGCCGGTCTCGATGAACAGCACCGGCGTGGTCCGGTCTATGCCTGCGAGCATGTGCAAGAGCACCACGGATTCAGCCCCGAAAGACGAGACCATGGCGATCCGGCCAAGCCCGCTCAGCGCATGGGCGATCACCCCAGCGGCGTCCGTCGGCGCGAACCGGGCATTGATCTGGTCGGCCACTTCGGCGACGGGCAGGAAGGTGGCTTCAAACGGCATGGTCTCTCTCCTGATAAAGCGCGGCCCTGAATGGGGCCAGGCCGGTGCGCGCGATGGTCT
>MNZL01000148.1:10061-17833 GCA_001873585.1 Rhodobacterales bacterium CG2_30_65_12 | reverse complement strand
CAGGGGGCCTCATGGCATCTGCAGCGGAACAAATGGCGGCGAACCTCTCATGGGGAACGCTGGGCAAGGCCACCGAGCTACGCCAACGCATCTTTTTCACCATCGGTCTTCTGATCATATACCGTGTCGGCACCTATATCCCGGTGCCGGGCATCGACGCGGGTGCGCTCAGAGACTTCATGGAACAGGCCTCCGCCGGTATCGGCGGGATCCTGTCGATGTTTACCGGCGGCGCGCTGGGGCGGATGGGCGTTTTCGCGCTCGGCATCATGCCCTACATCTCGGCCTCGATCATCATCCAGCTTGTCGCCACGATGTATGAGCCGTGGAAACAGCTCCGCAAGGAGGGCGAGCAGGGCCGGCGCAAGATCAACCAATACACCCGCTACGGCACCGTGCTGCTGGCAACGGGGCAGGCCTTTGCCCTCGCCAACTCGCTGCAGGCGGGCGATCTGGTGCATACCCCCGGCATTTTCTTCATCGTTTCCGCCGTGCTCACGCTGGTGGGTGGCACGATGTTTCTGATGTGGCTCGGCGAGCAGATCACCGCGCGCGGCATCGGCAACGGCATCTCGCTGATCATCTTCGTCGGCATCGTCGCCGAGATCCCGGCAGCGCTGGTGCAGTTTCTCAGCCAGGGCCGGTCTGGTGCAATCAGCCCTGTGGTGATCATCAGCGTTCTGGTGATGGTGATCGCGGTGATCGGCTTCGTGGTGTTCATGGAGCGGGCGCTGCGCAAGATCCACATTCAGTATCCGCGCCGTCAGGTGGGGATGAAGATCTACGACGGCGGCTCTTCGCACCTGCCGATCAAGGTCAACCCGGCGGGCGTGATCCCGGCGATCTTCGCGTCCGCGCTGCTCCTGCTGCCGACGACGATCTCCACCTTCAACACCGGCGGCCAGGGCCCGGTGATGTCGGTGCTGCTGGCCTACTTCGGCCCCGGCCAGCCGCTCTACCTGTTGTTCTACGCGGGCATGATCATTTTCTTTACCTTCTTCTACACCAAGGAAGTGAGCTTCAAGGTCGACGAAGTTGCGGACAACCTGAAAAACCAGAACGGCTTCGTGCCCGGTATCCGCCCTGGCAAGAAGACGGCGGAATATCTCGATTACGTGGTCACCCGCGTGCTCGTGCTCGGCTCGCTCTACCTTGCCGCCGTCTGCCTGCTGCCGGAAATCCTGCGCAGCCAGTTTGCGATTCCGTTCTACTTCGGCGGCACCTCGGTGCTGATCGTCGTCTCGGTGACGATGGACACGATCAACCAGGTGCAATCGCACCTCCTGGCCTACCAATACGAAGGCCTGATCGAAAAATCGCAGCTGCGGGGCAATCGCGGCAAGAGCAAAGCGAAAACAGCAAAAAAAGGGCCGTCGCGCCGATGAATATCATTCTTTTGGGCCCACCGGGCGCCGGCAAAGGCACGCAGGCGCGCAAGCTCACCGAAGAGCGCGGCATGATCCAGCTCTCCACCGGCGACATGCTGCGCGAGGCCAAGAGCTCGGGCACCGAGATGGGCAAACGTGTTGCGGCGATCATGGACGCGGGCCAACTCGTGACCGACGAGATCGTGATCGGTCTGATCGAGGAAAAGCTTGACCAGAACCCGGGCGCGAGCTTCATCTTCGACGGCTTCCCGCGCACCCTGCCGCAAGCTGATGCGCTTGGCGCGCTGCTTGAGCGGCACGGCATGATGCTTGGCGCGGTGATTGAGATGCAGGTGGACGACGAGGCGCTGGTGGCCCGTATCACCGCTCGCTCGACCTGCGCCACCTGCGGCGAGGGCTACAACGACATCTCGAAGCCGATCCCGGCAGATGGCAAGTGCGTCAAATGCGGCGGCACCGAGTTCACCCGCCGCGCCGACGACAACGAGGAGAGTCTGCGCACACGGCTCATGGAGTATTACAAGAAAACCTCGCCGCTGATTGGCTACTATTGGGCCAAGGGCGATCTGAAAACCGTCAATGGGCTGGGTGAAATCGACGAAGTTGCGGCGGAAATCACTGCGTTGCTCGGCTGAAGAAAAGACGGGCGGGCAGGTTTTGCAACCACCAGCCCGCCGCCTCTTGACGCCCCGGTGATTCCCTCGTAAAGCACCGCATCCTGTTAGGGGAATCGATGGCATCCGGGGTCACGCGCGCCGCATCCATCACACCAGAGATCAGCCGCGGCCCGCAGGGATGACCCAGCGGGCTAACGTTGTGAAAAAAGGACCTGGAACTACGGGTCCGCAACGAAAGGAAGACCGACTTGGCACGTATTGCCGGCGTAAACATCCCGACGCACAAGCGCGTCCCGATCGCCCTCACCTATATCCATGGCATCGGCCTCTCGACCGCGAAAGCGATCTGCGACGCTGTGAACATCGAAGACAGCCGTCGGGTGAACGAATTGTCCGACGCTGAAGTGCTCGCCATCCGTGAGCATATCGACGCCAACCTGCTTGTCGAGGGCGATCTGCGCCGCGATACCCAGATGAACATCAAGCGCCTGATGGACCTTGGCTGCTACCGCGGCCTGCGTCATCGCCGCAACCTGCCCGTGCGCGGTCAGCGCACCCACACCAACGCCCGCACCCGCAAGGGCCCGGCGCGGGCGATCGCCGGCAAGAAGAAATAAGGGAGGGCAGGATAAATGGCACGCGATAAACGCGCCCCGAAGCGCAAGGAACGCAAGAACATCGCCGCCGGTGTGGCGCATGTGAATTCGTCGTTCAACAACACCAAGATCCTCATCTCCGACGTGCAAGGCAATGCGATCTCGTGGTCGTCGGCCGGCACAATGGGCTTCAAGGGGTCGCGCAAATCGACGCCCTACGCCGCTCAGATGGCCGCTGAAGATGCGGGGCGCAAGGCCCAGGAGCATGGTTTGAAAACCCTCGAGGTCGAGGTTCAGGGCCCCGGTTCGGGCCGTGAATCGGCGCTGCGCGCGCTGGCTGCGGTTGGCCTGAACATCACGTCGATCCGCGACGTGACCCCGATCGCTCACAACGGCTGCCGCCCGCCAAAGCGCCGCCGGGTCTGACCCAAGCATTTTTCGCTCGGGCCGTGGATGATCCATGGCCCGAGTCCGTTATTTTTTGAACCTCGGGCGTTTTGCCTTTTGGACATGAAGGCAGGACAGGAATGGAGGGACGCATGATCCACAAAAACTGGGCCGAACTGATCAAGCCGACGCAACTTGATGTGAAGCCGGGCAACGACCCCGCGCGCCAGGCCACCGTCATCGCCGAACCGCTCGAGCGGGGCTTCGGCCTGACGCTCGGCAACGCGTTGCGCCGGGTGCTGCTGTCGAGCCTGCAGGGCGCGGCCATCACCAGCGTGCAGATCGACAACGTGCTGCACGAGTTCTCCAGCGTGGCCGGTGTGCGCGAAGACGTCACCGACATCGTGCTGAACCTCAAGGGCGTGGCGATCCGGATGGACGTGGAAGGCCCGAAACGGTTGTCGATCTCGGCCAAGGGCCCGATGGTTGTCACCGCCGGCGACATCTCGGAAAGCGCGGGCATCGAGGTTCTCAACAAGGATCACGTGATCTGCCACCTCGACGACGGCGCCGATCTGTTCATGGAACTGACCGTGAGCACCGGTAAAGGCTACGTGTCGGCCGACAAGAACCGCCCCGAGGATGCCCCGATCGGCCTGATCCCGATCGACGCGATCTATTCGCCGGTCAAGAAGGTGAGCTATGAGGTGCAGCCGACCCGCGAGGGCCAGGTGCTCGACTACGACAAGCTGACGATGAAGATCGAGACCGACGGCTCGGTGAGCCCGGACGACGCCGTGGCCTATGCCGCCCGTATCGTCCAGGACCAGCTTTCGATCTTCGTGAACTTCGATGAGCCGGAATCGGCGGGCCGCGAAGCTGAGGAAGACGGCCTCGAGTTCAACCCGCTGTTGCTCAGGAAGGTTGATGAGCTGGAGCTTTCGGTGCGTTCCGCCAATTGCCTCAAGAACGACAACATTGTTTACATCGGCGATCTCATCCAGAAAACCGAAGCCGAAATGCTGCGCACCCCGAACTTTGGCCGCAAGTCTCTCAACGAGATCAAGGAAGTGCTTTCGGGCATGCAGCTACACCTCGGCATGGATGTGGAGGAATGGCCGCCGGAAAACATCGAGGATTTGGCCAAAAAATTCGAAGATCAGTTCTGATCTTCGTCGGTGGGGCCAAAAATCTGGCCCCGCCGCACCACCCGGGCACCTGCCCCAAGGAGAGCGGCCCATACGCATCGGCCGCCAGACAAAGCAAAATGAGACCAAGGAGATAGAAAATGCGTCACGCGAAAGGCTACCGTCGCCTCAACCGCACCCACGAGCACCGCAAGGCCCTGTTTGCCAACATGGCCGGCTCGCTCATCGAACACGAACAGATCAAGACCACACTGCCGAAAGCCAAAGAGCTCAAGCGGGTGATCGACAAGCTGATCACGCTGGGCAAGCGCGGCGATATGCACGCCCGCCGTCAGGCCGCCGCTCAGCTCAAGCAGGATATGCACGTCGCCAAGCTCTTCGATGTGCTGGGCGCCCGCTACGCCGAGCGTAAGGGTGGTTACAGCCGCGTGCTGAAAGCTGGCTTCCGCTACGGCGACATGGCCCCGATGGCGATCATCGAGTTGGTCGATCGTGACGAAAGCGCCAAGGGTGCCGCCGACAAGGCCCGCGTGGCCGCCGAGGAACAGGCCGTCTTCGCCGAAGAGTGAGCCACTCGACCAGAGACCAAACAGATGCCCCGCCCGGACCTGCCGAGCGGGGCTTTTTCTTTGCTGTCCGGCATTTTGGCCGGGCCGAAGCCGGCAATTCGGTCATTGCCCCTTGAAATACGCCGCAGATGCAATCTAAAGTTGTTGTGGGGCGGTCGAGACAACGCCCGCGCCGCACGCCAAGACCAAGGACCGAAGGACTGGAATGAGCGATACTCTAGGACTGGATCGGGGACTCGCGCAGTTGTCAGACCTTGCTCCGAGGGGCTATGCGCTCGGGCTCCATATCCGGTTTGCCTCCGCTCACCTGATGATTCAGACCTACGATCCGCGCTGGACCGAGATTTACACCGAGCGCGGCTACATGCTGGCCGACCCGATGGTGTTCTGGGGGTTTGGCCACGACGGCGCGAGTCGTTGGTCTGAGATCCACCTTCCCGATCCGCACGGCATTCTCGATCAGGCCCGCAGTTTCGGGCTTACCTACGGTGTGGCCATGGCCTGCGGGCCGACCTCGTCGCGCACCATCGGCGGGTTCGCCCGTGGTGATCGTGAGTTCACGGATGCCGAGATTGCCCAGATCAGCGCCATCGTTCAACGCCTGCATGCGGCCTCCACCCCGCCCGAGCAGCTTACCCCGGCGCAGCGCATGGCCCTCAGGCTGATCGCGCGTGGCAAGCGCCACGCCGAGGCGGCAGCGCTGCTTGGCATATCGCAAAGCGCGCTGAAGGCCCGGCTGCGGTCGGCCCGCGAACGGCTGTTCGTGCGCACCACCGCCGAGGCGATCCAGCGCGCGCAGCAATACCATCTGCTGTAATGGCACCCCACCGGGAATTTCACACCCCCGGATCTGGACGCCTGTGTTTGCGCGGGCGGTAACCGCACGGCCGGTGAGGAATTTGCCGACCAAAGAAGGGGCATGCGTTCGCGCTGGCCGTCGGCTGCGCGCACGTCTAGATTGGCGCCATGGCCGATCTGTTTGACACCGCACCGGGCACGATGCCCGATACCGCCCCGCGCCCGCTGGCGGACCGGCTGCGCCCGCAGGCGCTGGCTGAGGTGATCGGGCAGGATGAAGTGCTCGGCCCCGCTGGGCCGCTGGGCACGATGCTGGCCTCCGGCAGCCTCGGCTCGCTGGTGCTTTGGGGGCCGCCCGGTGTGGGCAAGACCACCATCGCCCGGCTGCTGGCGCGCGAGACCGATCTTCATTTCGTCCAGATCAGTGCGATCTTCACCGGGGTGCCGGAGCTGCGCAAGGTGTTTGAGGCAGCGCGGCACCGGCGCGCGAACGGGCAGGGGACGCTGCTTTTCGTCGACGAGATCCACCGTTTCAACAAGGCGCAGCAGGATGGCTTTCTGCCGCACATGGAAGACGGCACGATCCTGCTGGTGGGTGCCACCACCGAGAACCCCTCGTTCGAGCTGAACGCGGCGCTTCTGAGCCGGGCGCAGGTGCTGGTGTTGAAGCGCCTGCGCCCGGCCGACCTTGAGCGCCTCGCGCAACGCGCCGAGAAAGATCTGGGCCGCGAACTGCCGCTCGATGGCCCGGCGCGCGCGGCGCTGATCGAGATGGCCGATGGCGACGGGCGCGCGCTCCTGAACCTCGTCGAGCAGGTGATGGCCTGGAAACTCGACGCCAAGCTCGACCGCGAGGCGCTCGCCACCCGCCTGATGCGCCGCGCCGCGCGCTACGACAAATCTGGCGATGAGCATTACAACCTGATTTCAGCTTTGCACAAATCCATTCGAGGATCGGACCCCGACGCGGCGCTTTACTGGTTCAACCGGATGCTGCTGGGCGGCGAAGACCCGCGCTTTCTGGCCCGCCGGCTCACCCGGATGGCGGTGGAGGATATCGGCCTTGCCGACCCGCAGGCGAACGGCATCTGCCTTGAGGCCTGGAACACCTTTGAGCGGCTCGGCAGCCCGGAGGGCGAGCTGGCGCTGGCGCAAGCGGTGATCTACCTCGCGCTTGCGCCGAAATCGAACGCAGGTTACGCGGCCTTCAAGCAGGCGGCGGCGGCGGCGAAGAAAACCGGCTCGCAACCGCCGCCCAAGCATATCCTCAACGCGCCGACCAAGCTCATGCAAGATGAGGGCTACGGCGCGGGCTACGCCTATGATCACGACGCGCCGGATGCGTTTTCGGGGCAGAATTACTTTCCCGATGGCATGAAACGGGGCGTTTACTATCTCCCGGTCGAGCGCGGCTTCGAGCGCGAGCTGAAAAAGCGCGTGGCCTGGTTTGCCAAGCTGCGCAGCGAGCGGCAACCTTGACATTGCACGCCCGCCCGGCAATGGAGCACCCATGTTGACAACACTTCTCTCCGTGGCCCTCGGTGGCGCGCTCGGCGCTTCGGCGCGCTACCTCACCAACGTCGGCGTGATGCGCCTCGTCGGCCCGGGCTTTCCGTTCGGCACGATGGTGGCCAATGTGCTCGGCTCGTTTGCGATGGGGGTGCTGGTGGTGGTGCTCGCGCGCAAGGGCGGCATGGCCTATGCGCCGTTCCTGATGACCGGCCTGCTTGGCGGCTACACTACCTTTTCGGCCTTCTCGCTCGACACGCTGACCCTGTTCGAGCGCGGAGAGACCGGGCTGGCGGGGCTCTACGCGGGGGCGTCGGTTGGGCTGTCGCTGGCGGCGATTGCGCTGGGCCTGTTGCTGACGCGCGCGGTGATGGCGCCATGAGCGGGGTGCAGCAGATCGAGGTGGCGGCCGGCGAGGGCGACCAGCGGCTTGATCGCTGGTTTCGTCGCCAGTTTCCGCAGGTTTCACAAGGGCAGATCGAGAAGATGTGCCGCAAGGGCGAGATCCGGGTGGATGGTGGCCGGGTGAAGCCGGCAACGCGGATCGAGGCGGGGCAGGTGGTGCGCATTCCGCCGCTCCCCGACACCGCCGCTCCGGCACCAAGACCGCTGGCACCGCGCCTGTCTGAGGCCGACGCGAAGATGATCCAGGCTGCGGTGCTCTACCGCGACGACCACATAATCGCCCTCAACAAGCCGCCCGGCCTGCCAAGCCAAGGCGGCTCAAAGCAGACCCGCCACGTTGACGGGCTGGCCGAAG
>MNZL01000148.1:0-10043 GCA_001873585.1 Rhodobacterales bacterium CG2_30_65_12 | reverse complement strand
AGGAAAAGCCCCGCCTCGTCCACCGGCTCGACAAGGATACCTCGGGCGTGCTGCTGCTGGCGCGCACCCGGGCGATGGCCAAGGCGCTTACCGATGCCTTCCGCGCTCGCGACACGACGAAGATCTACTGGGCGCTCACCGCCGGCGTGCCCAGCCCGCGCAAGGGCACGGTAAAATGGGGGCTGGTGAAGGCCCCCGGCCACGGTGGCAAGGGCGAGGCGGAGAAGATGCTGTGCGTCCACCCGGACGAGGTCGATACGGTCGAGGGCGCGAAACGGGCGGTAACCGATTACGCGGTGATCCAGGCGCTCGGCTCGCGTGCGGCCTGGCTTGCGCTGACCCCGGTCACCGGGCGCACACACCAGTTGCGCGCGCACATGGCCGAGATGGGCCACCCGATTGTGGGCGATGGCAAATATGGCGGCAGCGGCCAGGAAAACCTCGGCGATGGCTGGGGCGCGATGCTGGGCGGCGATATCTCTCGCAAGCTGCACCTGCACGCGCGCTCGATCAGCTTCACCCACCCGGTGACGGGTAAGCGGATTACCATCACCGCGCCTTTGCCCGATCACATGGTGCACACCTGGAAAATGCTCGGCTTCGACGAGCGCGACGCGCCCGCTGATCCCTTCGCGGAGGATGGCGGGTGGAGTTGAGCCTTGTCGTGTTCGCTGTCGAGGGCACACCGGTCGATAGCCAAGCGCTGATCCTCGAGGGCTTTGCCCATGCCTTTGCCGCAGTGGGGCGCAGCACTCCGCCGCGCCGGGCGGTGCTCAACCACCTGGGGCTGTCGCTGCCCGAGGCGGCGACGCGGGCGGCCAAGCCTCCCAAGCCATCGCGGACAGCCGGCATGACAGTCATACCCGCATCGCTTTCACCACGGCAGATTCACTCAGCGGGTAGCACTCAGAAAAGGGGTAAGGCCGCATGAGCGGCTGGAAACCGAAACGGTTCTGGAAAGAATCGAAAGTCATCGAAGCCGAGGGTGGCGGTTTTGCCATTGCGCTCGATGGCCGCCCGGTGCGCACACCGGCCAAAGCGCCGCTGGTGCTGCCCAGCCGGGCGCTGGCCGAGGCGGTGGCGGCGGAATGGGAGGCGCAAACGGGCGAGGTGCGGCCCGAAACGATGCCGCTCACCCGCACCGCGAACGCGGCGATCGACAAGGTGGCGGTGCAGCACGACGAGGTGGCCGCTCTGCTCGCGGCCTATGGTGAGACGGATCTTCTGTGCTACCGCGCCGAGGCACCCGAAGAGTTGGTGCGCCGCCAGGCCGAAGCCTGGGATCCGCTGCTCGACTGGGCCGCCGAGGCGTTGCAGGCGCGGCTCGCAACCGTCACCGGGGTGATCCCCGCCCAGCAGGACAACCAGGCGCTTGAACGTCTCGCCCGGCGCGTGCATGCCTTCGACGCCTTCCGCCTTGCCGCGTTTCACGACATGGTAAGCCTGTCGGGCTCTTTGGTGCTGGGTATCGCCGCCGCCGAAACTGTCCACGATCCAGAAACAATCTGGGCCCTGTCGCGGGTCGATGAGTCGTGGCAGGCCGAGCAATGGGGTGAAGACGAGGACGCTGCCAATCACACGGCGCTGAAAAAACAGGCTTTTGTCGACGCGATGCGGTTTTTTTCGCTGCTCGGGCGCGCCTGATCATCGCGCGATGCGTCTCGTTTAGAAAAAATCGCAAGCATGTGCGAGGGGTTAGCTGAGGCCGTTCGGCCAAGCGAGGCTTGACCATTCGGACGGAAATGGGCCAAACTCCGCGCATGAAGGGGGTCTGTCCCGCTTCTGCCGTTCCCGGCGCTCGCCGGACAAAATGAGACGCTCTGCGAAGGGCGGACAATCAGGAAGAGGTAAAAATGAAAAAAACCGTTTTTCTCGGCGCGTTGACCGTTGCGGCCATCGCGGCTGGCGCGGCATCTGCCGCGACGCTGGATGACGTAAAGGCCCGTGGCAAGCTGAACTGTGGCGTCGTAACTGGTCTCGTCGGTTTTGGCGCGCCGGATGCGAACGGTCGCTGGGAGGGCTTTGACGTTTCCGTGTGCCGTGCCGTTGCGGCCGCCGTTCTCGGCGATCCGGACGCTGTCGAATTCGTCCCCACTACCGGCAAGACGCGCTTCACCGCGCTGGCCTCGGGCGAGATCGACCTTCTGGCCCGCAACACCACCTGGACCTTCTCGCGCGATGTTGACCTCAAGTTCGAATTCGTCGGCGTGAACTACTACGATGGTCAGGGCTTCCTGGTGCGCAAGGATCTCGGGGTGAGCTCGGCGAAAGAGCTCGACGGCGCGACCGTCTGCATCCAGACCGGCACCACCACCGAGCTTAACCTGGCTGACTTCTTCCGCGCCAACAACATGAGCTACGATCCGGTTCCGATCGAGACCAACGCCGAAGGTCAGCAGCAGTATCTGGCCGGTGCCTGCGACGCCTACACCACCGACGCTTCGGGCCTCGCCGCCACCCGTGCGACCTTCGAAGACCCAGCCGCGCATGTGATCCTGCCCGAGATCATCTCGAAAGAGCCGCTCGGCCCGCTGGTGCGCCATGGCGACCAGGAATGGGGCGATATCGCCCGCTGGACGCTCAACGCGCTGATCGCTGCCGAAGAACTCGGCGTGACCTCGGCAAATATCGACGAGCTGGCGTCCGGCACGGAGAACCCCGAGATCAACCGCCTGCTTGGCACCGAAGGCTCGCTCGGCGAGATGCTCGGGCTTGATGCGGAATGGGCCAAGCGCGCCATCAAGGCCAACGGCAACTATGGCGAGATCTTCGCCAAGACCATCGGCGAAAGCACGCCGGTGGGCCTGGCTCGTGGTCTGAACGCCCAGTGGAAAGACGGCGGCATCCTCTACGTTCCGCCGTTCCGCTAAGAAAATCTGACAAGGCGCGGGGCTACTCCCCCCGCGCCTTTTTCGCAGCAGGTTTCCAGACCCAACCACAATAAGACCCGGACCGGGCCGATGGCGGCCCGATGCAAGGCCGGGCCGACGGGGATAGCACATGACAACCTTGACCGACCCCGCAAAGGGTGCGTTTCGCCTGTCTATGCTGATCTATGACAGCCGGTATCGCTCGATCACCATTCAGATCATTGCGCTCATCGCGGTGCTAACGCTGATCGGCTGGCTGATTTCCAACACCGCCTCCAACCTTGCCGATCTGGGCAAGCAGCCAAGCTTCGGCTTTCTTGGTGAAGCGGCCGGCTACGATATCAACCAGCGCCTGATCGACTACCAGAACCAGGATACCCACCTGCGTGCCGCCTTCGTTGGCGTGCTCAACACGCTGCTGGTGGCGGCCATGGGCTGTGTTACCGCTACGATCATTGGCGTCTTTGTCGGGGTGCTCAGGCTCTCCAAGAACTGGGTCGTCGCCCGGTTGATGACGCTCTACGTTGAAACATTCCGCAACGTGCCGGTGCTGCTCTGGATCGTCTTTACCATGGCGGTGTTGATCGAAACGCTGCCTGCGCCAAATCAATTTCGGGGCGCAACGCCGGAGGCCACCATGCTGCTCGGCGATACCGTTGCGCTCACCAACCGCGGTTTCTACGTGCCCGAGCCGCTGTTTTCACGCTCAATCGGCGATATCCACCTGTTTGGCGCCTCGCCGCTGCGCTTCGATGTGAGCCTCGATCTGATCGCCGTGCTCGCAACGCTGATCGCCAGTTTCCTGATTGCCAGCCTGATCACCCGGCGGGCCGATCGCATCCAGGCCGCCACCGGCGTTCGGCCAAGGACATGGCACTGGCGCCTGGCGGTGATCGTCCTGCCGCTTGCCGCGCTGCTCGCGGGGCTCGGCTTCTACCTCGGCCATCCCGCGCTCAAGGGGTTCAACTTCCAGGGCGGCGTCTACATGCGCAATTCGCTGATCGCGCTCTGGCTGGCCCTTTCGCTCTACACTGCGGCGTTCATCGCCGAGATTGTGCGCGCCGGCATCCTCGCCATCTCCAAGGGCCAGACGGAAGCCGCCGCAGCCCTGGGCCTGCGCCCACGCCGGGTGATGAGCCTGGTGATCCTGCCGCAGGCGTTGCGGGTGATCATCCCGCCGCTGATTTCACAATACCTCAACCTGACCAAAAACTCGTCGCTCGCCATCGCCGTGGGCTACATGGACATTACCGGCACGCTGATGGGGATCACCCTCAACCAGACCGGCCGCGAGCTTGAAACCATCCTGATCGGCATGCTGATCTACCTGACCATTTCGCTGACGATCTCTTTCGTGATGAACGTCTACAACGACGCCGTGAAGCTGAGGGAACGCTGATATGA
This sequence comes from Rhodobacterales bacterium CG2_30_65_12, assembly GCA_001873585.1. GTDB lineage: Bacteria > Pseudomonadota > Alphaproteobacteria > Rhodobacterales > Rhodobacteraceae > Sinisalibacter. The sequence continues at coordinate 5,769 of MNZL01000148.1, read as the reverse complement.
CCAAGCTGTCCTATGTCCGCACCGAAATGCTCCCCGAGCGTGAACCGCCCACTTCGGCCACCGGGGTGATCGGCTGGATGCGCCAGAACCTGTTTAACGGCTGGATGAATTCGCTACTCACGCTGATCTCGCTGGCCGTTATTTTCTGGCTTGTCGCAGGTCTTCTGCCCTGGTTCTGGTCGCCGACGTGGAACGCGGGCTCACTCGGCCAGTGCCGCGAAATCATTGCCGAGGCTGGCAAGCAAAGCGGTGCCTGCTGGGGTGTGATCAACGAACGCTGGCCACAGATGCTTTTCGGCTTCTACCCGCAAGATCTGCGCTTGCGCCCCACGCTGGCCTTCTTCCTCTTGTTCGTCGCGCTGATCCCGGTGCTCTTTGCCATGATCTCGCGCCGGATGAACTGGCTCTTGCTGGTGCTGGTGCTGTTTGCCGCCACCTTCTTCGGCCCCGGCGGCGCGGTGATGACCGTGCTGCAAATCGTGCTTGGCCTTGGCCTCGCCTGGCTCGCCTGGACGGTGGTCGCCACCGACCGCGCCGATCGCGCCGCGCAGATCAAAGAAGGGGTAAAACGCCTGCCCAACCCGCTGATCTTTTCGGCTGCGTTCGTGTTTCTCATGCCCTGGTTGCTCTGGGGCGGGTCGGTCTGGGTGCCGGTGGGCGTGGCGCTGGGCTTTGTGATCGGCTGGCTGGTGTTTCGGCTGCTGAACGCGCTCATCGGCAGCCTCGCGGCGCTGATCCTTGCCATCGTCACGCCAGTGCTCTGGTGGCTGTTTCTGAACGGCCTGTTCGCCAGTGCCATGCAGGCGGTTCTGCCCTACGGGCTCGAACCGGTGCCAAGCCGGCTGTTTGGCGGGCTTCTGCTTTCGGTCACCATCGGGGTTACGGCGATTGTCATCTCGTTGCCGATGGGGATCATGCTGGCGCTTGGCCGACAATCGGACCTGTTGATCGTCAAGTCGCTATCGGTGATCTTCATCGAGTTCATTCGCGGCGTGCCGCTGATCACGCTGCTGTTTGTGGCCTCGGTGCTGCTCAACATCTTCCTGCCGCCTGGCACCAACTTCGATATCATCCTGCGCGTGATCATCATGGCGACGATCTTTGCCGCCGCCTACATGGCGGAGGTGGTTCGCGGCGGGCTCGCGGCGCTGCCGAAGGGCCAGTACGAGGCGGCCGATGCGCTGGGGCTCGATTACTGGAAGGCGCAGCGGCTTATCATCATGCCGCAGGCGCTGAAGATCTCGATCCCGGGCATCGTCAGCACGTTCATCGGTCTGTTCAAGGATACCACGCTGGTGTCGATCATCGGCCTGCTCGATCCGATCGGTCTGTCAACATCCATCCGCGCCGACACCAACTGGAACGGGATCGTCTGGGAGCTCTACGGCTTCGTCGCACTCCTGTTCTTCATCTTTACCTTCTCGATGTCGCGCTATTCCATGTATCTCGAGCGCCGTCTGCGCACGGACCACGGCTAAGGAGACCCTACAATGCCCAGTCAAGAAATCGAACGCGCTGTCGATCACTCGCGCATGAAGGTCTCCGATACGGTGGCTATCGAAATTCGGGATATGAACAAGTGGTATGGCCAATTTCACGTGCTGCGCGATATCAACCTGACGGTTAACGAAGGCGAAAGGATCGTGATCGCCGGCCCCTCCGGCTCGGGCAAATCGACGCTGATCCGCTGCATCAACCGGCTGGAGGAGCATCAGGCGGGGAGCATCATCGTCGACGGCACCGAGCTGAGCTCGGATCTGAAGAACGTCGACAAGGTGCGCTCGGAAGTTGGCATGGTGTTTCAGCACTTCAACCTGTTTCCGCACCTTACCATCCTCGAAAACTGCACCCTCGCGCCGATCTGGGTGCGCAAGGTGCCGCGAAACGAAGCCGAAGAATCGGCGATGCAGTATCTTGAAAAGGTGAAGATCCCCGAGCAGGCCAACAAATACCCCGGCCAGCTCTCGGGCGGTCAGCAACAGCGGGTGGCGATCGCGCGCTCGCTGTGCATGAAACCTCGGATCATGCTGTTTGACGAGCCCACGTCGGCGCTTGATCCGGAGATGATCAAGGAGGTGCTCGATACCATGATCGAGCTGGCCGAAGAAGGCATGACCATGCTGGTGGTAACCCATGAGATGGGCTTCGCCCAGCAGGTGGCCAACCGGGTGATCTTCATGGACGCGGGGCAGATCGTCGAGCAGAACGAGCCAACCGAGTTTTTCAACAATCCTCAGTCGGACCGCACCAAGCTTTTTCTCAGCCAGATCCTCTGATTGGGTTCGGTGCGGCAGGATCGGGCGCGCCTGCGGGTGCGCCCTCGCTGTGCGGCCTCAATCTTGCGCGATCAGGTCGCGCGGGGCTACGAAATCCACCACCTTGCCGGTGCGCCAGGCAAGCTGATCCCAGCTCTCGACGGCGAAGTCAATCACCGTGGTGGCGCCTGTCGGGAAGCGCTCGAAGTGGCTGTCGGCGGGCGGCTGGTGCGCGAGCCCCTGCGCAAAGTAGGCCACGCCGGGATTGTGCCCCAGCATCATCACCGCGCGCCCGGTGGCGGTGCGCAGGATGTGCAGCATCTCTTCCGGTTCGGCCTGGTAGAGCTTGGCAAGGTATGCCGGCTTTGGCGGCGCGGCGATCTTTCCGGCGATCAGCTTCCAGGTTTCCCGGGTGCGCGCGGCGGATGAGACCATTGCCTGATCGGGCCGGTAACCGTGCGCGGCCAGCCAGGCCCCCACCGCCCGTGCCGAGGCCCGACCACGCTTGCTGAGCGGACGGTCCTGGTCGCCCTGGATTGGATCGACCCAGGACGATTTGGCGTGGCGGGTGAGGATCAGGCGCAGGGTCATGTTGGGTGGAACGCCTTCATGTGAAATCGGGATTGGTCTTCGCTTCTACCGTATTGCACCCCGACCGGGCAAGCGCGCCGCGCCGCGCAGCCCCGGGTGAGGCAGTCGGCACCGGCCGGGGCATCGAGATAGGCGTGGCAGGCGGCCACGTCATAGCCCTCCGGTGTGAGCGCGGCGGCGGGGCAGGCGCTGCGGCAGGGCTGGCCGGCGCAGGTATCGCAGGGGTTTTTGCCCGGCGGCAGGTTGAGCCGCGCGGGCAGCCGCACCGCGCCGCGAAACGACAACCACAGCCCCTGGAGGTCATGCACCAGGAGGCCCACCGGCGAGGCCCAGACCCGGCCCGAGGCGAGCGCCCAGGCGATGAACGGCGCAAACGGTGGGCCGTCGGAGGGAAATGCCGGCGTGCCGCCCCAGCGTGCGGCCAGCGCACCGATCAGCCGCTTGGAGTAGCGGTCAAGCGGATCGGGCCAGCCATCGGTATATTCGGGAGCGGCGGTGAAGGCGGGCCAGAAGCCCGGCTCGCTTGGGCCGAGCAGGAGCACGCTGCCGCCGGTTTCGTCATCCGGCGCGGCACCGATCAACGCAAGGCTCTGGCGCGCGGCCTCGACGGCGTAATCCATCAGCCCTTGCGAATGATCGAGCCCGCGCCGTGCTCGGTGTAGAGCTCGAGCAGGCAGGCATTCGGCGCGCGTCCGTCGAGGATCACCACGGCGCGCACGCCGCCGTCGATCGCGTGCAGCGCGGTTTCGGTTTTCGGGATCATGCCGCCGGCAATCACGCCTGTGGCAGTGAGATCGAGGATCTGCTGCGAGGTGAGATCGGTCATCACCATGCCGGAGGCGTCCTTCACCCCTTCCACATCGGTCAGCAGCAACAGCCGGTCAGCCTTCAGCGCGGCGGCGACAGCACCGGCGGCGGTATCGCCGTTGATGTTGTAGGTTTCGCCGCCCCGTCCCATGCCGATCGGCGCGATCACCGGAATGATTTCGGCCTCGGCGAGTTTGGTGAGCACTGTCGTGTCGATCTCGGAGGGCGTGCCGACAAAGCCAAGGTCGGGGTCAGTCTGATCGCAGATCATCAGGTTGGCATCCTTGCCGGTGAGCCCCACCGCGCGGCCGCCCTCGCTGTTGATCGCCTGGACGATCCGCTTGTTCACCGTGCCGGCGAGCACCATCTCGACCACTTCCATCGTCGCCGCGTCGGTCACCCGCTTGCCGTGGATGAAATGTGATTGCACCTTGAGCCGCTTCAGCATCTCGTTGATCATCGGCCCGCCGCCGTGCACCACCACCGGGTTTACCCCGACCTGCCGCATCAACACGATGTCGCGGGCAAAACTCGCCATCTCGGCGTCGTCGCCCATCGCGTTGCCGCCGAATTTGATGACCACGGTCGCGCCCTCGTAGCGCTGCAGATAGGGCAGGGCCTCGTTCAGGGTGCGGGCGGTGGCAATCCAGTCACGGTTCATCGTCTGCTTTCTCATCGGCTTGTCCTCAGGGCGGGTGCCCTTGGTCTAGCGCCGTGCTCGCGGGCTGCCAAGGGGCGGCCGGGCGGCGCGGTGGCGCTAATCGAGGGCGGCGATGAGCGCGCGCAGGGTCTCGATCCCCCAGCCCTTCTCCGACGAGGTAACGATGATCTCGGGAAAGGCGGCGGGGTGCTTGGCGAGCGCGCCGCGCACCTGCGCCAGCACCGCCGCGCGGCTGTCTTCTTTGACCTTGTCAACCTTGGTCAGCACCGCCTGGAAGGTCACCGCCGAGCGGTCGAGCAGCGCCATGATCTCCTCGTCCACCGCTTTCACCCCGTGGCGGCTGTCGATCAGCACGAAAGCGCGGCGCAGTGTGGCGCGGCCCGAGAGGTAGGCCTTGAGCAGGCGCTGCCATTTCTCCACCGTTTTCACCGGCGCATTGGCAAAGCCGTAGCCCGGCAAGTCGACAAGATAGGGGCCATTGCTGGTGGTGAAAAAATTGATCTCTTGCGTGCGCCCCGGCGTGTTGGATGCGCGCGCCAGCGCCTTGCGGCCGGTGAGCGCGTTGATCAGGCTTGATTTGCCCACGTTCGAGCGCCCGGCAAAACACACCTCCACCCGGTCGCCCGGTGGCAATCCGTCAAGCGCCACCACACCCTTGAGAAACTCGGTCGGCGCGGCGAACAGAAGCCGCCCTGCCTCGCGCGCGTCCTTGTCTGGTGGCGCGGCGACGGGAAAAGGCATGGGCGCGCTCATGCCAGAACCTCGGCCGGATCGCCGGTGCGCAGATCGCCGGTTTTGACCACCACGGCATAAACGCCCATCTCGGCCACGCCGAGTATGTCCTTGAGCGCGCCGAGGGTATCGGCATCGCGCTCGCCGGTCCTGGTGCTGGCCCGGGTGGCGGCACAGCGGCCGATTTGCTCGCGGATTTCCAACTCGGCCAGGCCGACCCGCAAGCGCTTGCCGATCCAGTCACGCTCCGAGAAGGCCGGCAGGTTTTCGAGGATCAGGTTGCCGCGCCAACGCAGATGCGAGAGCTTCTGGCCGAGCCGCACGGAAACTTCGCGGTGCGAGTTCATGTTGATCAGCGAGATCGAGGGAAAGCTCGTATCGGTCATCGCCCGCCCGGGCACGCGCACCAGGCGGGCGGGCAGAAGCCGGCCGCCGTGGCTGATCGGCATCACCCACTGGATAAAATCGAGCGCCTCGCCTTCGTTATCCGGGTCAATCGTGAGATCGGGCCGTTTCGGGTGGCTGAGGGTGATCCGCTGAGCCGGCATGTCGCAATGCACGGTGACTGCCTGCAGGCTCGGCGAATGCGCCACCCGCTTGAACTCGTTCGGCGGCTGCCAAGAGGGGCGTTGGGGATCGAAACAGGAGCGTTCATGCGCCACCGCCCAGCGCCGATCCCACGGCAGGGGCTTGCCCTCGGTGAGCAGCACGTGCGTCAGGCTC
>MNZL01000157.1 GCA_001873585.1 Rhodobacterales bacterium CG2_30_65_12 | reverse complement strand
CCGGTGATCATGTTCTTCACATAGTCGGCGTGGCCGGGGCAATCGACGTGGGCATAGTGGCGCGCTTCGGTCTCGTATTCCACGTGCGCCGTCGAGATCGTGATCCCCCGCGCCTTCTCTTCCGGCGCCGCGTCAATCTGGTCGTACGCCTTGAAATCGCCGAAATACTTCGTGATCGCCGCCGTCAGCGTCGTCTTGCCGTGGTCAACGTGGCCGATCGTGCCAATGTTGACGTGCGGTTTGTTGCGCGCAAACTTTTCCTTGCCCATTTTTCATTCCTTTTCGGTTCGGGTGGCGGGGTATTCCCGCCCTACAGGTGGTGGGTAGGGCGGGGGGTGTTCCCGCCATCCCGGTTATGCGTATTTCGCCTGAATCTCGTCGGAGATGTTCTGCGGCACCGGCTCGTAGTGGTCGAACTGCATCGTGAACTGGGCCCTGCCGCTCGACATCGAGCGCAGCGTGTTGATGTAGCCGAACATGTTGGCCAGCGGCACGAATGCGTTGATTGCCACCGCATTGCCGCGCGCCTCCTGGCCCGACACCTGACCGCGCCGCGAGGTGAGATCGCCGATCACGTTGCCGGTGTATTCTTCCGGCGTGATCACTTCGACCTTCATCATCGGTTCAAGCAGCTTGGCGCCGGCCCTTTTGAGGCCTTCACGCATGCCCATCCGCGCGGCGATCTCGAACGCCAGCACCGACGAGTCGACGTCATGGAACTTGCCGTCAACCAGCGCGACTTTGAAGTCGATCACCGGGAAGCCGGCCAGCGGGCCGCTGTCCATCACCGACTTGATGCCCTTCTCGACGCCGGGGATGTATTCCTTCGGCACCGCGCCGCCGACGATGCGGCTTTCGAACGAATAGCCTTCGCCCGGTTCGGTCGGGGAAATCTCAAGCTTGACCTCGGCATATTGGCCCGATCCACCCGACTGCTTCTTGTGGGTGTAGGTGTGCTCGATCTTTTGACCGATGGTTTCGCGGTAGGCCACCTGCGGCGCGCCGATGTTGGCCTCGACCTTGAATTCGCGCTTCATCCGGTCGACGAGGATATCGAGGTGAAGTTCACCCATGCCCCGCATGATCGTCTGGCCCGATTCGATATCGGTCTCGACGCGGAACGACGGGTCTTCGGCCGACAGGCGCTGAAGCGCATGCGCCATCTTCTCCTGGTCGGCCTTGGTCTTGGGTTCGATCGCGATCTCGATCACCGGATCGGGGAAGGTCATGGTTTCGAGCACCACCTGCTTTTGCGCATCGCAGAGCGTATCGCCGGTGGTGGTATCCTTGAGACCAGCCAGCGCGATGATGTCGCCGGCGAAGGCTTCCTCGATTTCCGAGCGGTCGTTCGAGTGCATCATCATCATCCGGCCAATGCGCTCGCGCTTGCCCTTGGTCGCGTTGATGATGCCGTCGCCCTTTTTGAGCACGCCGGAGTAGATCCGGGTGAAGGTGAGCGTGCCGACGAACGGGTCGTTCATGATCTTGAACGCGAGCCCGGCAAACGGCTGCGAATCGTCGGCAGACCGGGCAATGTTGCGCTCTTCGGTTTCGTCGCCGGGAAGGAAGCCCATGTAGGGCGGCACATCGAGCGGGCCCGGCAAAAAGTCGATCACCGCGTTGAGCAGCGGTTGCACGCCCTTGTTCTTGAACGCCGAGCCACCCAGAACCGGAACGAACGACAGGCTCAGTGTGCCCTTGCGGATCAGCTTGCGCAGGGTTTCGACGTCGGGCTCCTCGCCATCGAGGTAAGCCATCATCGCCTCGTCGTCCTGTTCGACGGCATTCTCGATCATATGCGCATGCCACTCGTCTGCAGTGGCTTTCAGGCTGTCGCGGATCGGCTGGCGCACCCAGGAAGCACCCAGATCTTCGCCCTGCCAGACCCATTCTTCCATGGTGATCAGATCAACGATGCCTTCGAGCTGGTCTTCGGCCCCGATCGGAAAGTTTACCGGAACCGGGGTCGCGCCGGTGCGATCCTTGATCATCTTCACGCAGTTGAAATAGTCAGCGCCGATCTTGTCCATCTTGTTGACGAACACCATCCGCGGCACCTTGTAGCGGTCGGCCTGACGCCACACCGTTTCGGTCTGCGGCTCGACGCCTGCGTTGGCGTCAAGCAGCGCCACGGCCCCGTCGAGCACCGCCAGCGAGCGTTCCACCTCGATGGTGAAGTCGACGTGGCCGGGGGTGTCGATGATGTTGAAGCGGTGCTTGGGCGTCTGCGGCTCGGTGCCGGTCTCGGTGCGCTCCCAGAACGTCGTGGTCGCGGCCGACGTGATGGTGATGCCGCGCTCTTGCTCCTGCTCCATCCAGTCCATCGTCGCGGCGCCGTCATGGACTTCGCCGATCTTGTGCGACTTGCCGGTGTAGTACAGGATGCGCTCGGTCGTCGTGGTCTTGCCGGCGTCGATATGCGCCATGATCCCGAAGTTCCGGTAGCGATCGAGGGGGTATTCGCGTGCCATGGAAAGGGCCTCTTACCAGCGGTAATGGCTGAACGCTTTGTTCGCGTCGGCCATCTTGTGAGTGTCTTCACGCTTCTTCACGGCGCTGCCACGGCCGTTTACGGCATCGAGCAGTTCGCCGGCGAGGCGTTCTTCCATCGTGTTCTCATTGCGGGCCCGGCAGGCGTTGATCAGCCAGCGGATCGCCAGCGCCTCGCGGCGCTCGGGGCGCACCTCGACCGGCACCTGGTAGGTGGCGCCACCCACACGGCGCGAGCGAACCTCGACCGAGGGTTTGATGTTGTCGAGCGCTTCATGGAAAACCTCCACCGGCGCGCGCTTGGCCTTGTCTTCGACGCGGGTGAGCGCGTTGTAGACGATCATTTCCGCGACCGACTTCTTGCCGTCGATCATCAGGTTGTTCATGAACTTGGTCAGAATCCGATCGCCATACTTGGCGTCGGGCAGAACTTCGCGCTTCTCGGCGGCGTGACGACGGGACATTCCAGTCTCTCCTTATTTCGGACGCTTGGCGCCGTATTTCGAACGACGCTGGCGACGGTCTTTGACGCCCTGGGTATCGAGCACGCCGCGCAGGATGTGGTAACGCACGCCGGGAAGGTCTTTCACACGGCCGCCGCGGATAAGCACCACCGAGTGCTCCTGCAGGTTGTGGCTTTCACCGGGGATGTAGCTGATCACCTCGAAGCCGTTCGACAGGCGCACCTTGGCAACCTTGCGCATGGCCGAGTTCGGCTTTTTCGGCGTCGTGGTGTAGACGCGGGTGCAAACGCCGCGCTTCTGCGGGCAGGACTCCAGGTGCATTGACTTGGAGCGTTTTACTTTGGGCTGCCGCGGCTTGCGGATCAGCTGCTGGATCGTTGGCATTGGGTCTCGTCCCCGTGTTGCAACACTATGTTCATGGGGCGCGCGCCCCGGTTAATCTGCTTCGCGCTTCACGCGTCCGCAAAACGCAATCCGCCGCACCCGCCCCTTTCCTTGGGGCGACGCGGTGGGGTTCCAGAGGATCGGGGCTGTCGCCCGGATCGTGTCCACTTCAACTCTGATACAAGCGCGCGGATTTTTCCCGCGAGCCCGGATGGAGCGGCGTATATGGAGAGTCGGGGGGGTTGTCAACAGCGCTTGGGTCGCAAGGTTCGGCGCGCTATGAAGGGCGTGTCTCGCCGGTGGTTTGCAAACGTCGGCGCGAATGCGGCACCAGGGAGGCATAGCCGGAACCCATGCGCAAACTTTCCGCGAGCACCGTCGTCACCTCGGTTCGCAACGAGGGGCCGTTCTTACTCGAATGGGTGGCGTGGTATCGGATGCTGGGGTTTGAGAACGTGCTTGTCGTGCATAATGACTGCACCGATCATTCGCCCCAGCTTTTGCGCCTGCTCGAACGCGCGGGCGTTTTGGTGCAGAAGAAAAACACGCCCGACCCGGCGCTGCCGCCGCAGCCGCAAAACCATATCGTTGCAACCGGGCACCGGCTGGTGCGCGAGGCGAGCTGGGTGTTCGTGGCCGATACAGACGAATTCCTCGTCATCCACACCGGCGACAATTCGGCGGCGGCGCTGGCCGATGCCGTCGCGGGCAAGGGTATCGGGATGGCGATCAACTGGCGCATCTTTGGCTCGGCCGGCAAAGCGGCCTGGCATGACGCCTTCATCCACCGTCGCTTCACCCGGGCGGGCACGGTGACGGCGCAACAAAACTCTTGTTTCAAGACCTTTTTCAAGGAGCCTGCCGGATTTGCCAAGCTGCGCGCCCATGGCCCCTGCGATTGGCAGGGCGAAACCTGGGGCGCGGGCGACCGGGTGTTCCTGCTTGCCGATGGCACCCCCTACGAGCCCTATCACCCGACCCGGAGGCCGCAAAACAGCACCTGCCACGAGCGGATGTCAAACACCCTGGCGCAGGTGAATCACTACGCGGTGCAGAGCCGTGAGCAATTCGCCTTCAAACGCGGCCGGCCCAGCGCCGCAACGCTGATGGATCGCTACACCGACGATTTCTTTCAGCGCTTCGACCGCAACGAAGAGGAAAACATCAGCGCGCTGGCCTGCGAGGCCGCGTTCGATGCCGCCCATGCGCAGCTCGCCGCGATCCCGGGCGTGATGCGCCTGCACCATTTGTGCTGCGCCGATTACGTGGCGGCGATGTGCAAAAAGCGCGGCGACGATCCGAAGGCCGATCCGCGCTGGCAGGCGCACATCGAAAGGGCCAGCGCCCTGCCCCGGCATTGACGCTTACAAACCGGCCACCCGTGCCACGTTGGCGCTGGCAGCAGCACGCCGGGCCAGCACTTGCTCGCGGTAAAGGGTAAACAGCCCGGTGGCGACGACAATGGTGGCGCCCACGAGCGTGAGCCGATCGGGCCAGTCGCCAAACACCAGCCAGCCGAGAACCAGCGCCCAGATCAGTCCGGTGTAACGGTATGGCGCGACGAAGCCAATCTCGCCCACCCGCATCACCGCGACGGAGGCGAGATAGCCGACCAGAATGAAGACCGAGGCCAGCCCGATCCGCCCGGCCTGTGCCGCGTCCACCGGTTGCCAGCCCTCGCTCCACGTCACCGCGCCAGCAGCGACCGTGATCAACACCGAGCCCACCAAAGCCACGGTGATCGACGGCGTGCCGGGGGTGAGGCGGCGGGCGGCGAGATCGCGCACGGTGACGAAAAACACCGCGCCGACCCCCCAAAGCGCGTAGGTGTTGAAGCCTTCGGCCCCGGGGCGCACGATCAGCAGCACACCGCCAAAGCCGATGCCGATCGCCACCAGCCGGCGCCAGCCGAGCGGCTCGCGGTAGACCAGCGCCGCGCCAAGGGCCACGGTGAGCGGCAGCGCTTGCAGGATCGCCGTGAGGTTGGCAAGCGGCATTTGAAACAGCGCGCCGAGAAACAGGAAGGTCGCGCCGAGATCGGCGATGCTCCTGAGCGCGATCCGGCCCCAGTCGCGGTGCGGCAACGAAAAATGCAACGCGCCCAAACGCGCGGCCACGAGCGCCATCAGCACAGAGCTGGCAATGCCGCGCAGCAGGATCGTCTGCGCCAGCGGCAGGCTGCCTTCGAGTGATTTTATCGCGGTATCGTTGAAGGTGAAGGCCGCCATCGAGACCGCCATCAGCCCCGCCCCGCGCAGATTGTCGGAAACGCCTGCCCGCGATGTCAACGTCTTGCCCTTTCGTGCCACGCGGGGGGCTGGCGAAGGCCGGGCACACTGGCCCCGGCCGCGTCGCCCGCGGCGGTGTTACGCCGCGACTATCGCAGAGCGCACGGGCGCCGGAAAGTGAATAGTTTGACCAGATAGAAAAAGCCCCGCCGGTTGCGCGGCGGGGCCTGGTCTTGCATCGGCATGAAGCCGGATCAGGGCTGCTCGTCGCCACCCGACTCCGGGGTTTCCACGAGGCCGAGATCGTCGTCGCCAGGGCCGCCGAAGATGTCGTCGGCTGACATATCCGTTGCGGCAGTCGGGGCCGCCAGCGCGGCCGCCGCCTCAGCCTCGGCGCGGGCTTGCTCAATCACCTTGCGGTCGCGTTCCTGAGCGATGTGGCGCACGTTCATGGTGGCCCCGCCGGTGCCTGCCGGGATCAGTCGGCCGACAATGACGTTTTCCTTGAGCCCCACCAGCTTGTCGCGTTTGCCCTGAACGCTCGCCTCGGTGAGCACACGGGTGGTTTCCTGGAACGACGCGGCGGAGATGAACGAGCGGGTCTGCAGGCTCGCCTTGGTGATCCCGAGCAGGATTGGCGCGCCTTCGGCCGGACGTCCGCCCTTGGCCACCGCCTTCTCGTTGGCGGCATCGAACTCGGCCTTGTCGACGTGCTCGCCCTTGAGCAGTGTCGTCTCGCCCGATTCCGAGATCTCCCACTTCTGCAGCATCTGGCGAACGATCACCTCGATGTGCTTGTCGTTGATCTTCACACCCTGCAGCCGGTAGACGTCTTGCACCTCGTCGATCATGTAATCGGCGAGCGCCTCGACACCCATGATCTGCAGGATGTCATGCGGCGCCGGGTTGCCATCCATGATATAATCGCCCTTCTGGACGAAATCGCCCTCGGCGACCGGGATGTGCTTGCCCTTGGGCACCATGTATTCGACCTGCTCCAGAGCTTCATCTGCGGGTTCGATGGAGATACGGCGCTTGTTCTTGTAGTCCTTTCCGAAGCGCACATAGCCGTCGATCTCGGCGATGATGGCGTGATCCTTCGGACGGCGCGCCTCGAACAGTTCGGCCACTCGCGGCAGACCGCCGGTGATGTCCTTCGTCTTCGCGCCTTCGCGCGGGATCCGCGCCACCACGTCGCCGGCGTGGACCTTGGCCCCATCCTCGACCGAGAGGATCGCATCGACCGACATCGTGTAGGTGATCGGGTTGCCTGCATTGTTACGCACCGGCTCGCCGTCGTCGCCCATAATGATGACCTCGGGCTTGAGCTCCGACCCTTTCGGCGCCGAGCGCCAATCAGACACGATCTTCTGCGTCATGCCGGTCGCCTCGTCGGTGTCTTCTCGTACCGAGATGCCCGAGACCAGATCGACGAATTTGGCCGCGCCGTCGGCTTCCGCGATGATCGGCAAGGTGTAGGGGTCCCACTCATAGAGCTTGTCGCCTCGGCCAACCTTGGCGCCTTCCTTGGGGAAGACCTTCGCACCATAGCCCGGCTTGAAGCTCGCGCGCTCCACGCCGTTCTCGTCAACAATCGCCAGCTGCATGTTGCGGCCCATGACGATCTGTTCGCCACTGGTGTTTTCCAGCAAGCTGGCGTTGCGGAACTCGATCGTGCCTTCCTGGTTGGCTTCCTGAAACGATTGCTGCCCCCCTTGCGCGATGCCGCCGATGTGGAACGTGCGCATCGTCAGCTGGGTGCCCGGCTCGCCGATCGACTGGGCGGCGATGATCCCCACCGCCTCGCCCTGGTTCACCATCGTGCCGCGCGCAAGGTCACGCCCGTAGCACATGGCGCAAACACCTTCCTCGGCCTCACAGGTGAGCGGGCTGCGCATCCGGAATGAGATCACGCCAGCCTCCTCGACAATATCGGCCTTGCGCTCGTCGATCAGCTCGTTCTTGGCCACCAGCACTTCGCCGGTCGCCGGGTGCACCACGTCCTCGGCCGCGACACGGCCCAGGATACGCTCGCTGAGCGAAGCAACCACTTCACCGTCGCTCGTCGCCGCTTCCGCAGTGATCGCTTTCTCGGTGCCGCAATCATGCTGGCGCACGATGCAATCCTGCGCCACGTCGACGAGACGGCGGGTAAGATAGCCCGAGTTCGCCGTTTTCAGTGCCGTATCGGCCAGGCCCTTGCGCGCGCCGTGGGTCGAGTTGAAATACTCGAGCACGGTCAGGCCTTCCTTGAAGTTCGAGATGATCGGGGTTTCGATGATCTCGCCCGAAGGCTTGGCCATCAGGCCGCGCATACCGCCGAGTTGCTTCATCTGCGCCGGAGACCCCCGCGCGCCCGAATGGCTCATCATGTAGACCGAGTTGGGTTCCATCTCGGCACCGGCATCGTCATACCGCACCGCCGAGATATCGTCCATCATCGCATCGGCGACGCGATCAGAACACTTCGACCAGGCGTCGACCACCTTGTTGTATTTCTCGCCAAGGGTGATCAGGCCGTCCATGTACTGCTGTTCGTACTCCTTCACCTGGTCACGAACGCCACCAACGATCTCCCATTTGCTTGCGGGGATCACCATATCATCCTTGCCGAAGGAAATACCCGCCTTGAAGGCTTCCTTGAAGCCGAGCGACATGATCTGGTCACAGAAGATCACGCTCTCCTTCTGGCCGCAGTAGCGGTAGACGGTATCGATGACCTGCTGCACTTCCTTCTTGCGCAGGAGCCGGTTTACAAGATCGAACGGCGCCTTGGCATTGAACGGCAGAAGCGCGCCGAGCCGCACCCGGCCGGGCGTGGTCTCATAGCGCTTCATGATCTCGTTGCCTTCGTCGTCGACCTGCTTGACCCGGGCCTGAATCTTGGTGTGCAGGTGCACGACGCCGGCGTTCAGCGCGTGCTCGATCTCTTCGATCGACGAGAACACCATGCCCTCGCCCTTCATGCCCTTGCGCTCCATCGTGATGTAGTACAGCCCGAGGATCATATCCTGCGACGGCACGATGATCGGCGCGCCGTTGGCCGGCGACAGCACGTTGTTGGTCGACATCATCAGCACTCGCGCTTCAAGCTGGGCTTCCAGCGAAAGCGGCACGTGAACGGCCATCTGGTCGCCGTCGAAGTCGGCGTTGAAGGCCGCGCACACCAGCGGGTGAAGCTGGATCGCCTTGCCCTCGATCAGGATCGGCTCGAAGGCCTGAATGCCGAGGCGGTGCAGGGTCGGGGCACGGTTGAGCATGACCGGATGTTCGCGGATCACCTCGTCGAGGATGTCCCACACCTCGGGGCGCTCTTTCTCCACCAGCTTCTTGGCCTGCTTCACCGTAGAGCTGAGGCCCTTGGCCTCGAGCCGCGAATAGATGAACGGCTTGAACAGTTCGAGCGCCATCTTCTTGGGCAAGCCGCACTGATGCAGCTTGAGCTCGGGGCCGGTCACGATCACCGAACGGCCCGAGAAATCGACCCGCTTGCCGAGAAGGTTCTGGCGGAACCGGCCCTGCTTGCCCTTGAGCATGTCGGAGAGCGATTTCAGCGGGCGCTTGTTGGCGCCAGTGATCACCCGGCCACGGCGGCCGTTGTCGAACAGCGCGTCAACCGATTCCTGCAGCATCCGCTTTTCGTTGCGCACGATGATATCGGGCGCGCGCAGCTCGATCAGGCGCTTGAGGCGGTTGTTGCGGTTGATCACCCGGCGGTAGAGATCATTGAGGTCAGAGGTGGCGAAACGGCCACCATCGAGCGGCACCAGCGGGCGCAGCTCTGGCGGGATCACCGGGATCACCGTCATGATCATCCATTCCGGGCGGTTACCCGACTCGAGGAAGCTCTCGACGATCTTGAGTCGCTTGATGATCTTCTTCGGCTTCAGCTCGCCGGTGGCCACGGCAAGATCGGCACGCAACTGTTCGGCCTCGGCTTCGAGGTCGATCTGCGCCAGCATCTCGCGAATCGCTTCCGCGCCGATGTTGGCGGTGAAGGCGTCCATGCCGTAGAGGTCCTGGGCATCGAGGAATTCTTCCTCCGTCATCAGCTGGCCGTAGTGCAGATCGGTCAGGCCCGGCTCGATCACCACGTAGTTCTCGAAGTAGAGAATCCGCTCAAGATCGCGCAGGGTCATGTCGAGCATCAGGCCGATGCGGCTGGGCAGCGACTTGAGAAACCAGATGTGAGCAACGGGGGCGGCGAGCTCGATGTGGCCCATCCGCTCGCGGCGCACCTTTTGCAGCGTCACTTCGACGCCGCATTTTTCGCAGACAACGCCGCGATATTTCATCCGTTTGTATTTGCCGCAAAGGCACTCGTAGTCCTTGATCGGCCCGAAGATGCGGGCGCAGAACAGGCCGTCGCGCTCGGGTTTGAAGGTTCGGTAGTTGATCGTTTCCGGCTTCTTGATCTCACCGTAGGACCACGAGAGGATCCGTTCCGGGCTGGCCAGCGATACCTTGATCTCGTCGAAGACCTTGGGCGACGCGAGCGGGTTGAACGGGTTGGAGGTCAGTTCCTGGTTCATTTTGAGTTCCTCAAATTTGTGCGGATGGGGTGGGAAGCAAGGGCGCTACGCCCTCACTCCTCGTCCTCCGCATCCAGGAGTTCCATGTTGAGGCCGAGACCGCGCACTTCCTTGACGAGCACGTTGAAGCTCTCCGGCACACCGGCCTCGAAGTTGTCCTCACCCTTGACGATCGACTCGTAGACCTTGGTGCGGCCCGCCACGTCGTCCGATTTGACGGTGAGCATTTCCTGCAGCGTGTAGGCCGCGCCGTAGGCTTCCAGCGCCCACACCTCCATCTCGCCGAAGCGCTGACCACCGAACTGCGCCTTGCCGCCCAGCGGCTGCTGGGTGACCAGGCTGTAGGGGCCAGTCGAACGCGCGTGGATCTTGTCGTCGACAAGGTGGTGCAGCTTCAGCAGATACTTCATGCCAACGGTCACCGGCCGGGCAAACTGCTCGCCGGAACGGCCATCGAACAGCACCGACTGGCCAGAGGTATCGAAGCCTGCACGGCGCAGCGAATCGTTCACATCCGCCTCCTTGGCACCGTCGAACACCGGGGTGGCGATCGGCACGCCTCGGGTGACGTTTGCAGCTGCTTCCACCAGCCGCGGCTCGTCCATGCCGGCGATGCCCTCTTCATAAACATCGTCGCCGTAGGCGTGGTGCATCGCCTCGCGCACCGGGGTGAGATCGCCGGTGCGGCGGTAATCGCTCAGCGCATCGTCGATCCGGAGCCCGAGGCCGCGGGCGGCCCAGCCCATGTGGGTTTCAAGGATCTGGCCCACGTTCATCCGGCTCGGCACGCCGAGCGGGTTGAGGCAGAAATCAACCGGGGTGCCGTCGGCAAGGAAGGGCATGTCTTCCATCGGCACGACCTTTGAAACCACGCCCTTGTTGCCATGGCGGCCGGCCATCTTGTCGCCCGGCTGCAGCTTGCGCTTCACCGCGACGAAGACCTTGACCATCTTCATCACCCCCGGCGGCAAATCGTCGCCCCGGCGCACCTTTTCAACCTTATCTTCGAACCGGTGATCCAGCGCCCGCTTCTGCGCCTCGTATTGCGCATGCAGCGCCTCGACCTGGGCGGCGTCGGCCTCGTTTTCGAGGGCGAGCTGCCACCACTGGCCGCGCGAGAGCTGATCGTCGAGCAGGGGGGCATCAATCAAGGTGCCGGACTTTACGCCCTTGGGCCCCTTCACCGCCGTCTTGCCCTCGATCATCGAGCGCAGGCGCGCGAAGATGTTGCGTTCGAGGATGGCAAGTTCGTCGTCGCGGTCGCGCGCCAGGCTTTCGACCTCTTCACGCTCGATCTGCAACGCGCGCTCGTCTTTTTCGACACCATGGCGGTTGAACACCCGAACCTCGACAATGGTGCCGAAATCGCCCGGCTTCACGCGCAGCGAAGTATCGCGCACGTCGCTCGCCTTCTCGCCAAAGATCGCGCGCAGGAGCTTTTCTTCCGGCGTCATCGGGCTTTCACCCTTCGGGGTGATCTTGCCGACGAGAATATCGCCCGGTTCAACATCGGCACCGATGTAGACGATGCCCGCCTCGTCGAGGTTGCGCAGCGCCTCCTCACCGACGTTCGGGATATCACGGGTGATCTCTTCCGGCCCGAGCTTGGTATCGCGCGCAGCGACCTCGAATTCCTCGATATGGATCGAAGTATAGACGTCATCGCGCGAAATGCGCTCGGAGATCAGGATCGAGTCTTCATAGTTGTAACCGTTCCACGGCATGAAGGCGACGATCACGTTCTTGCCCAGCGCGAGCTCGCCAATGTCGGTCGAGGGGCCATCGGCGATCACCTCGCCCTTGCCCACGGTATCGCCCACCTTCACCAGCGGGCGCTGGTTGATGCAGGTGTTCTGGTTCGAGCGCTGGAACTTGCGCAGGCGGTAGATATCCACCCCCGGGTCGCCCGGCTCGAGGTCGGCGGTGGCGCGCACCACGATCCGGGTGGCATCGACCTGGTCGATCACGCCGGCGCGCCGGGCCTGGATCGCCGCACCCGAGTCGATTGCCACCTTGCCTTCCATGCCGGTGCCCACCAGCGGCGCTTCCTGGCGCAGCAGCGGAACCGCCTGACGCATCATGTTCGAGCCCATCAGCGCCCGGTTTGCGTCGTTGTTCTCAAGAAACGGAATCAGGGCTGCGGCAACCGAAACAAGCTGCTTGGGCGAGACGTCGATCAGGTCAACGGCTTCGCGCGGCGCCATCGTGTATTCACCCGACTGCCGGGTGTTGACCAGATCATTCTCAAGCCGACCGCTTTCGTCGATATGCGCGTTGGCCTGGGCCACGGTGTGGCGCATCTCTTCGGTGGCCGACATGTATTGCACGTCGTCGGTCACCTGCCCGTCAACCACCTTGCGGTAGGGGGTTTCGATGAAGCCATACTTGTTGACCCGCGCGAAGGTGGCGAGCGAGTTGATCAGTCCGATGTTGGGCCCTTCCGGCGTTTCGATCGGGCACATCCGGCCATAGTGCGTCGGGTGCACGTCACGCACCTCGAAGCCGGCGCGCTCGCGGGTGAGGCCGCCCGGCCCAAGCGCCGAGAGGCGGCGCTTGTGGGTGACTTCCGAAAGTGGATTGGTCTGGTCCATGAACTGCGAAAGCTGCGACGAGCCGAAGAACTCGCGCACCGCCGCCGCCGCCGGTTTGGCGTTGATCAGGTCCTGCGGCATCACCGTGTCGATCTCGACCGAGCTCATCCGCTCCTTGATCGCGCGTTCCATGCGCAGCAGGCCAACGCGATACTGATTTTCCATCAGCTCGCCCACCGAACGCACCCGACGGTTGCCAAGGTGGTCGATATCGTCGATATCGCCCTTGCCGTCGCGCAGCTCGACCAGACCCTTGATGCAGGCAATGATATCTTCGTTGCGCAACGTGCGCTGGGTGTCTTCGGCGTCGAGGTCGAGGCGCATGTTCATCTTGACCCGGCCCACGGCGGAGAGATCATAGCGCTCGCTGTCGAAAAACATGCTGTTGAACAGCGCAGAAGCGGCGTCGACGGTGGGCGGCTCACCCGGGCGCATCACCCGGTAGATATCCATCAGCGCGCCTTCGCGCCCGACGTTCTTGTCCACCGCCATCGTGTTGCGGATGTAGGGGCCAACGTTGACGTTGTCGATGTCGAGCACCGGAATATCGGTGATCCCGGCATCGAGCAGCTCTTTCAGGCTGCCGCCTGTCACGTTGCCATCCTTGTCGGTTTCCCAGATCAGCTCATCGCCGGCCTCGACGTAGATCGCGCCGGTTTCCTCGTTGATGATATCCCTGGCGACATAACGGCCGACGATATTATCGAATGGCACCAGAAGATTGGTCACCTTGCCGTCGTCGATCAGCTTCTTGACCGCGCGCGGGGTGATCTTCTTGCCGGCCTCAAACAGCACTTCGCCGGTTTTGGCGTCAACGATGTCGATCGTCGGACGGGTGCCGCGAATGCGCTCGGGGAAGAACTTGGTAACCCAGCCGGCATTCGCACCTTTTACCGTCTTCAGCTTGTAATCAACCGTGTCGTAATAGGCATTCATGATGCCTTCCTGATCCAGCCCGAGGGCATAGAGCAGGGTGGTCACTGGCAGTTTGCGGCGGCGGTCGATCCGGGCAAAGACGATATCTTTCGCGTCAAACTCGAAATCGAGCCAGGAGCCGCGGTAGGGGATGATCCGGCAGGCAAACAGGAGCTTGCCCGAGCTGTGCGTCTTGCCTTTGTCATGGTCGAAAAACACCCCCGGGGAGCGGTGCATCTGGGAAACGATCACGCGCTCGGTGCCGTTGACGACAAAGGTGCCGTTGTGAGTCATAAGCGGCATGTCGCCCATGAACACGTCCTGCTCCTTGATGTCTTTCACGCTCTTGGCACCGGTGTCTTCATCCACATCAAACACGATCAGACGCAGCGTCACCTTGAGCGGCGCGGCATAGGTCATGTCGCGCTGCATGCACTCCTCGACATCGTATTTCGGCGCTTCGAGCTCGTATTTGACGAACTCGAGCACGGCGGTCTCGTTGAAATCCTTGATCGGGAAAACCGACTGAAACACCCCCTTGATGCCTTCACCGTCGAGCGGATCAGGGGCGTCGCCGGACCTCAGGAACAGATCGTAAGAGCTTTTCTGCACCTCGATGAGGTTTGGCATTTCCAGCACTTCGCGGATCTTGCCATAGTTTTTACGAAGCCGTTTCTGGCCAAGGTAGGATGTCGGCATGAGGTATGCACCTTCAGTTTTTTCTCACTGATGCGCGTCGCCGCCGGGCCGCGGCACACGCACCGTTAGAAACAGGGGGTTGAGATCAATACCAGGAGGCCCTCCCACAGGCCCCCACCCGATCCTCAAACCGCGCCTTGGGAAAGGCTTGCGCGAAGCCCTTGCCAAGACGGGTTTGGCTGGACCCGGATTGCTCCGGGCCCAGCCAGCATTTTCGGAGCTCAAACGCGCCCCGTGCAGGCCTCAGGCCAGCTCGACTTCGGCGCCAGCTTCCTGGAGCTTCTTCTGCACGTCTTCGGCTTCCGCCTTCGACACGCCTTCCTTGATCTTGCCGCCGGCCTCAACGAGGTCTTTGGCTTCTTTCAGGCCGAGGCCGGTCAGGCCGCGCACTTCCTTGATGACCGCGATCTTGTTGGCGCCGGCGCTTTTCAGCACAACGTCAAACTCGGTCTTTTCCTCGGCGGCCGAGCCGGCTTCAGCCGGGCCGGCCATCATCACGGCGCCGCCGGCGGCGGGCTCGATGCCGTATTCGTCCTTGAGGATGGTTTTCAGTTCCTGGGCTTCGAGAAGGGTCAGACCCACGATCTCTTCAGCAAGTTTCTTCAGATCAGCCATGATACTGTTTTCCGTTCTTTAAGATGTGTTCCAACGTATTCGTGCAGTCGGCTACGTCGGTCTCTCGGTTGCTCACGCAGCCTTTTCCTCGATGGTGGAAAGGATGGATGCGATGTTGGAGGCAGGGGCGCCAATGGCACCGGCGATGTTGGCAGCGGGCGCACCGATCTGCGACACGATCTGAGCGATGAGCTCATCACGCGACGGCATCGAGGCGACGACTTTCACACCGGCCGGATCCAGAGCATTCTCGCCCATGGCACCACCGAGGATCACGAGCTTGTCGTTATCCTTGGCGTACTTGTCCATGACCCTGGCCGCAGACACTGGGTCTTCGGAATAGGCGAGAACGGTCATGCCCGTCAGGTATTCGGCGATCGAGGCCGCCGGCTTGCCGTCAAGGGCGATCTTGGCGAGCTTGTTCTTGGCAACCCGCACCGCACCGCCAGCTTCACGCATCCGGCCGCGCAGGTCCTGCATCTCAGCAACCGTGAGGCCTTCGTAGTGGGCAACCACGACGACGCCAGAGCTTTCGAAGATCTGGCCGAGTTCCTCGACCACTTTCTCTTTCTGGGCTCTATCCACAGTTTTACTCCAAGTATGGGAGGGATGACCCTCCCGGCTCATATTTCACCGGGGTGCGAACCCCGATGTCGGGTCCGTACGGGTCCGTCCAAGTCGCCCCGGGAAGCCTGGCTGCCCGAAGAAATCTCGTCTTTCCCGTCTCAGGCAGGACTTATGGCATGCGCCACCCACCGTCTCGGACGAATCATCTGGCCCGCTCGAATGCTCGGGCAGGCCAGACCGAGCGGTGTCTAGTGGGTTTGTCAGGGAATGTGAAGGGGAAACTTACGCCCCGCCCGATCCGCTCCGCCGGACGAAAAAAGGCGCCCTCTGGGGCGCCTTTCGCTTTTCTCAGGCCAACCCGGCTCAGTTGCCGGTGGCGCTGTCGATGCTGACCGATACGCCCGGGCCCATCGTGGAGCTGATCGACACCTTCTGCATGTAGGAGCCTTTCGCCCCGGCGGGCTTGGCTTTCTGCACCGCGTCGACAAAGGCGCGGACGTTCTCGGCGAGTTTGCCCTCGTCGAACGATACCTTGCCGATCCCGGCATGAACCACGCCGGCTTTTTCGACCTTGAACTGAACCTCGCCACCCTTGGCGTTGGCCACGGCTTGCGCCACGTCCATCGTCACGGTGCCAACCTTCGGGTTCGGCATCAGGTTGCGCGGCCCGAGGATTTTGCCGAGCCGGCCAACCACGGGCATCATGTCCGGGGTGGCGATGCAGCGATCGAACTCGATCTTGCCGCCCTGGATGGTTTCCATCAGGTCTTCGGCGCCAACAATGTCGGCCCCGGCGGCTGTCGCCTCGTCGGCCTTCGGGCCACGGGCAAAGACGGCGACGCGCACGGTCTTGCCGGTGCCGTTGGGCAGGGAGACAACGCCGCGCACCATCTGGTCGGCGTGGCGCGGATCAACGCCAAGGTTCAGCGCGATTTCGAGGGTTTCGTCAAACTTCGCGTTGGCGTTGCCCTTCACGAGCGCAACGGCTTCCTCGACGGTCACGTTATCCTTGCCGACGAAGGCGGCGCGGGCGGCGCGGGTGCGTTTTCCAACTTTTGCCATCAGATTACCCTTTCACCTCGATACCCATCGACCGGGCGGAGCCCAGGATGATCAGCATTGCGCCCTCAACGTCGATGGCGTTCAGGTCTTTCATCTTCGCTTCGGCGATCTCGCGCACCTGCTTGGTGGTTACGGTGCCAACCACTTCCTTGCCCGGGGTCACCGCGCCTTTCGGGCGGTTGCGTTTGCCCACCGGCTTGAGGCCCGCGGCCTTCTTGAGAAAATACGACGCCGGCGAGGTCTTGATGTTCATCGTGAACGATTTGTCGGCGTAATACACGATCTCGGTCGGGCAGGGCGCGCCCTCTTCCAGCTCCTGCGTCTTGGCGTTGAACGCCTTGCAGAATTCCATGATGTTGATGCCACGTTGGCCGAGAGCGGGGCCGACGGGGGGCGACGGGGTGGCTTTGCCTGCAGGGATCTGCAGCTTCATCTTGCCAGCGACCTTCTTGGCCATCCGGTTTTTCCTTCTTCAACGGCGGGGCAACGCGATGCCCGCCTGTGGTTGACGTGGTTGGGTTCGGGCGCGCGCGCCCTCGCCTCCCACTTTTGCACCGGGCTCAAGCCCGGCATGCACTCAGCTCCGTTTGGAGACTTGAGTAAATTCCAGCTCGACCGGGGTTGACCGGCCAAAGATCGACACCGACACCTTGAGCCGCTGGTTGCCTTCGTCCACGTCCTCGACCTGGCCATCGAAGCCCTCGAACGGGCCATCGCTCACCGACACGGTTTCGCCGATCTCGAAGGCGATCAGGGTGCGCGGCGTCTCGATGCCCTCTTCGACGCGGCCGATCATGCTCTGCACTTCGGCATCGCGCATCGGCATCGGCCGGCCTTGCGGGCCGAGAAATCCGGTAACGCGGTTGATCGAGTTGATCAGGTGATAGCCCCGGTCCGACATTTCCATATGCACCAGCACATAGCCCGGCATGAAGCGGCGCTCGGTGGTCACCTTCTTGCCCCGGCGCACTTCGATCACCTCTTCGGTCGGCACCAGAACCTCGTCGATCTCGTCTTCGAGGCCGTTCTCGGCCACCGAGGTTCTGATCTGTTCGGCGATCTTTTTCTCGAAGTTCGAGAGCACGCTCACCGAATACCACCGTTTCGCCATCTCGTTTCAGCCTCGTCTCTGGGCGGGCACGCCGCGCCCGAAGTCTTGCGAATCAAACGGGACACCCCGCGCCCGGGAACAAAAAACCGGCGCGCAACTCGAATCCATTGCGCGCCTGCCCCGGTGATTGGCGCAGGGGATACCCCCGTTGCCTGTCGGTTTCAAGGGCTTTGCTGCGTGGCGGCCCTACTCCGCCCCCCGCCGCCGGATGCGTTTGGGGCCCTTGGCGAGCAACGGCTTCACCATTCGCTCGTAAAGGCCAAACAGATGCTCGACGCGCGCGCGGTCGCTGTCAAAGCCCGCGCGGCGATACATCTTATCGACCGCCCGGTCGAGCGCCTGGTGGGCGCGGCGCAGGTTTGCCGGCATCAGGTCGGGATCATAGAGATCGGCCAGCGTCGCGCCGGGATGCGCCACGCGGGCATCGAGCACGGCCTGGGCGTATGGGTCGAGCGCGGCAAGGTCGCCGTTGGGGAGGGGGAAGGTGTTGTAGACGAGGCCGGGGGAATTTTGGAAATCACTTTTGAGTTTTCCACCGACTTCGCGCAGCCAAGCTGTATGCATTTTTGACTGCAATAAACCAAATATCCCAACTCCTACATTCAGCGAAACGAGCAACTTATTGCTAGGAAC
>MNZL01000071.1:6390-9794 GCA_001873585.1 Rhodobacterales bacterium CG2_30_65_12 | reverse complement strand
GTGCTGGTCGAGGGGGTGGCGGTGGCGCGGACCGAGGCCGATGCCAGTGCGGATTTCGTGGCCATGTTTACCCTGCCGCCTCTCGAAACCGACCGGGTGATGACGCTGGAAGCGGTGTTGGCCGACGGCACCCGCCTTGCCTCGGAAATGAACGTAATCGTCGAGGGCGTGGCGCTTCCCGAGGTCGTGGCCGAGGCGGAGACGGCACCGGAGCCTTTGCCGGTCCCGGTGCCAGAGCCTGAACCGGGGCTGGAGCCAGAGCTGGAGACGGTGACAGCGCCCACTGAGCCTGAGCCTGAGCCTGGGCTTGAGGTTCGGCCTGAGCCTGAGCTTGGGCCTGAGCCTGGGCCTGAGATTGAGCCGGTGAAAGAGCCTGCGCCCGCGCCGCAACCAGAGGCGAGCACGGTGCCCGATGTCGGGGCCGAGGCCCCGTTGCCGTCCATGCCCGAGGCTCCGGCGACGACGCCAGGCACAGACGCCAATCAAGCGCCGCCCGCGCCGGTCAGCCCCAGCGCGCCGCCACCGCCGACCTCGGCTCCGACCACCGCGCCGGCCACGGGCGTTGCTCCCGCCACTCCGGCTCCGGCTCCGGCGCCCGAGCCGGAAGCCCCGCGCATCCTCCTCGCCGGGCCCGACGGCATTCGGGTGTTGCAGGATTCCAGCCCGCGCCCGCAGCTTTCGATCGACGCAATATCTTATGACGATGCGGGCGAAGTGGCGCTGGCGGGCCGGGGGCAGGGCGCCGAGACCCTGCGCATCTACCTTGACAATGCCCCCGTCGGCACCGCCGAGGTTGGCCCTGGCGGCGACTGGCGCGCGCCGCTGCCGGACGTGGATGCCGGCGTCTATACCCTGCGGGTCGACAGCCTGTCGGCCGAGGGCGAGGTGACGAGCCGGGTTGAGACACCGTTCAAGCGCGAAGCGCCGGCGGTGCTGGCGGCGGCCGGGGAGAAGGCCGCCGAGGCGGTGGCTGGCGGGCGGATGCTCGCGGCGATCACCGTGCAGCCGGGCCACACGCTCTGGGCC
Organism: Rhodobacterales bacterium CG2_30_65_12; assembly: GCA_001873585.1. Lineage (GTDB taxonomy): Bacteria > Pseudomonadota > Alphaproteobacteria > Rhodobacterales > Rhodobacteraceae > Sinisalibacter. The sequence continues at coordinate 8,768 of MNZL01000071.1, read as the reverse complement.
ATCGCCGAGGGGCGCTATGGCGAGGGAATCGCCTACTGGACGATCTTCGGCGCCAACCGCGACCAGATCCGCGATCCTGACTGGATCTATCCCGGCCAGGTGTTCACCCTGCCGGACGCGGCGCAATAGGTCACACCGACATCAACGAGCCGGGGGCCAGCCCCCGGACCCCCGGGATATTTCCCGAAAGATGAAAGCCTGGTCGGGGGACTGGCCTTTTGCCGGTGCCCGCCTTATCTCAGGCGGATCAAGGAAAGGGTCAGGCATGCGACAGCGCGGTGGCGGACGAACGACGGTATCCGAGGCGATGGCAAGTGGGGCACAGCGCGGCCAGGGAATGCGCACGATCCGGCGCACGGCACCGTATCTCTGGCCAAAAGGGCAAGCCGAGATCAAGCTGCGGGTTGTTATCGCGATGGCCTTCCTGCTCATCGCCAAGGTGGTCGCCGTGGCCACGCCGCTGTTTTACAAGGCCGCCGTCGACAAGCTCACGGGTGAGGGCGACGTATCGGCGGCCTGGATGCTGGGGATGGGCGCGATCGGGCTTACCGTGGCCTATGGCATGGCGCGGTTTTTCGCGGTCGGGTTTCAGCAGTTGCGCGACGCTGTTTTCGCCAAGGTGGCGCAGCGGGCGCTGAGGGCGCTGGCACTGGAGACCTTCCAGCACATCCACGCGCTCAGCTTGCGCTACCACATCAGCCGCAAGACCGGGGGCCTGAGCCGGATCATGGAGCGCGGCGTGAAGGGGGTGGAGTTCCTCCTGCGGTTCCTCTTGTTCAACATCGGTCCGCTGTTTCTCGAGCTGGTCATGGTGGCGGCGCTGTTCTTCTGGCTGTTCGACGTCTGGTATCTCGCCGTGGTGGTGGCAACCATCGGGCTATACATCTGGTTCACCTTCACCGTCACCGAGTGGCGGGTGAAGATCCGCAAACAGATGAACGATCAGGATACCGAGGCGCACCAGAAGGCTGTTGACAGCCTGCTCAACTTCGAGACGGTGAAGTATTTCAATGCCGACAAGCGCGAGGCCGAGCGTTATGACGCCTCGATGGCGAACTACGAGGGCCTGGCGATCAAGACGTCGCAATCGCTGGCTCTGCTCAACGCCGGGCAAAGCTTCATCATCACCGCCGGGCTGGTGGCGGTGATGGTGCTTGCTGCCATCGGCGTGCAGAGCGGCGCGCTCACGGTGGGCGATTTCGTGATGGTCAACGCCTACATGGTGCAGATCACCCTGCCACTCAACTTTCTTGGCTCCGTCTACCGCGAGATCCGCCAGGCGCTGGTTGACATGGGCGAGATGTTCGACCTGCTGGAACAGCCGCGAGAGGTGACCGACAAGCCCGGCGCGCCGGTGCTTGCGGTGAGCGGTGGGCATGTGCGCTTCGAGGCGGTGGATTTTGGCTACGAGCCTTCCCGGCCGATCCTGAGGGGCGTAACCGTTGACGTGCCGGCGGGCGAGACTGTGGCGCTGGTCGGCCCCTCGGGCTCGGGTAAATCCACCATCGGGCGGCTGCTCTTTCGGTTTTATGATGTGTCGGGCGGCGCGGTGACGATCGACGGGCAAGACTTGCGCGATGTGACGCAGGAGAGTGTGCATGCCGCCATCGGCGTGGTGCCGCAGGATACCGTGCTGTTCAACGACACGATCCGCTACAACATCGCCTACGGGCGCGCCGGGGCAAGCTATGACGAGATTGTTGCGGCGGCGCAGGCGGCGCAGATTCACGATTTTATCATGAGCCTGCCGAATGGCTATGAGACCACCGTGGGCGAGCGCGGCCTGAAGCTTTCGGGCGGCGAGAAGCAGCGGGTGGGGATCGCGCGCACAGTTCTGAAGAACCCGCCGATCCTGCTGCTCGATGAAGCCACCAGCGCGCTTGATACCGAGACCGAGCGCGATATCCAGGTGAGCCTGAAAGCGATGGGCCAGGGCCGCACGGTGATCACCATTGCCCACCGGCTGTCGACCATCGTCGACGCCGACCGGATCGTGGTGCTGGAAAACGGCGTGGTGACGGAACAGGGCACGCACGACGACCTACTTGGCCGGGGCGGCAAATACGCCGCGATGTGGGCCCGCCAGGCCGCCGAGGAAGACAGCGAGGCGGCGTGAGCGGGCGCGGCGGGCGCGGTGGGAAGGTGGCCTTCATCTTCCTGTTTTCGCTTAATAATTCAGGCACGACCGTGATGAGCCAGTATCTGGCCCAACAGACCGGAGGCTACTTGCCGCCTTATGGCAACAACGAGGGGCAGATGGCCCCCGCCGTCTTGCGCCACATGGCCAAGGCCTGGGACGACCCCGTGCGGCGGTTCGACTGGGCATTCATCCGTGCCGAGTGGGAACGGCTCGCGCGGCGGGCTGGCAAGGCGCTGTT
>MNZL01000071.1:3959-6370 GCA_001873585.1 Rhodobacterales bacterium CG2_30_65_12 | reverse complement strand
GCAGATGCGATCCTCGCCGCGTTCGGGCCCGATACGCGGGCGGTGTTCTCCGCCGCCTCGCCCTACAGCTTCATATCCTCGGTGCTTTACAATTACGACGGGCCCCCGCTGACGCGCGCGAAGGTGCAGGCGGCGGCGCGGCGCTGGCAACGCCGGGCCGGGCTGATGCGCGAGGCGGTGCTGGCGCACCCGGAGATTTCCCGGATCAGCTACGAAGGGTTCTGCGCCGCACCCGGAGTGCTCAACCGAGCGCTTGGGCTTGAACAGGCGCCGAGCGGCCCGATCACCGGCAAGGGTAACGAAAAAACGCATGGGATCATCGACCAGACCCGGCGCCACCTGGCATTTCTGACCGCCGAGGAGTGGGACGCGGCCAACACGGTGTTGGCCGGGCGGGCCGGGCTTGTTGCGTTTTTCGGGTACGAGATCACCAGCGGCGCCGATCTGATCGCTGACGCCGAGCGCGACCCGGCGCAATACGCTGCGGGCCTTGCCCGGCGCGCCGGCTGGGGTCCGCGCTGGCGGCGGCTGGGTGCCGGGCAGACGGTGGAGCGGCTTGCGATCCGGGTCCGGGCGCTTGCGTTCCGGCTCAGCCCGCGCCAGCCTACTCGGCGGCCCTGAGCGGGTTGCCTTCTGCGTCGATCCCGTCTTCGCGGTCCTCGTCAGAGGGCGCTTGCAAACGCGTTTCGGGCTTTGCCGTGCCAAGTTCGCGCAGCACCGCCTCGACATCGGCACTCATTGGCGCGTCTTCGCCCTCGTCGGGGTCGGCGGGATCGTCAAACTCCCACACCAGATCGCCGACCGACGTTGCCCGGGCGCTGCGGGCGAGCGCCATATCGCGCGCCGCCGGGCTCGCCCGACCGCCCGTGAGCGCCTTGACGAGCGTCACCGATTTGTAGGCTCCGGCGGTGATCCAGACCCGAAGCGCCAGCATGGCCGGGGTAAACACCAGCGTGAGCACCGTGGCGATGCCGAGGCCGAACACCACCGCCGTTGCAAGCTGCTTCCACCACAGCGCGGTGGGCGCGTCGATCGAGTAGCCGCCAGCGATGAAATCGAACGACAGGCCAAACATCATCGGCGCGAGCCCGGCCATGGTGGTGATCGTGGTCAGCAGCACCGGGCGGATGCGATCTTCGGCGGTGCGCGCGATCGCCTCGGTGCGCGGCATCGTTTGGGCGTATTCCTGGTAGGTGTCGATCAGCACGATATTATTGTTCACCACGATCCCCGCGAGTGCGACGATCCCCGTACCGGTCATGATGATCGAAAACGGCTGGCCCATCACCAGCATCCCCACCAGCACGCCGGCGGTGGACAGCACCACCGCGAGCAGCACCAGCACCGCGTTGTAGAACGAGTTGAACTGGGCCAGCAGGATGATGAACATCAAGAACAGCGCGCCGGAGAACGCCTTGGCGAGAAAGCTGGAGCTTTCGGCCTGGTCGAGCTGATCGCCCGCCCATTCCCAGGCAATGCCTGTGGGCAGGGGGGTGGTGGCGAGCCAGTCAGACACCGCGGCTATCCGCTCGGTGGGGGTCACCGGCGTGCGGACGTAAGCGCCGGAGTCGGCTTCGGCAATGATCGCCTCGGCTTCGGCAACCGCCATCACCCGGCCCGGATCGGACTCGTTTCCCGCTTCGCGCAGCACCACGAGGCCCTCGGCCACGCCCGCCTTCACGTCGAAGTAGCGCGATTGGTCGATCCGGTCGATCTGCGCCAGCGTCGGCACCGGCTGGCGGGTGACGAAATTCGACAGCGGCACCAGCCCGTCGGCGGTGCGCAGTTTCAGCGTGTCGAGAGTGGAGAGCACGCGGTCCTGCTCGGGCAGGCGCACACGGATCTCGATTTCTTCGTCGGAACTTTCCACCCGCATCGTATCGAGCAAAAGCCCGGTGGTTATGAGCTGCACCATGCCGCCCACGGTGGCCACGTTGGTGCCATAGCGCCCGGCGGCTTCAACGTCGACGTCGAGCTGCCAGTCTATGCCCGGCAGCGGGCGGGTGTCTTCCACGTCGATCAGCCCCGGCATCTCGGCCAGGCGTGCGTGTGCCATCTCGGTGGCGCGGTCGAGCGCTTCGCGGTCATTGCCCTTGAGCCGCAGCTGCACCGGCTTGGCCGAGGCCGGGCCGCCGGAGATCGCCAGCACCTCGGCCTCGATCCCGGGCAGGTTCGCGAGCCGCTCCTTGAGGGTGGCCACCACCACGTCGCCGGCATAGGTGCTGTCGAAGTGCTGCGCATATAGGGGATCAGGCCAAGGAGCTTGGCCGGGTGCGATACGCTGGGCCGGTCTTCCCATGTGGCCATCTCGATCTGCACCTGGCCGACCTGATCGCGCGGGCCGGAGGCGCCGCCGGTGTTCTGGTTAAGCCCGCCCTCGCCGGCAAAGGCGAAGGTATTTTTCACCCCCG
>MNZL01000071.1:390-3934 GCA_001873585.1 Rhodobacterales bacterium CG2_30_65_12 | reverse complement strand
GGTTACCGCGGGCGCGGACGTAGACAATCGCGCGCTCCGGCTCGACATCGGCGAAGAACTCCACCCCGTTGTTGCCCCGGCCATAGGCGACGAAGCTGGCAACCACCAGGCTCAGGACGAGGGCGATGGTGACGATCGGCATGACCGGGTTGCCTGAGACGAAGGCGATCACGCGGCCGAACCAGGTGCGGCGGTAGCCCGCCTTCACCTTGTTCGGCGCGCGGTGGATCTTCGCTGCGTCGAGCAGCACGGTGGTGAGCGTGGCCATCAGCACGAACAGCCCAACGCCGAACGCCATCGCCGCCCAGCCCGGCAGTGGGTTGCCGGCGGGAAACAGGTAATCAGGGTTGAGCACCTGCATCGCGGCGACGAACAGACCGAGGGCTGCGGCGATCACCAGGACGGCGCGCAGCAGCCAGGGCAGCGGGCGCAGAACACCGGAAGCGCGCTCAAGCGTGCGGCTCATCCGCCCGGCCACGCCGCCGACGATAGGCAGAAATACCAGCGCCACCACGAGCGAGGCCGAGAGCACGAAGATCAGTGTTTTTGGCAGCATCGCCATGAATTCGCCGGGCACGCCGGGCCAGAACAGCATCGGCAGGAAGGCCGAAAGCGTGGTCGCGGTGGAGCTGACAATCGGCCAGAACATCCGCTTGGCCGCCTCGACGTAAGCGTGCATCGGCCCGACGCCCTCGGAAATGCGCTTGTCGGCGTATTCGACCACGACGATGGCCCCGTCCACCAGCATCCCCACGGCGAGGATCAGGCCGAACATCACGATGTTGTTCACCACATAGCCAAGGCCGGCAAAGAGCGCGAAGGTGAGCAGGAACGAGGCGGGAATGGCAAAGCCCACCAGCAGCGCCGAGCGCATGCCGAGGCTTGCCAGAACCACGATCATCACCAGCGCGATGGCGGTGATCACCGAGCCTTCGAGCTGGCGCACCATGCTTTGCACCTGCTGGCTCTGGTCATTGGAAATCCCCACCTCGACGGCATCCTGCAACGCCTGCGGCCAGTCGGCGCGGGCAACTTCGACGGCGGCGCGCACCTGGCCCGCCGCGTCGATCAGGTTGAAGCCCTTGCGCTTGACCACCTGCAGCGAAACGGTGGTTTCGCCGTTGAACCGCGCGGTGCCGGCGCGGTCTTCAAAGGTGAGACGGATGGTGGCGAGGTCGCCGAGCGTGACCACGCGGTCGCCGTTCACCTTCACGGGCAGGGCGTAGATGTCGGACACGTCGTTGAACGACGACGGGATCTTGATCGAATTGGCCCCGGTTGGGGTGCTGATCTCGCCCGCCGCGATCAGCTGGTTGTTTTGCGTCACCACGCCGATCAGCTCGGTGGCGGTTACGTTGTAGGCTTCGAGCTTGAGCGGGTCGATTACCACTTCGAGCATTTCATCGCGGTAGCCGGTGAGCTTGGCTTCGAGCACCGAATCGAGCCCTTCGAGCCGGTCCTGCAAGGCCTGAGCAAGGTGCACCAGGCTGCGCTCGGGCACGGTGCCGGTGAGGTTGACGATGATGAAGGGGAACTCGGAAAAGTTGATCTCGTTGACCAGGTATTTGTCGGCGCCGGCGGGAAACTTGGCCTCCGCCGTGTTCATCGCGTCGCGCACGTCGGCGATCACCTTGGTGCGGTCCCAGCCGAACTCGAATTCCAGCGCCACGCCGGCGTAGTTTTCCGCCGCCGTGCCGGTCATTTTCTTTAGCCCGTCGATATCGGCAAGCTCGGTTTCCATCGGCTGAACCAGCAGCCGTTCGCTGTCTTCGGCAGAAATGCCGGGGAACGGCACAGAGACGAACAGCGCCGGGATCTCGATATCGGGTTCGCCCTCCTTGGGCAGGCCGACGTAGGCCGCCGCGCCCGCGATCAGCGTGAGCGCGATGAAGGCCAGAACCATCCGGGCGCGGGCGGCAGCCCAGTCGACTATATTTGTCATCTGTCGCTCTCCTTGAGCGTGACATCGAGGCCCACGCCGTCGGTAACAAACTCCTGCCCGGTAACGATCACCGTGGCGCGGTCGGCGAGGCCGGTGATCCAGACCCCCGCGCGGGTGTCGCGCACCAGCGATACGGGCACGAACCGCGCCACCTGGCCGCCGCCACCGTCGGCCTCGGCAACCCGCACGCCGAGCACACCGGCATCGTCGAGGGTGAGCGCCGACTGCGGCAGGAGGTGCGCCAGAGTGCCCGCTGACTGGATGGCGATCTCGGCCGACTGGCCGTCGCGGATCGCAAGATCGGGGTTGGCCAGCTCGGCCTCGACGCGGAAGGTGCGGGTGGTCGGATCGGCGGAGCGCGAAACGAACGTGACGCGGCCCAGCACGTCGCGGCCCGACGACAGCCGCGCGCCGGTCGGGGCGCCGATCGTCACCCGATCCACATCGGTTTCGGCAACAAAGCCGACGAGCTTGATCGGATCGAGATCGAGCAGCCGGGCGCAGAGCCCGCCGGGTTGCAGCAGGCTGCCGAGCTCGGCGGTGTCGGTTTCGAGCACGCCGGCAAAGGGGGCGGCGATCCGGGTGTTGGCTATGTCGCGCTCGACCGAGGCGAGAGCGCTGCGGGCGCTCTCGATCGCGGCGGTGGCCGAGGCGGCCCCGGCTTCGGCGGCGCTGAACGTGGCGCGGGTGCCCTCCATCGCGGCACGCGCGGCAATCACGCGGGTTTCAGAGGCAAAGCCGTTTGCATACAGCGCCTCGGCGTTGTCGAGGTTGGTTGCGGCCTCGTCGAGCCGGGCCTGCGCCTCGGCCACGCGCGCCTCGGCGGTCGGCGCGTTGGCCCGGGCCTCGGCCAGCCGCGCCTCGGCCTCGGCGCGGCTGGCCGCGCGGGTGCCCACGTCGATTTCGCACAGCACGTCACCAACCGACACCAGCGCGCCTTTCGGCGTTGGCGGCGAGACCACCTTGCCGGAGGTCTCGGCCATAAGATCAAGCGTACGCGCCGCTTCGGCGCGGCCCCGCAGCACGACCGCGCTATCAATCTCGCGCGCCACGCTCTCGATGGCGATCACCGCCACAGTCCGGGGCGCGTTGTCCGGAACGGTCGGGGCGGCGTCGGCCTCGCTGGCCACTGGAGCGTCGGGGGCGAAGCCGGCGATTTCGCGTAGCGCCTCGCGCTGGAACACGAGGAAAAACAGCACCACCATGGCGGCAAGGGCGGTGAGAATGGGGATGATACGCATGAATCTTGGGTTCCGTGATCGTTGGCGACTGCGCCGGTGCGCTCTGTTGGGTCCGAAATAAGCCCCAAACTTGCGTTGCTCAACCGGTTCGCGCTTCTTTGTAGGCAGATATGGCGGCGTTGGATCACTTTTCGCGCAACCCTTGGCAAGGATCGCGGCTTCGCGTTAAAGAGGGGCAAACCAGCCCGGAGGCCGCACCCGTGAGCAATCCCGAATCCTTTATCGACGAGGTGACCGAAGAGGTCCGCCGCGACAAGCTCTATACCGTGTTGAAGAAATACGGCTGGATCGGCGTGCTTGCGGTGGTGCTGCTGGTCGGGGGTGCGGCGGTGAACGAATGGATCAAGGCCCGCGATCGAGC
>MNZL01000071.1:0-379 GCA_001873585.1 Rhodobacterales bacterium CG2_30_65_12 | reverse complement strand
CCACCGGCAACGCGATTCTTGCCGCCGTCGAGATGCCCGACGCAGCGGCGCGGGCGGCAGCGCTTGACGCCCTTGCGGGCAATGGCGACACCGGCGCGCTGGTGGCGCTGATCACAGCGGCCGAGGCCGACGCGCCGGAAGCCGCCGCCGAGCGGCTCGCGGGACTGGCCGCCGATCCGGGCTTGCCTGCGCTCTACCGCGATCTTGCGGCGCTGAAACGGACGATGTTGCCGGGGGACGTGGTGAGCGCCGAAGATCGCGTGGCCACCCTGGAACCGCTGACGCGCCCGGGTGGGCCGTTCCGGGTGCTGGCCGAGGAGCAGGTGGCGCTGGCCGAGGCTGAGCTTGGCCAGACCGAGGCGGCACTGGCCCGGTTGCA
>MNZL01000118.1 GCA_001873585.1 Rhodobacterales bacterium CG2_30_65_12 | reverse complement strand
CGCCGAGGCATGGGTCACCATCGCCCACATCCGACGCGTTACACGCTATCTCGTAAGAACCTGAAAGAAATGGATTAGTTTTGAATCAGACTCTTAGAGCCTGATTTAAAACTCGTTGAGTGAGATCAGCAGGTTGTGATTCTGTTCGGTTGCAAAGCTGAACGGAGATCACAATGGCCTGGACCGAACTCACTCGACGCCAACATGCCCGAGTTGGCGACAAATACGCAAGCGATCTGACCGATGCGGAATGGGCCCTGATCGAACCCTTGATGCCGCCCCGCAAGACGACCGGCAGGCGCTCGGGCATTCGGCGGGGCAGCGCGGAGGTGGAGCGCGCCAGGCCGGGTTGCAAAACCGCGATGCGACGCGCCGGATTGGAGGTTGCGCCGCGTCGCCACTTGCGCTGGAGCGGTGCATCGCAAACGCGCGCCGATATCCGATATCCAGTGTTGGCCGCTCGCGGTGATCTTTTGTACGTCTATGCCCTTGCACACACCCCAAAGAAAGCCGGACGTGCTGAGCGCCGGAGGGATTCGAGCGCGCGGGCCGGGCGCAATGCCTGCTGGTCGAGCATGGTGCGCGCCGGAAGGATGCGGCTTGAGTGGGCCGGGTATGCTCGCTGTGTGACGCGCGCGGGCTCGACCCGGCCTGTGCGGACTTTGGGCATGGGCATGGCGTGCGCCAACAACGCTGCGGGATTGTGCATGGCGCGCGCCAGCCAGGCCTGTGCGGTCTGTGGGATTGTGCATGGCGCTCGCCCTGTGGGTGGCCCTCGGCGTGCGGGACGACAGAACAGCAAGCCGGGGCCATGTGCCCAGCGCACCAAGTGGCATGGCCCGGCATCAATTCAGCCGCGAAACGGCGGTGAGCGGCACGCGGAAGGTCAGCACGTTGCGGTTGGCCGAGCGCTGATAGCCCAGCCGGTCGGTGAGCCTGCGGATCAGATACCAGCCAAACCCACCTTCGGGCAGTTCGTCGGGTGGCACGTCGAGATCCTGCGGACTACCCTGCGGCATGCAGCCTTCGGGCATCGGTCGCCCGTCGTCGGTGATGCGAAAGGCAAGCGCGTTTTCCAGCTGGTCAGCCTCGATCTCGATCACGCCACGGCCGTGCTCGGCATAGGCGTGCTCGACCACGTTGTTGAGCACTTCAGCCAGCACGATCTCCACCACGCCCTGAAATTGCGGCCCGAGCTGCATGCTGCTGAACGCGACCATCGCCGTTCTGAGCGCGCTGCGCACGGAGGTTTCATCGCCCGCAAAGACGAGGTGCAGCCGCCGCTCGCTGGCCTCACTGGCGATGTTGATATGGTCGCGCGCATGCCCCATGAAAACGAAAGACCTATCCGGCATTGGCGAGCCTGGCGGTGACGGTGGCGACATCGGGGTGGATGGTAAAAACTGTGTCCATCCGTGTGAGGTGAAACACCTTTTCGACGGTCGGGGTGAGCCCGGCGAGCTCAAGCCTGCGCCCCGGCCCCACCTGCTTCATCGCCGCGACGACGGCGCCGAGGCCGGAGGAATCGAGAAAGCTGACGCGCGAGAGATCGAGCACCACGCGCGGGGGGCCATCGTCGGTGATCGTGCGCATCGCGTCCTTGAACTGGATCGCCACGGCGGCGTCGATCCTGGCCGCGGACACGGTGATGATGCGCAGCGCGCCGATATCCTCGGTGGCGAGATCCATGGCCATTCTCCTTTGCGGCGGGTCCATTTGGTGGGAAGGTAGCGGCAGAACCTTACCATTCAGTAAGCGCAAGCCGGTTCGGGAGAGAGAAAGTTGTCTGGCCAGATGGAGTATGCCGAGCTTGGCACCCGCGTTCGGGCGCTCACGGTGGGCGAAACAGACGTGGTGGCGCTGATGGCGACGCTCGCCTGCGAGATCCACCATTTTGATGCACGCTTTGACTGGACAGGCTTTTACCGCGTCACAGCGCCGGGGATGTTGAAGATCGGCCCCTACCAGGGTGGGCATGGCTGCCTCACCATCCCGTTCGAGCGCGGCGTTTGCGGCGCGGCAGCACGCACGGGTGAGGTTCAGCTGGTGGATGACGTTGCGGCATTTGCGGGCCATATCGCCTGCGCCGCCACCACCCGCTCCGAGCTGGTGCTGCCGGTGTGGAACGGAGCGGGGGTAATGATTGGCGTGCTCGATATCGACAGCGACCAGCCGCGGGCATTCAAAAAAGACGATGCCGAGGCGCTCGGCGGGATCTTGAAAGAGGTGTTCGCGCAATGCTGACGGGGAGCTGCCTGTGCGGCGATATCACTTTCAAGGTTTTTGGCACGCCGCGCGATCCAGCCGCGTGCCATTGCTCGATGTGCCGCAAAACCTCGGGCCATATCTGGGCGGCGGCCATCGTGGATGAAGGCGAGATCGAAATTACTGGCCCGGTGCGGTGGTATCGCTCCAGCGACGTGGCCGAGCGTGGCTTCTGCCCGCGCTGTGGCGCGAGCCTGTTCTGGCGAGAGATCGGCACCGGGCACATGGATTTTGCTCTTGGTGCGGTCGATGGGCCGACGGGCCTGCGCCTCGCCCGGCACATCTTCACCGAAGACAAAGGCGATTACTACGATATCTGCAGCCACGAACACCCGCAGGAAGGCGAATGATCCTCGGCCCGATCCGCGCATGGCGGCGAGCTTTTCCGAAAACGTTCGGCGTGGCGCTGGACTGATCGCGCCGCATCTGCGAAACGCGCACCCATGAGCAGCGACGATTATGCCCCCCCGCAAGACCCCCTGAAGATCATCCACCAGGACCATGAGATCCTGCTGGTCGACAAGCCTGCCGGGCTCCTCTCGGTGCCGGGCAAGGGTGAACACCTTGCCGACTGCCTGCTCGCGCGGGTGCAGGCGGCGTTTCCCGAGGCGCTGTTGGTGCATCGGCTCGACCGCGACACTTCGGGCGTGATGGTCTTTGCGCTCACGCCACACGCGCAGCGCCACCTCGGGCTGCAATTCGAGCGGCGGCATATGAAAAAGACCTACCTTGCAAGGGTCTGGGGCGAGATGGTGGAAAAAACCGGCACCGTTGACCTGCCGTTGATCGTGGATTGGCCCAATCGCCCGCTCCAGCATGTGAACTTCGAGACCGGCAAAGTGGCGGTGACGGATTGGCGCGCGCTGCGGGTCGAGGGTGGCACCACGCGGGTGCGGCTGATGCCACAGACCGGGCGCAGCCATCAGCTTCGGGTGCATATGCTGGCGATCGGCCACCCGATTCTTGGCGATCCGTTTTACGCAACAGGCCCTGCGCGCGATTTCCCCCGCATGATGCTGCACGCCGAAAGCCTGCGGCTGCGCCACCCCGACGGTGGCAGGGGGATGAGCTTCAACGCGAAGTGCCCGTTCTGAGGGCAAGACCGGGGGCCAGCCCCCGGACCCCCGGGATATTTTTGGCAAGATGAAACGGGCGGTTCGGCGGTCTGGCTCAATCGTTCGCCCAGCCGCCGATGGCCTTGACCTCGAGAAAATCGAGGATGCCGAACGCGCCGCCCTCACGGCCGTTGCCCGATTGCTTCATGCCGCCGAAGGGCGAGCCGAAGCTGCGCGATTGACCGTTCATCTCAACCATGCCGGAGCGCAGGCGAAGCGCCATGCGGTTGGCCCGCGCGCCGTCTTGCGTTTGCACGTAGTTGGTGAGGCCATAGACAGAATCGTTGGCGATCCGCACCGCGTCTGCTTCGGTGTCGAAGGGGATGATCGATAGCACCGGGCCGAAGATTTCCTCACGGGCGATGGTCATCTCGTTGGTCACGTCGGCAAACACCGTTGGCTTGACGTAATAGCCCCGGTTAAAGCCCTCCGGCAGCCCGGTGCCGCCGGCCACCATCCGCGCGCCTTCGTCGATGCCTTTCTGGATGAGATCCTGGATCTTCTGCCATTGCGCCGCGTTCACCACCGGGCCGATGTGGCGGCCTCTCTGGTGCGGATCGCCCACCGCCACGCTGCTGGCCACGCGCGCGGCTTCGTCCACCGCAGCATCGTAAATCTCGCGCTGCACCAGCATCCGCGAGGGCGCGTTGCAGCTTTGCCCGGTGTTTTGCATCATGTGCAGCACGCCACGTTTCACCGCCTTTTCGTCGGCATCGGCAAACAGGATGTTGGCCCCCTTGCCGCCGAGCTCGAGATGCACGCGCTTGAGCGATTGGGCGGCGTTTCTTGAAATGGCGATGCCGGCACGGGTGGAGCCGGTAAAACTGACCATATCCACGTCCGGGTGCCCGGTGAGCGCGCTGCCAGCACCCATCCCGTCACCGTTCACGAGGTTGAACACGCCGGGCGGAAAGCCCGCCTCGTGGATGCATTCGGCAAACAGCATCGCGTCGAGCGGGCTTTCTTCCGACGGCTTGAGCACCATCGTGCAGCCGGCCAGGGCGGCGGCCACCACCTTCAGCGTGATCTGGTTCATCGGCCAGTTCCACGGTGTGATAAGCCCCGCAACGCCGACCGGCTCGTAAACGATCCTGTCGTTCGGGGCGCTATCGGAGAGCGGGCGGATGAAGGCGAAATCCTTCGCGGCGGCGATGAATTCCTTGATGTGGAAGGTGCCGGCGCCAACCTGGTTATTTCGGCTCATGTCGATCGGCGCGCCCATCGCGAGCGTCATCGCCTGGGCCAATTCCTCGCTGCGGGCGCGGTAAACCTCGAGCAGGCGTTCCACAAGCGCGATCCGCTCTGTAACGGGCGTGTTCATCCATGCCGGGAAAGCGGCCTTTGCGGCAGCCACCGCCTTTTCGATATCCGCGACACTCCCGAGCGAAATCACCGCCACCGGCTCTTCAGTCGACGGGTCGATCACGGCATGATCGTTGGGGCTGACGGGCGCCATCCACTCGCCATTGATATAAAATGCGCGCTTCTCGATCATGCCTTGCTCCCTAAAGCGAAATTCGCGGTCACTCTGGCATTGGCTCAGGGGGTGCACAAGATGGATCAAGCATAATTTGATCAAATTATTCGGCCAATTTGGCCTTGTGATTTTTCGCCGCAGGGGGTTGAACACAAAGGATCTAAAACCATTCTAATCTACAATGAACACCGCAACGACAGGAGGACCCGATGGGCCTGCGCATCAACGATACCGTTCCCAATTTCCACGCCACGACCGACAAGGGCGAGATCGACTTTCACGACTTCATCGGTGACAGCTACACCATCCTGTTTTCGCACCCGGCCGACTTCACGCCGATCTGCACCACCGAGTTTGGCGCGGTTGCCCAGCTTGCCGACGAATGGGAAAAGCGCGGCGTCAAGGTGATCGGTCTTTCCGTCGACAGCGTTGAGGATCATGTGAAGTGGAAGGCCGACATCTCGTCCTTTGCCAAAGCCCCGGCCACCTTCCCGATCATTGCCGACACCGATCTCGCGGTCTCGAAAGCGCTCGACATGCTGCCGGCGGAAGCCTACCTGCCCGAGAACAAAACCGCGAACGATAGCCAGACCGTGCGCGTCGTCTTCATCATCGGCCCGGACAAGAAGCTGCGCCTCAGCATGACCTACCCGATGTCGGTTGGCCGCAACTTCGCTGAAGTGCTGCGCGCGCTCGACGCTGTGATGGCGAGTGACGGCTCGGTGGTTCGCACGCCTGCCAACTGGACGCCGGGCACCGACGTGATCGTGGCACCGTCGATGTCGACCGAAGACGCGAAGGCGAAATTCGGCGATGTGAAGGAGGTCTTCCCCTACCTTCGCTTCATGAAAGACCCGAACGCCTGAGGGCCGGTTCAAAACGAAAAGAACACCCTGCCCGATCTCTCGGGCGGGGTGTTCGTATCGGGCGCGACTCAGCCCGCCTCTTTCGCCACCCGGATCGCCTCGGCAAGCACCGCGCGGTCGCCGATATGGTTGGCGAATATCAGCACCAGCCGGGCGTTGAGCGCATCGCTTTCCGTCTTGGTCAGCCCGTCGTGAGCCTCGATCAGCTCGGCATAAAAATCGTCGGGGAGGTCGATGTTTGGGGTCAGGGTCAGCTTGGCCATGGCCTTACTCCTTGCCGGTGGCGCGGCGGATCGCAAAGCGAACCTGCGCGTCGTTGTATTCGGGAAAGCGCGCGGCAACGTGCTGGTCGGGCCGGATCAAGTAGACCGCCGAAGGCGCTTCACCCAGATAGCGCGCGGCGAGCGCGCCACTTGGATCGTCCTTCGCCGACAGGGCCAGCCTTGTCGCGGTAATGCCACCCTGTTCAACCTCGTCCGGCGCGTCGGCGTTGATCGTCAGGAGCGTGAAGCGCCCGCCAAGCTTGGGCAACAGATAGCCATCGCCCAGCGGCACGTCGGGGCAGGGCGCGCCGGGCCGGGTGTGCGCCGGGCCACCCTCGAGCGCGTCGGGCGTATTGAGCGGCGAGCCGTCATAGCTGCAAGGCACGCTGAGACGGCCGGAATTGACGAACGGGCGCGCGAAGGCGTGGCGCTCGGCGAGGTTGAGCACGGCATCGCGGAAAACCCGGCTGATCTGTGATTTTGGCGTGATGAAATCGGTCGACCGGGTGGAATTGACGATGTTTTCCTCCGCGCCGTGTATGCGCTCGGCGTCGTAGCTGTCGAGCAGGCTCACCGGCGCTTTCCCTTCGAGGATGAGATTCAGTTTCCAGCCAAGGTTGTCGGTATCTTGCAGCCCGGAGTTTGCGCCGCGCGCGCCGAACGGGCTCACCAGGTGCGCGGAATCACCAGCGAAGATCACTCGACCGTGGTGAAATTTTTCCATCAGCCGGCACTGGAAGGTGTAGATCGAGCTCCATTCAAGCTCATACTCCACCTCTGGCCCAAACATCGCGCGCACGCGCCTATCGATGTTTTCGGGCTTCAACTCCTTTTCGCGGTCGATATCCCAGCCAATCTGGAAGTCGATCCGCCAGACGTTGTCGGGCTGCTTGTGCAAAAGCGCGGACTGGCCCCGGTTGAACGGCGGGTCGAACCAGAACCAGCGCTCGGTGGGAAAATCGGCCTCCATCACAACGTCGGCGATCAGGAAGTTGTCTTCAAACACCTCGCCGACAAAATCGAGGTTCAGCATCCGCCGGGTGGGCGAGTTCGCCCCGTCGCAGGCCACCAGCCAATCGGCCTCCAGTTCATAGGGGCCCTCGGGCGTTTCAATCTCGATATGGGTGTGGTCGGGGTGATTGCCCACCGCCACCACCTTGTTGCCGCCCCGGATCTCGATCGGCTTGCCCATCGCCTGAAGCTCGCGCACCCGCTCCACCATGAATTGCTCGAAGTAATACTGCTGGAGATTGATGAAGGCCGGGCGCTGGTGGCCGCTTTCGGGTTGCAGGTGGAATTCAAAGACCTGGCGCTCGTCGAAGAACACCTTGCCCAGCTCCCATTCCACGCCCTTCGCCACCATTCGCTCGCCGCAGCCGAGGCGATCGAGGATTTCGAGTGGGCGTTTGGCAAAGCAGATGGCGCGGCTGCCAAAGCTCACCTTGTCGTTTTCGTCGAGCACCACCACCGGCACATCCGCTTGCGCGAGGTCGATGGCGAGGCCAAGGCCGATCGGCCCGGCCCCAATCACCACCACCGGGTGCCGCTTGGGAGACACACGATCCTGATCGGGCGAGCGCTCATAAGGATACAGGGACACTTCGAAGATCTTGGTCATCTGGGCTCTCCGGGCTGGACGGGGAATCGTCTCACGATAACGGGCGGGCTGGCGTTGATCTGGGTCACGCATGCCCTACCCCTGCAACGCCCGCCACATTTCGAGATCGCGCTGGGCGGTCCAGATCCGCGGCGTGTCGATGCCGCGCGCCTCGTCGAAGGCGCGCGCGGCGTTGAACGGCAGGCAGTGCTCATAGATCGCGTAATCGGCGAACTTGGGGTCGCATTCCGCGCGGATCGCGTCCCACGCCTGCTTGAGCGTGCCGCCGCGCGCGGCCACGGACAGCGCAGGGCGGTAGGTGCTTTGGAGAAAATCGCGGGTAAGGCCGATCGCCTTGTTCACCGTCTCCGGGCCGACCAGCGCATCGCCGCGCCCCGGTGCGATGGCGCGGGGGTTGAACGCCCGAATGCGCTCGAGCGTTTCGTGCCAGTCGGCGAAATGGCCGTCGCCGCAATAGCAAGCGGAGTGGTATTCGACGATATCGCCGGTAAACATCACATTCTCGTCGGGCACATGCACAACGATATCGCCAGCGGTATGCGCGCGGCCGAGGTGCATCAGGTCAACCCGCCGATTGCCGAGATACACCGTCATCCGGTCGGAAAAGGTGGTGGTGGGCCAGGTCAGGCCGGGGATGCTCTCGTGGCCTTCAAACAGACGCGGGAAGCGCTGGAACTCGCTGTCCCAGTCCTCTTGCCCACGCTCCACCACCATGCCGCGCGCGCGGTCCGACATGATGATCTGGCGCGCGCCAAAGGCCGAGGCCCCGAGCACGCGCACGGCGTGGTAATGCGTGAGCACAACATGGGTGATCGGCTTGTCGGTCACCTCGCGGACCTTTTCGATCACCTTGTGCGCGAGGCGCGGCGTGGCCTGCGCTTCGACGATCATCACCGCATCGTCGCCGATAATCACGCCCGAGTTCGGGTCGCCCTCGGCGGTGAAAGCATAGAGCCCCGCACCGACTTCGGTAAAGCTGATCTTCTTCTCGGTCATGTCGCCTTGCGAAGCGAAAGCCTTGGCCATGGGTCTGTCTCCTGTGGAGTGGTCGGGCCGGGGGCGCTGCCCCCGGACCCCCGAGGTATTTCAGGACCAAAGAATTGGGCCGGTTTTGTCTCTATCGTGCGTAAGGGTCTTCGAGCGCCGGCAGAACCGTGCCGGAGCAGTCGCCGAAACCTATGCGGTAGCCGTTGCCACGGGCGTGGCCGCGCAGGATCAGGGTATCGCCGTCTTCAAGAAAGGTGCGGGTTTCGCCGGTGTCGAGCTTCACCGGCTCCTTGCCGCCCCAGCTCAGTTCCAGAAGCGAGCCACGGCTGTCGGGAGCCCGGCCGGAGATGGTGCCAGAGCCGAGTAGATCGCCCACGTTCATCGGGCAGCCGGACGTGGTGTGGTGGGCAAGCTGCTGGGCGGCGGAGTAATACATTTCGCGGAAGTTGGTATGCGCGATGGCGCTCTCGCGCATGCCGCTGGGGGCAAGCGCAACACTGAGCTCGATGTCATATAGCCCGGACGTGGCCTCCGCGAGGTAGGGCAGGAGCGGGCGCTCGCGTGGCGGCGTGGGCGCGCGGAACGGCTCAAGCGCCGCCTTGGACACGATCCACGGGCTGATCGTGGTGGCGGTGGCCTTGGACTGGAACGGCCCGAGTGGCTGGTATTCCCAAGCCTGGATATCGCGCGCCGACCAGTCGTTGAGCAGCACGTAGCCAAAGATCATCGCCTCGGCCTCTGCCACTGTCACCGGCCCCGACGAGGGCTGGCCGACGATCGCGCCCAGTTCCAGCTCCAGATCGAGCCGTTGGGATGGGGCGAATACCGGAAGCTCGCCATCGGCGCCCTTGATCTGGCCCCAAGGCCGGCGCACCGGGGTGCCGGACACGACGACCGACGAGGCACGGCCATTGTAGCCGATCGGAATCGAGAGCCAGTTTTCTGGCAGCGCGTTCTTTGCTCCGCGAAACATCGTGCCGACGTTGGTAGCATGGTGCTTGCCGGCATAGAAATCGGTGTATTCCGATACCCGGAAGGGCAGGTGCAGCACGGCCTCGGCCATTGGCACGGAAAAGGTGGTGACGGCGTCTTGCGCGGCCGCGTCCGCGCTTTCGGCCAGCATCCCGGTCAGCGCCGTTCGGTAGGCGGACCAGACCTTCGGGCCGAGCCCCATGAAATCGTTCCAATACGGCGCGTCGAGCACATCCGCCTGCGGATCGGCGCGCAGCAGACCAGCTGCTTCCAGCCCGGTGGCGTCGATGATCCGGTCGCCGATCGCCACGCCGCAGCGCAGATCGCCGTCGCCCACGGAGAATACGCCGTAGGGCAGGTTGTTGAGCGGAAAGAGTGTTTCAGCGCTGTTGGCGCTTTCGAGCCAGGACGTGAGCAGTTTGATCATTTTATCCCCGGTGTGCCGTCGAACTTCTTTTCGAGTCCGTCCCAGCAGTCGATGTAGTCGTCCTGCAGCGGAGCTTCTTGCGTGGCGAAGGGGGTCAGGTGCTGCGGGAAGCGGGTCTCGAACATGAACGACATTGTATTGTCGAGCTTCACCGGTTCAAGCACGCCATTCGCCGCGCCTTCGAAGGCTGGTTCGTCGGGCCCATGCGGCAGCATCATGTTGTGCAAGCTTACGCCGCCCGGCACGAAACCCTCGGGCTTGGCGTCATACTGCCCGTAGATGTTGCCCATCAGCTCCGACATGATGTTCTTGTGATACCACGGCGGGCGGAAGCTGTGCTCGGCCACCATCCAGCGTTCACGAAACAGAACGAAGTCGATATTGGCGGTGCCTTCCTGCCC
Organism: Rhodobacterales bacterium CG2_30_65_12; assembly: GCA_001873585.1. Taxonomy (GTDB): domain Bacteria; phylum Pseudomonadota; class Alphaproteobacteria; order Rhodobacterales; family Rhodobacteraceae; genus Sinisalibacter. Next base: position 8,439 of record MNZL01000118.1, on the reverse strand, counting down.
GGAAGCGGCGGTGAGCACGGTAAAGATCGACGGGTCGGGGTGGTCAAACAGGATCGCGCCGACCGGGGAATAGGTGGTGAGATCGTATTTCACCGGGGCGTAATTGCCGTGCCAGGCTACCACGTCGAGCGGCGAGTGGCCGATATGGGTGCGATGGAACTGGCCACACCACTTGATCGTGACGGTCGATTGCGCGTCGCGGTCTTCGAAAGCCGCCACGGGCGTGAGAAAATCGCGCGGGTTGGCAAGGCAGTTGGCGCCGATCGGGCCACGGTTCGGCAGATCGAATTTCTGGCCGTAGTTTTCGCAGACAAAGCCGCGCGCCGGGCCTTCCACCACCTCGACGCGGTAGACCATGCCGCGCGGCAGGATGGCGATTTCCCTGGGCGCGAGGTCGATGGTTCCAAGCTCGGTGTGGAAGCGCAAAAGCCCCATCTGCGGCACGACCAGAAGCTCGGAATCCGCCGAGAAAAAGTAATCGTCTTCCATCGTCGTATTGGCGAGGTAGATGTGCGCCGCCATTCCGGTTTGGGTGTTCACGTCGCCCGCCGTGGTCATCGTGCGCATGCCGGTGACGAAGGTGAGCGGCTCAGTGCCATGCGGCACCGGATCCCAGCGATACGGGCCAAGACTGATCACCTTCGGGTCGATATTCGGCGCAGATTTCCAATAGGGTATGTCGATCTTCCCGAACCGCCCGGTGTGCTTGACCGACGGTCGGATACGGTAGCACCACGTGCGCTCGTTCTGCCCCCGGGGCGCGGTGAAGGCGGTGCCCGAAAGCTGCTCGGCGTAGAGCCCATAGTTGCATTTCTGAGGCGAATTCTGGCCGCGCGGGAGGGCCTGCGGCAGCGCCTCGGTCTCGAAATCGTTGCCAAAGCCGGGCATATAGCCGGGCGTGGTGCCGACGCTCGGCGCGCGCGTCATCTCTCGGGTCATGGCGCTTCTCTCGTGCTGGGTGCTACATCCTGTCGCAGGGAGACGGTATCGTTGCGGCTGCAATGAAGTCAAGGAGCGCGGCAAATCACTGTTATCTTGCCAAAGCTGATGGATGACGGCGGCGACACCCCCGTGCGAACGTGGTTTGCCCAGGAAGTGCAGGGCTGGGGCAGCGACAGCAAGCGCCTCACGCGGTCCGGTTCGTGGCGACCGTGAACAGGAAAATCAGCATCGAACCCAAGGTGACAATTGCGCCTGTGGCGGCAAAAACCTGACCCTGTTCGTGAATCGCGGCACCGAACCCGGGATCCGGAAAACGACACCGGAAACCACCGGAACGAAAAGAATGAAAGCCAGAGGCCGATCGGCCGCCTTGGGAACGGCGCGGTGGTAGAAGCCGAACAGCGCCATGGTGACCCAGCCGACGAGGGTCTGGTGAGCATGTGCCGCACCCAAGGTATGGTTGCCCGAAACCGACATCTGGATGCCCCAAGACATGCCGATGGTCACGCAGAGCGCGGCCACGATGAAAAACCAAAAAGCAATACCTTCCTGATCAAGTCCCTTTCCTGCCCTCTCGCGGCATTCCTTCCGCAAGTCTTAACACCGAAACTGGGATATTTCAGCACAGGTTGATCCGATCCTGGATCTCTCTCATTGGGGGTATTTGAAAGGTCAAAATCCCCACAATTTAAGATGTTAAGCGCAAATTAACGCAGGCGCGCTAGTCCTGACCTCGGGTGAAAATAGAGGTGGTGGGATGAGCGCGCAAAGTAATGCGCCCATCATCATCAAGAGAGTCAAAAAGGTCGTTGGTGGCGGACACCACGGCGGCGCGTGGAAGGTGGCTTATGCCGACTTCGTCACCGCGATGATGGCTTTCTTCATGCTGATGTGGCTCTTGAACGCAACGACGGAAAAGCAACGAAAGGGGCTCGCGGACTACTTCAGTCCGACGATCCCGGTCATGCGCACCTCTGGCGGCGGCGATGGCGCTTTCGGCGGCGATAGCGTGTTTACCGACGAAACTCTTGCGCACACCGGCTATGGCGGCGTGCCCAGCCCGGTGACCGACACCAACGCCGAAACGCCGTCAGCCGAGGGCAAGGCCGAGCAGAGGGCGCTTGAAGACCTCAAGGAGGTGCTCACCGGCAATTCCGGTGAGAGCATGGTGAGCGACCTGGCCCTTCGCCACATCGTGACCGAACTCACCGACGAGGGGCTGGTGATCGAGCTCTTCGATCTTGATGGCGAGCCTTTGTTCGTAGCCGAAGGCACCGAGCCGACGGTGGTGATGGCAGATCTGGTAGCGATGCTCGCCAAAGTGCTTGGGCTGGTCAGGAACGGGATCGCCGTCGAGGGCCACGTGGCCGCGCAGCCTGTCGTGATGGCCGAGAATACCTCGTGGGAACTTTCGGGCAACCGAGCCGGCAAGGTGCGCGAATTGCTTGAGGGGGGTACGGTGCCGGTGGAGCGGATCCGCCGCGTGACCGGCCACGCCGACCGCAAGCCGGCCGCGCGCAACCCGATGGCGGTGCGCAACAACCGCATCGAGATTATACTTCTGCGCGGCAAGCGGTGACAGGGTAGGTCGAATTTTATCTGTTAGGCCCACGTTAAGGCGCGGGCGCTATTGATGGTGGCCAGAGAGGTTGCAGCAGAAAGGCGCACCATGACCATTTCCTCCTCGCTAAGTGCCGGCGTCGCTGGCCTGAACGCCAATGCCACGCGACTGGCGACCATTTCCGACAATATCGCGAATTCCGGCACTTATGGATACAAGCGTGCCACAGCCGATTTCGAATCTATGGTTATTGGCGGTATGGCCGGCGCGGGCACCTACTCCGCCGGTGGTGTGCGCGCCACGACCCAGCGCCTGATCGACGAGAACGGGCCGCTCATATCCACATCGAACCCGCTCGACATCGCCATTTCCGGGCGTGGCATGCTTCCGGTCACGCAGGAGGCATTCCTCGATCTCGCGGGCGAAGACCGGCCGATGCTGGCGACCACCACGGGGTCGTTCCGCACCGATGATGTGGGCGTTCTGAAGACCGAAACCGGGCTGGTGCTCATGGGATGGCCGGCGGATGCCGATGGCAATGTGGGCTCCTATGCGCGTGATACGGTGACGGCGCTCCAGCCGGTGCGTGTGCAGGTCAACCAGCAATCCGGTGATCCTACAACCCGGATGAACCTTGGCGTGAACTTGCCGGCTGTCGATACTGAATTTGGGGCATCGGGCGACAACCTGCCACTCTCGATCGAATATTTCGGCAACCTTGGCACCTCCGAAAGCCTGGATGTGAATTTCACGCCAACGCTTCCGGCAACGGCGGGCGATCCGCCCACGAACACCTGGACAATGACGTTGAACGACAGCGCATCTGGCGGCGCGAGCGTCGGCGAATACACGCTTGTATTCGATAACAGCCGCGCCAATGGTGGCACGCTTTCGTCGGTTACCGTGGTGTCTGGCGGTGCCTATGATCCCGTCGCGGGCACGCTCGATCTGTCGGTCAGCGGCGGGCCGATCGAGGTGACGATCGGCGCACTTGGCGATCCCTCGGGCCTGACACAGCTCTCCGACAGTTTTGCCCCGGTTTCGATCAACAAGGACGGCTCGCCCGTCGGCAACCTCACTTCAGTTGAGATTGACGTGAACGGATATGTCACCGCCACCTACGATACCGGTTTCACCCGGACGATCTTCCAGGTGCCGCTGGTCGACGTGCCGAACCCGAACGGACTGATGTCTCATTCGAACCAGACCTACCAGGTCTCGCCACAATCGGGCTCGTTCTTCCTTTGGGATGCGGGCGACGGGCCGACGGGCGAAGTGATTGGCTTCACCCGCGAGGGTTCGACCACCGACGTGGCCGGCGAACTGACCAACCTTATCCAGACCCAACGCGCCTATTCCTCGAACGCGAAGGTGATCCAGACTGTCGACGAGATGCTGCAGGAGACGACCAACATCAAGCGCTGATAGCAATTCCAGCGCAGGTGGAAACCGGGTTTTCATCCGGAAATGCGCCACGGAACCGGTTCGGGCGGCAAAGGAGCTGACAGATGACCATCGCCGGATCTCTCGCCAACGCGCTGTCGGGCCTCACCGCCCAGTCGCGCGCCGCCGAGTTGGTGTCGTCCAACGTTGCCAACGCCCAAACGCCCGGCTACGGCCGGCGCGAGATTGACCTTGCGGCCAAATACATGGGTGATGGCGCCTCCGCCGGTGTCAATGTCACCGGCGTGCGGCGCGAGGTCGACATGGCCGTGGTGCAGGATCGCCGCCTCGCTGATGCGGCGGTGGGCTACCATGGCACGATTGCCGATTTCCAGACTGATCTCGAAACCATCCTCGGCACGCCCGACGATGCCGGCTCACTGTCTGGCCGGCTCGCGCGGTTCGAGGCCGCGCTGATCGAGGCCGCCTCCCGTTCCGACAGTGAGGCGCGGCTTTCGGCCGTGCTCGACGCCGCCACCGCCCTCGGCACACATCTCAATACGGCATCTGACAAGATTCAGGCAGCGCGGATGCAGGCTGACGCTGCGATCGACGGGCAGGTGCGTCAGCTCAACGAGGGGCTCACGCGGGTGCAGGCTCTCAACTCCGATATCAAGGAGGCGCTCGCTCGCGGCCAGGACCCTTCGCCGTTGCAGGATATTCGCCAGCAGACGATCGACACGATCTCGGGGATCGTGCCGATGCGCCAGGTCGACCGCGACCAGGGCATGATCGCGCTCTACACCACCGGAGGCGCCATCCTTCTCGACGGTCGCGCGGCCCAGATCGGCTTTTCGAAGGCTGGCATGATCGTGCCGGAAATGAGCCAGGCCAGCGGCGCCTTGTCCGGGCTGACCCTCAACGGCTATCCGGTGCGCACCGAAGGCAATCGCAGCCCGATCCAGGGCGGTTCGCTTGCCGCCTCGTTCGCGGTGCGTGACGAGCTTGCGACCGGTGCTCAATCCCGCCTCGATGCCGTCGCGCGCGATATTGTGGAACGGTTTCAGGCTGCCAGCGTTGATGCGACCCGCGCGCCAGGTGCTGCCGGGCTCTTCACCGATGCCGGCACCGTCTTCGATCCTGCGGCCGAACTCGGCCTTTCGTCCCGCCTTTCGGTCAACGCTCTGGTCGATCCCGGTCGGGGCGGCGCGCTGTGGCGCCTGCGTGATGGTCTTGGCGCGGCCACGCCGGGCGAGCCGGGAGATCCGCGCTTGCTGCAGGGCCTGAAAGAGGCGCTCACCGCCGCGCACGTCGCGGCTTCGGGAGATTTTCTCGGCGTCGCCCGCTCCGCCAGCGGGCTCGCCGCCGATTTCCTCTCGCGCGTCGGTGCGGAGCGTTCCGCCGCGGAAGGCCAGCAAAGCTATTCCGTCTCCCGGCAGGACAGCCTTTTGGCGATGGAGCTCGAAAGCGGTGTCGATACCGATCACGAGATGCAGAAACTGATACTGATCGAACAGGCCTACGCGGCGAACGCAAAAGTCATTTCCACCGTCGGCGATATGCTCGATGTGATCATGAGGCTCTGACCATGCCGGTTCTGTCTATCGGCGATCTCGCCAACACCTTTCTGATCCGCCGCCAAACGGCAGGCCTCAAGGCCGATCTGACCCGCCTTGGAACCGAGCTCACAACCGGCCGCAAGCACGATCTCGGCAAGGCCCTCGCCGGTGACTTTGGCCCCTTCGCCGCGATCCAGCGCAGCCTCTCGTCGCTGGCCGCTTACAAGACCGCCAACAGCGAGGCCTCCACCATGCTCGCGGCGGCGCAACTGGCGCTGGAAAATGTCCAAGGCTCGGCGCAGCGGCTCGGCCCAGCACTACTGACCGCCAGCAATGCACGCAACGTGACGCTGATCTCGGCCACGTCGCAAGACGCACGGCAGACGTTTTCCGCCGTGGTGTCGAGTTTCAACGCGCGGGTCGCCGATCGCACCATGTTCGCCGGTGCCGCCATTGATCGGCCGGCACTCGCTTCGGGCGAGAAGATGATGGCCGACCTGGCCACCGCCACATCCGGTGAAACCACCGCAGCCGGCATCATCGCCGCCGTCGATGCCTGGTTCGACACGCCAGGCGGGGGCTTCGAAACCCTCGGCTATCTCGGATCGAGCACCGACATCGGGCCGCTTCTGATCGCGGAAGGTGAATCCATCGAGGTTTCGCTACGTGCCGACGACACCGTTTTTCGCGAAACGCTCAAGAGCTTCGCGCTCGCCGGGTTGATCGCCCAAGGTGCGCTGCCCGGCAATGCCGATGAGCAGGCCGCTCTGATGGCGCAGGCAGCGGAACGGATGCTGACCAACGATGGCGACGTGACCAACATGCGCGCACGCCTCGGCGCCGTTGAGACTCGTGTCGAAGGCGCCCGGGCGCGTAACGCCGCCGAGGCCTCGGCCTATGAACTGGCCCGGGCCGAGCTCATCGGTGCAGACCCGTACGCGGCGGCGACCGAGCTGGAGGCCGTCTACGCCCAGATCGAAACGCTCTATACCGTCACCTCCCGCATCGCGGGCCTGAACTTCACGGATTACATGAAATGATGCGCCTGATTACCGCCCTTCTGGCCACACTCCTTGCTTTCATGCTCGCGGGCACTGCTGCCGCCAACGCGATTCGGATCAAGGATCTCGTTGAATTCGATGGCGTACGGGGCAACGATCTGGTGGGCTATGGCCTGGTCGTCGGCCTGAATGGCACGGGCGACGGCATTCGCAACGCGCCGTTTACCGAAGACATCATGTCCAACATCCTCGAACGCCTCGGCGTGAACATCACCGGTGAGCAGTTTCGGCCAAAGAATGTGGCGGCAGTATTCGTCACCGCGACACTGCCGCCGTTTGCCCGAGTTGGATCGACGATCGATATCACGGTCTCCGCGATCGGCGATGCCAAGAGCCTGCTTGGCGGCACCCTTGTGATGACTCCGCTCGATGCTGCAGACGGGCAGATCTATGCCGTTGCCCAAGGCACGGTGATCGCCGGGGGCGCGGCGGCGGCTGGCGATCGTGCGACCATCGTGCAGGGCGTGCCGACCGCCGGAGTGATCCCGTCCGGCGCCCGGGTCGAGCGCGAGATCGAATTCGATTTCACCCAGCTCAAGTCTATTCGTCTCGCGCTCCGCGATGCCGACTTCACCACTGCCGAGCGGATTGAAAACGCGATCAACCGCAGCTATGGCCGAACGGTCGCGCGGATGCTCGACGCTGGTACCGTGGTGCTCGATATTGGCGCCACGGGGGCGATCAGCCCGGCCCATGCGCTGGGCGACGTGGAAAATATCGCGGTGCAACCTGAACGAAAGGCGCGTGTGGTTGTCGATCAACGATCTGGTACCATCGTGATGGGGGAAGATGTGCGCATCAGCCGTGTCGCGGTGAGCCAGGGCAACCTGACCCTGCGGATCGAAGAAGAGCCGCTGGTGGTGCAACCAAACCCGTTCACCGAGGGGCAGGCGATCATCGTTCCGCGCACCAGTGCCGCGATCCAGGAAGAGCCTGGTATCGGCCTTGCGGAGGTGAGCGAAGGAACGTCCCTGTCCGAGGTTATCGCCGGGCTCAACGCCCTCGGCGTTTCACCGCGCGACATGATCGATATCCTCAAAAGCATCAAGGCAGCTGGCGCGCTGCACGCGGAATTCCTCGTTCACTAGCGCGGATACTCAGTCGTGTGTCGCTGCCAGCGCCGAATTGTTGCACCAAAACAGTGGAACGCTGCGCAAGACATGCCATTCGGGGCCACCGCTCTCGTTCGGGTTAGCCGGAAAGGCTTTCGGATTCAGGCTGCCTCGCCCCGACGGTCCGCCACGATCGGCCGCATGTGCGGCCTCGCTGCGCCGGCCATGATATTTTTGCCGCGCCTTCTCGACTTGTTCCGGCGTGCTTCGCAAGGGTCGAGAGCAAACCGTGGCCACCTTGTTCGCACCCCGTCTTTTCGCTGTATCCAGAACCCGCCTCGTCCCGCCGTTTGTGCCGGGTTCGCAGCTTTTTGCCGCGAAGCGCAGGACAGGGCGTGCGATCTTGGCAAGGCGATCCGTGTTGTGGGGCGGGCAGTGTGGCATCCGCCCAGCGGTGGCGCGCAAATGCTTTGGCGGCACCAGAAAAAACACTGAAGTGTATCTCAAAAATTGCCCGGAACCTGGCGTTGCGGCGCGATTGAGAAGACGAGCGGGCACTGGGAGATTACCGATTTCACAGATGGGTTTCTTATATTTTTCTGACCGTTAAACGGTAAGCGTATCCTGAGCGTCGCCTTTCAGCCTTTGTCCTGATCTGCAAACTCCCACCTGATTGAAATCGGGATGGAGTTTCGCGATGGCGACTACGGAGGAGTTTCTCCGCGACTATGGGGTGGATATCCGCTCGAATGGTCAGCGGCGCTGGCCGGATGAGGTGAAGGCGCGGATTGTGGCGGAGACGCTGGAGCCGGGGGCTACAGTGAATGAGGTTGCGGGGCGATACGGGTTGCGGGCCAATCACCTTTCACAATGGCGTGGTC
>MNZL01000178.1:2996-6986 GCA_001873585.1 Rhodobacterales bacterium CG2_30_65_12 | reverse complement strand
GGCCCCGGTCGTGCCGGACGCCCCGGCGCTGGCTGGCCCCTCCGCCGAAGACATGGACGCCGCCGCCGAGATGTCGGCCGAAGACCGCAATGACATGATCAGCGGTATGGTTGCCCGGCTTGAAGGCGAGCTGATGAGCGACGGCGGCGCGCCGGAGCGCTGGGTGCAGCTTTTCAAAGTGCTCGGTGTGCTCGGCGACGTTGACCGCGCGAAAGCCGCATGGACCCGGGCGCAAGCCGATTTCGCCGGGGACGAGGCAGCCCTCGCGCAAATCCGCGCCGCCGCCGCTGCGGTGGGAGCCGTTGAGTGATATTTGACGAGATTGCCGATTTCGCCGCCGCGCTCCCGGCTGGCGCGGCGGTGGCCGGGCTCGACTACGGCGAGAAGACCATCGGTGTGGCGGTATCTGACGGGATGCGTCAGGTCGCCAGCCCGCTCGAAACCATTCGCCGCGCCAGGTTCACCGCCGACGCCGCGCACCTGGCCAAGATCGTCGCCGGGCGGGCGATCGGCGGCTTGGTGCTTGGCCTGCCGCGCAACATGGACGGCAGCGAAGGCCCGCGCTGCCAATCCACCCGCGCCTTTGCCCGCAACCTCGACCGTGCCCTTGGCCTGCCGATCACCTACTGGGACGAACGCCTTTCCACCGTTGCCGCTGAACGCGCGCTGCTTGAGGCCGACACCAGCCGCGCCCGCCGGGCACAGGTGATCGACCACGTGGCCGCGAGCTATATCCTGCAAGGCGCGCTTGATCGGATGAGGCACCTGTGAGCGATCGCCAGCCCGCGCTCACGCCGTGCCTGCAGATCTGCGTGATCCACGAGGACTCCGGGCTTTGCACCGGTTGCTACCGAACCCGCGCCGAGATTGCCGGATGGGCTGGCATGAACAACGACGAACGCCGCGCGCTGATGGACACATTGCCCAGCCGCGCCAAGCTGCTCATGCAGCGCCGGGGCGGGCGCGGCGGGCGGATCGGGCGGCTGTCCGGCAAAACGACCGGCTGACCGCTCATCGCCGGGCGCGACGAGATCGTCACCGCGGCGCAGGATACCGCGATTGCCAACCCTGTGGCCGGGATGCTAGGCGACACAGGCAGCAGTATCACCATGTGAGCCCATGAAACTCGACGCCCGCGATCTCGACATCCTGCGCGTGCTCGCCCGCGAGGGCCGCATCACCAAGGCCGACTTGGCCGAGCGGGTTGGCCTCTCGCCCACGCCCTGCTGGAACCGGCTCAAGAGACTGGAAGAGGCGGGCCTGATCGAGGGCTACGCGGCCCGCATCAACCTCAAGAAAATCGCTCATCACGTGACCGTCTTCGTCGCCGTCGAAATCGCCGGCCACACTGCGGCGCGGATGCAGACCTTTGAAGCGGCGCTGGCGCACTACGACGAAGTGGTGGCTTGCTGGGCGCTGGGCGGCGGGTTTGATTATCTGATGCAGATCGTCACCCGCGATATCGACGCCTATCAACGCCTGATCGACGCGATGCTGGAAGCGCAGATCGGCGTTTCGCGCTATTTCACCTATATCGTCACCAAGCCGGTGAAGAGCGGCGGCGCGCCGCCATTTGACCTGCTTCTGGGCGATCAAAGCAATTTCCGAAAGAGTTGACAGCTTTTTCGGTTCGAAATTGCGACAGACAGACAGCCAAAGCTTTTCTTCCGGTTCAACGAAAACCGAAATGCTGGAGACGATCCTGCCGCCCAGCCGTGCGCCGAGAGAGGATTCTTCTGCTGACCCGGTGAAATTCAGTCTCGATCGCGGTCTCGCGCGCGCCACAATCGAGGCGCGAACAAGAAAGGCTGACCATGCTCGATACCGCCATATCTTCCCGTCGGGACATTGCCGACAAGCGCCTGTTGCGCGGCTTCTCCTATGTCGATGGAAAATGGGTTGGGGCCAGTGACAACGCGACGCTCACCGTAACCGACCCGGCGACCGGCGATAGCCTTGGCGACGTGGCCAGCCTGACCGCGGATGATGCGACCCGCGCCGTCGACGCCGCGCAAGCCGCTTTTGGCCCCTGGTCCTACCTGCTGCCACAGGAGCGCTCGGCGATCCTGCGCCGCTGGTTCGAGCTGATCCACCAGCACAAGGACGACCTTGCCCGGATCATGGTGCTGGAGCAGGGCAAGCCGCTCTCGGAAGCGCTGGGCGAGATCGACTATGCCGCGAGCTTTATCGAGTTCTACGCCGAAGAGGCCAAGCGGCCCAATATCGAGGGGGTCACGAGCCACCTGCATGAGGCCGAGGTCGAGCTTTGGCTCGAACCTCTGGGCGTTGTCGCGCTGATCACGCCGTGGAACTTCCCCGCCGCGATGCTCACCCGCAAGGCCGCCGCCGCGCTCGCCGCCGGTTGCACCGTGGTGGCCCACCCGGCGCACGAAACCCCGTATTCGGCGCTGGCGCTGGGCGAGTTGGCCGAGCGCGCGGGCTTCCCGCCGGGCGTGTTCAACCTGGTCACCGGATACGCCAAGACCATCGTGCCGGCCTGGACCGCCGACGCCCGGGTGCGCGCGCTGTCCTTCACCGGCTCTACCGAGGTAGGCCGGCTGCTCTACCGCGCCTGCGCCGACACGGTGAAGCGGCTGGTGATGGAGCTGGGCGGCCATGCCCCGGTGATCGTGTTCAAGGGCGCCGACCTCGACCACGCGGTCGCGGAAACGATGAAAGCGAAATTCGCCACCTCCGGGCAGGATTGCCTCGGCGCCAACCGGATCTACGTTGAACGCCCGATCTACGACGAGTTCTGCCGCAGGTTCATCAAGGCCACTCTGGCGCTCAGCGTCGGCCCCGGCCTCGACGACCCCGATATCGGCCCGCTGATGAACGAGGCGGCGGTGGTGAAACAGGAAACCCACGTCGCCGATGCGTTGGAGAAAGGCGCGCGCCTTGGCTGTGGCGGCGCCCGGCTCGATCTCGGCGCGCTGTTCTACGCCCCCACGGTGCTCACGGGGGTGCCCGACGCGGCGCACATCATGCATGAGGAAACCTTTGGCCCGGTCGCGCCGATCGCCCCGTTCGATACCGAAGACGAGGTGATCGCCCGGGCCAACGATACCGAATACGGCCTCGTCGCCTATGTCCACACCCAAGATCCACGCCGGATCTACCGCCTCAGCCGGGCGTTGCAATACGGCATGGTGGCGGTGAACCGCACAAAGGTCACCGGTGCGCCGATCCCGTTTGGCGGCACCAAGCAATCCGGGCTGGGGCGCGAAGGCGCGCGGCGCGGGATGGAAGAATTCATGGAAGTAAAATACGTCTGCCGCGATTGGGCCTGAGGCCCGGCAGGCCCAACAAGCAGGGAAAGCCAATGCTGAAGAACGACCAACTGGAAGCCTGGGACCGCGACAATTTTTTTCACCCCTCAACCCATCTTGCCGAGTTCGCCCGGGGCGACGTGCCGCAGCGAGTGGTGACCGGTGGCAAGGGCTGCCACATCGAAGATCGTGACGGCAACCGCCTGCTTGACGGCTTTGCCGGGCTCTACTGCGTGAATGCGGGCTATGGCCGCCAGGAGATCGCCGAGGCAATCGCCGATCAGGCCCGCGAGCTCGCCTATTACCACGCCTATGTCGGCCATGGCACCGAGGCCTCGATCACCTTGGCAAAGATGATCCTCGACCGCGCCCCCGCGCATATGAGCAAGGTCTATTTCGGCCTCTCGGGCTCGGATGCAAACGAGACCAACATCAAGCTGATCTGGTATTACAACAACATCCTCGGACGCCCGGAGAAGAAGAAGATCATCTCGCGCTGGCGCGGCTATCACGGCTCGGGGCTGATGACCGGCTCGCTGACCGGGCTCGAGCTGTTTCACAAGGCGTTCGACCTGCCGCTCTCCCAGGTGGTGCACACAACCGCGCCCTATTACTTCCGCCGCGATGATCTTTCGCAGAGCGAAGCGCAGTTTACCGCGCAATGCGTGGCCGATCTGGAAGCTCTGATCGCACGCGAGGGGGCCGATACGATTGCGGCGAT
>MNZL01000178.1:0-2974 GCA_001873585.1 Rhodobacterales bacterium CG2_30_65_12 | reverse complement strand
CCCGCCCGCAGGCTACTGGCCCGCGATCCAGGCGGTGCTCGACAAGCACGATATTCTGCTCATCGCCGACGAGGTGGTCACCGGATTCGGCAGGCTCGGCACGATGTTTGGCTCAGAGCATTACGCGATCAAGCCCGACATCATCACCATCGCCAAGGGCCTCACCTCGGCCTATGCGCCGCTCTCGGGCTCGATCTTTTCCGACCGGGTCTGGAAGGTTCTGGAACAAGGCACCGACCAGCTTGGTTCGATCGGCCATGGCTGGACCTATTCGGCGCATCCGATCAGCGCGGCGGCCGGCGTGGCCAACCTCAAGCTGATCGACGAGCTGGGCCTGATACAAAACGCGGCCGAGATCGGCGCCTATCTGCGCGCCGGGCTGGCAGACGCCCTGGGCGATCACCCCAACCTCGGCGAGATCCGCGGCGAGGGAATGCTGGCGGCGCTGGAGTTTGTGGCCGACCGCGATAATCGCCGCTACTTCGACCCGTCCGAAAAGGTGGGCTACCGCCTCGCCGGAGCTCTGCTGGAACAGGGCGTGATCGGGCGGGCGATGCCGCAGGGCGACATTCTCGGCTTCGCCCCGCCCTTCTGCCTCAGCCGCGACGAGGCCGATACCATCGTCGCCGCCACGGCGAAGGCGGTGACAAGCGTGCTCGGCTGAGGCGCGTGAAAATTTCGCGCGCGTGCGGCGCAGCTTGCGACCTGTCGCAAGATGCGTCGCGCCGCCGCAGCTAACCCTGCTACTTCGGATCGCGGATGTCGCCGGCGGACAGCACCGGCGCGGCGTCGAAATCAGGCGCGTCGAGCATCGCCGCGACGTGCTCGAGCGAAGAGACGAGCTGGGCCTGCTGCCAGTCGGGCAGCGCCCGGAACTCGCGCACAAATCTCTGCTGAAGCGCGTTGGGCGCGCGGTCGAGCGTGCGACGTCCAGCATCGGTCAGCACGATGTTGATTTGCCGGCGGTCGGTGTCCGAGGTCCGGCGTTCGACCATGCTGCGCGCCACGAGCTTGTCGACAAGAACGGTCACGGTCGCCTGGCTCACCCCCATCTGGCTGGCGATGGCCTTGGGCGTGGCGTTCTCTTTCTCGGCGGCAACCTGCAGCACTCGAAGCTGCGCCGGCGTCAGCCCCGCCGCCTGGGCGAGATCGCGCGCATAAAGCTCTGTCGCGCGGAGGATACGCCTCAGCGCGATCAGGCTATCGTCGGTGCGGTCGGGTGCGGCTTGGGTCATTGGTGCGATATTGCCCCGAAGATGAGAAAGTCTTCAATCCCTGAAACGCCCCGGCAGTCCTTAGGATTGCTAATTAGCCGTGAACGCCATTACTTTAATTCGTAAAGTTTTTATCGGGCGCAATTCTCGATATTTCCATGATTTTCCCCACGAATCTGAAATGCTTCTTTCAGGTTGAATTTTTTGCCCTGCTGTATTACTTAGCAACACGAAGCAATTTGAGAGGGTCTGAACCCATGCCGAAAGATATCGACACCCCCCGAGCGCGCACGCCCCGCCTGCGCAAGCCTGTTGCAACGGACGGGGCCGCGATCTGGGAGCTGGTGAAAAGCTGCAAGCCGCTGGACGAAAACTCGATGTATTGCAATCTCGTCCAGGCCGACCACTTCCGCGACACCTGCGTGGTGGCAGATCTGGAGGGCGACATTGTCGGCTGGATCTCCGGGCACATGATCCCGGCCAGGGACGAGCTTTTTGTCTGGCAGGTGGCGGTTAGCGAAAAGGTGCGCGGCCTCGGCCTTGGCAAGACCATGCTGCTCGACCTCCTCGAGCGCGATGCCTGCGACGGCGCCACCCACCTCAAGACCACCATAACCGAGGACAATGACGCCTCCTGGGGCCTGTTTCGCAGCTTCGCGCGCGCCATCGGCGGCGAGCTTGACGACGCGCCGCATTTCGAGCGCGACGTGCACTTCGACGGGCACCACGACACCGAGCACCTGGTGACGATCACGTTGCCTGACGTGCTCGATCTGCGCCACGCTGCCTGATCTCCCATTCCCGAACTCTCCCGAAAGGAGCTTCCTCATGCCCAAGGACATGACCGAAACCCGTGATATCTTTGAACGCCGCGAGAGCGCGGCGCGCTCCTATTGCCGCAGCATGCCGGCGGTGTTCGCCACGGCGCGCGGTTCCGAGCTGACCGACACCGAGGGGCGCACCTGGATCGACTTCCTCGCTGGCTGCTCGTCGCTCAACTACGGCCACAACGACCCCGACATGAAGGCGGCGCTGATCGAACACATCGCCGGTGACGGCATCGCCCACGGGCTCGATCTGCACACCGACGCGAAAGGCGATTTCCTGCGTGCCTTCGAGCGCCACATCCTTGCCCCCCGCAGCATGGATCACCGGGTGATGTTTACCGGCCCGACCGGCGCCAATGCCGTCGAGGCGGCAATGAAGATCGCCCGCAAGGTGACTGGGCGGAGCAACGTGATCGCCTTCACCAACGGCTTTCACGGCGTGACGATGGGCGCGCTCGCCGCCACCGGCAACGGCTACCACCGCGGCGGCGCCGGAATGGACAAGGCGGGCGTAACCCGGATGCCGTTCGACGCCTACGCCAACGGCGTCGACAGCGCCGCGTTGCTCGACCAGATGCTTTGCGACCCCTCGGGCGGTATCGACGCACCGGCCGCGATCATGTTCGAGACGGTGCAGGGCGAAGGCGGGCTCAACGCCGCGCGGCCCGAATGGATCAAACGCGTGGCCGAGATCGCCAAAAAGCACGGCGCGCTGCTGATCATCGACGATATTCAGGCCGGCGTCGGCCGCACCGGCACGTTCTTTTCCTTCGAAAACATGGGCGTGACGCCGGATATCGTGACAATGGCGAAGTCGATCTCGGGCTTCGGCCTTCCGTTGGCGTTGGTGCTGGTGCGCCCGGAGCACGATGTGTTTGGCCCGGCCGAGCACAACGGCACCTTCCGCGGCAATACCCACGCCTTCGTGACCGC
>MNZL01000174.1:4114-5417 GCA_001873585.1 Rhodobacterales bacterium CG2_30_65_12 | reverse complement strand
CTTGGCCGAGCGGTGCAGATCGACATGGGTTACGAGCCAGAGCCGCACCGCCCATTCGGGGCGCGGCGCGGCCAGTTGCACAAGCCCCTCGGCCCGATCGACGGGCAGAAAGCCGACCGCCAACCCCGCCCGCACCGCCGCTTCCAGCGCGGTTTCATCGTCGGCGCGAAAAGTGATGCGCGCGTGCGCTATATTGGCCAGCGTCCAGCGCAGGAGCGGTGAGCCGGTGGCCTCGTCGTCGGGGCCGACAAAATCGGCACCCGCAAAATTCGCCCCCGGTTTGCCGGCGCGCTCGATATAGGCGGGCGCGGCGAAGGGGGCGTAGGCGAGCGTGGCGAGCGGCTGCGCCACGTTATCGGGCTCCCCGGGCGGATTTCCGGCGCGGATCGCCACATGGGCCTCACCGTATTCGAGCCGGAAAATCCGTTTGCCGGTGCGCAATCGCAACGTCAGCCCCGGATGCGCGCGCTGAAAATCACCAAGGATTGGCACCACACGGGGGGCAAGGCCCGCCAGCGTTGTCACCACCAGATCGCCTGTTACCGCCGCACCCTGCCCGGTGATCCGGGCCGCGAGTTGGGCAAACTGTTCGTCACTCGCCCCAGCCACCCGGGCCAGCTCTTCGCCCGCCTCGGTGGGAGTGTAGCCGCGCGCATGGCGCTGAAACAGCTTTACCCCCAGACGCGCCTCAAGCGCATCGACATGGCGGATCACCGTGGCATGGTGCACCCCCAGCGCCACCGCCGCGCCCGACACGGTGCCGTGACGCGCCACTTCGTAGGCGGTGCGCAATTCATCCCAGTTCTGCATCGCGCCCTCCTGTGCGTCAGCGAACACTTATTGTGAAATATCCTCGATTGCGTTCGTTGGTGCAAGGGTTCACCTCTGTGCGACACCTTTCATGGAGACTAAAATGACCCAACAAATCCTCCGCCTCGATGCCTCGGCCCGCAGCACCGGCTCGGCCTCGCGCGCCTTTGCCGACGCCGTGCTGGCCCGCCGGCCCGATGCCCGCATCGTCAGCCGCGATCTTGCCACCGGCATCCCGCAGATCACCGCTGATTACACCTCGGGCACCTTCAAGGCCGCCGACGACCGCAGCGAAGCCGAACACGCTGCCCTCGCGCTCTCCGACGAGCTGCTGGCCGAGCTTCAGGCCGCCGATACGCTGCTGATCGCCACCGCGACCTACAATTTCAATATCCCCGCGAGCCTCAAGGCCTGGATCGACCAGATCACCCGCGCCGGCATCGCCTTTCGCTACACCGAGACCGGGCCGCAGGGCCTGCTCACCGGCAAACGC
>MNZL01000174.1:0-4096 GCA_001873585.1 Rhodobacterales bacterium CG2_30_65_12 | reverse complement strand
CGCGCGGTGGTGCTGCGCGCCTCGGCCGGCACCGCCACCGGCGCGGCGGCCGACTTTGCCACGCCTTACCTTACCTTCATCCTCGGCTTCATCGGCATCACCGATGTTACCTTCCTTGACACCCCCGCCGACGCAGGCGAGGCCGAGATTGCGCGCGCGGCGGCGGCGCTGGCCCCGGCGCTCGCCGCCTGATCCGGTTGGGGCGGCGGCGCATCGTCGCCCCTTCCCTCACCACGCCCCCGGCGCTAACCTTGCCTTGGGCCGGGCTTGCCCCGGACATGGCAACAGGGGGCAAAATGAAAGTCGACACCGACACGACAGACCTGCTGGTCATTGAAGACAAGCCCGTCATTCTCGGGCTGATGCTGATCGTGTTCATTCTGGTTTTCGTCGGAATCGGGCTGTGGCTGATGCTCTCGGGCGAAATCTGGGGCCTGCTCTTTGCCGCGATTGGCGGCGGGCTGGGGTTTGCCGCGTTCTTTGCCTTCGTGCGCCGGGTGCAGGTGGTATTCCAACGGCCCGAGGGCTACGTCGAGTTCCGCCGGCGCAACCTTTTCGGCGCCAGCCGGAAGCGCTACGCCCTGACCGAGATCGACCGTGCCGAGATCGAGGAAAGCCGCTCCGCGGAGGGCGGAAGCACCTGGCGGGTGGTGCTGGTGATCGGGCAAGGCCAGAACGTCGGCCGCCACCCGATCACGCTGGCCTATACCAACAGCTCGGGCCATCGCCGCGCGGCTGAGGCGATCAACCGCTGGCTCGACGCCGCCCGCGCTGAAGGCGTTGCCTGACGGCACCATGGCAAGGGGGCAAGAATGCTGAAAACCGAGACCACGCAGAACACCCTCACCTTCACCCGCGAACCCCGGGGCGAAACCATCATTGCCATCGCCGCAACGGTGATCTTCGCCGGGCTCGCCGCACTGTTTTTCGCGCGCGGCACTGAGGCCGGGGTGATCTTCCTCGTCTTCGCCGTGTCTGGACCGGTCTATCTCTACTTCTTCGTCGAAACCGAGGCGGTGGCGTTCGACCGCGCCGCCGGCACCGTCACGTTCAGCCACCGCGGGCCGCGCGGCAGGGGCCAAACGGTCCACCCGCTCGCCGGGCTTGCCCGCGCCGAGGTGCACCGCGCCACGCCCTCGCGCGAAAACCGCGCGGTCGACGCCGAACTCGCGGCGGCACCATCGGGCAAGTTCCGCGCCGTGCTGCTCTATGAAGACGGAAGCGAGATGGCCCTGTCAGAGGGCTATTCCGCCAGCGGGGCCGCATTTGAAGAGGTCAGGGCGGTCAACCGCTGGCTCGAACAGCTCTGAGGCTTGTCAAAGCCATGTAACCTCGCTGATACAGGATAACGCCAAAAAAGGGCAGCCCATGCAGTTTTCCATCGCCAGTTTCAACTTGAAAACCTGATCGGACCGGACCGCGCATATTACCACTTTCCAATACTGCACTGCCGAGGAATACGTCTGGAAGCGCGATTGGACGGCAGATCAGCTCGTCGACCTCGACGCCGACGTGATCGGCTTTCAGGAGGTGTTCGAAGATGAGGCGCGGCGCTGGCTGGCTTTCGCCCCCAGACCCCCGGGAGTATTTCCACCAGGAAAAAGCGCGCGCGCGCAGGTATTAAAACCTGAGCCCGGCGCTCAGGCATCGGCCAGCCCCCGGCCCTTCAGCAGCGCCTCGACGCCGGGCAGGCTGCCACGGAAGGCAACGTAGGCCTCGGCTTCGTCGCGCATACGGCCGGACGAGAGGATGAACCGCTCCAGCTTTTGCGCCGTCTTGGCGTCAAACGCCCCGCCCGCCTCTTCGAAGGCGGCGAAGGCGTCGGCATCCATCACTTCTGACCACATGTAGGAATAATAGCCGGACGAATACCCGTCGCCGGCAAAGACATGGGCAAAGTGCGGTGTGGCGTGACGCATCCGGATCGCGCGCGGCAGGCCGATCTCTTCGAGCACCTCGGCCTGCCTCTGCATCGGGTCGGCGGGTGCGCGGCCCTCGTGAAACGCCAGATCGACCAGCGCGGAGGCGACATATTCGACGGTCTGAAAGCCGATGTCGTAGCTTGCTGCACCAAGAAGGCGCGCGCGCATGTCGTCGGGCATCGCCTCGCCGGTGGCGGCATGGGTGGCGAACTCGGCCAGAACCTCGGGCACTTCGAGCCAATGCTCGAAAAGCTGGCTCGGCAGCTCGACGAAATCGCGCGCAACGCAGGTGCCGGAGATGCTGGCATAGGTCACATCCGACAGGATGTTGTGCAGCGCGTGGCCGAACTCGTGAAACAGCGTGCGCGCGTCGTCCCAAGACAGCAGCGCGGGCTTGCCAGCCTCGGGCTTCGAGAAGTTGCACACGTTCACGACAATGGCCCGCACCTCGTGCCCGAGCGCCTTCTGGCGGCGTATCGTCGAGCACCACGCGCCCGAGCGCTTCGAGCCGCGCGCGAAGTAGTCGCCGAGGAAAACGGCCATGTGCCGGCCCTCGCGGGTGACCTCCCAGCCGCGCACGTCGGAGTGGTAGAATGGGCCTTCGAGCGGGGTAAACACGAGGCCGAACAGCCGCCCGGCCACGGCAAACACCGCCTCGATCATCCGCTCGAGCTGGAGGTAGGGCTTGAGCTGGGTTTCATCGAGATCATGCTCAGCCTGTCGGCGCGCCTGGCTGTAATAGTGCCAGTCCCACGGCTCGAGCGGGCCGGAATAACCATCGTCGTGCAGCATTTGTTCAAGCACGGTCGCATCGCGCTCCGCTGCGGCGCGGGCCGGTTGCCAGACCCGCAATAACAGCTCGCGCACCGCTTCGGGCGTCTTCGCCATTTCCGTGGCCAGCTTGAATGCGGCAAAACTCTCGAAACCGAGCAGCCGGGCGCGCTCCTCGCGCAGGGCGAGCGTTTCGGCGGCAATCGCGCGGTTGTCGGTTGCCCCGCCATTGGCCCCGCGCGCGCCATAGGCCTCGTAGGCCCTTTTGCGCAGATCGCGGCGCGGCGAGAAGGCGAGGAAAGGCGTGATCAGCGACCGCGCGAGCGTCACCACCGGCCCACCCGCGCCGCGCTCCTTGCCCGCCGCGCGGGCGGCATCGACGACGAAGCCGGGCAAGCCGTCGAGATCGGATTCGGACAAGTCCATCGCCCATCCGCGCTCGTCGGCGAGCAGATTTTGCGTGAATTGTGTGCCAAGCACCGAAAGGCGCTGCATGATCTCTTTCAGCCGGTCACGGTCGTCGCCTTCAAGCAACGCACCGGCCCGGGTGAAGCCCCGACGCGTAAGCATCAGCACGCGGGCCTGTTCAGGTTCGAGGTTGAGCGCTTCACGGCTTTGCCACAGCGCCTCGATCCGGGCGAAAAGCGCCGGGTTCATCGTGATCTCCGACGCATAGACGGCGAGCTTGGGCGATATCTCGCGCTGCAACGCCTCGCGCGCCGGGGTCGCATCCGCCCCAGCGAGGTTGTAGAATACGCCCAGCACTTTGGCGAGCGTCTCGTCGGCCAGTTCCAGCGCCTCGATGGTGTTGGCAAACGTGGGCGGCTCGGGGTTGCCGGCGATCACGGCAATATTTGCCCGCGCCGCGTCAAGCGCCGCGTCAATGGCGGGGCCAAAATGGTCGTCTTCGATCTCGGCAAACGGCGGCAGGGCGAAAGGCCCCGTCCACTCTTTGAGCAGGGGATTGGTCATGCGCGTCTCCTTTGGCGGCAAGCTAGGCGTGCGGCACGCGGGCGGCGGCAAGGGCAAGGGTTTTCATGGCAGACTCGCGTGGGGTGATGACCACGCCAGCTTATCCGGCGCTTGAGCGTTGTCCAGCGCCGCCACCACAAACCGGGCAATCGGCACGCCGTTTGGTGCGGATCACGCGGGCCTCGCTATAGAGCCCATCCCAGATCAGCATACGCCCGCGCAGGCCCTCGCCGGCGTCGGTTATTTCCTTCACCGCCTCGCCCGCCATCATCGCGCCGATCACGCCCGGCAGCGGCCCGATCACGCCAGCCTCGGCGCAGGTGGGCGCGAGCCCTTCGGCCGGTGCCTCGGGAAACACACATTGATAGCAGGGCGCACCGGAAGCCGGGTGCCAGGTGGCAATCTGCCCCTCCCACTGGCTGATCGCGCCG
>MNZL01000133.1 GCA_001873585.1 Rhodobacterales bacterium CG2_30_65_12 | reverse complement strand
GAAAGCAGCGGCCCAATCGGCAGCCGCGATCGGCGGCAGGGTGCCCATCACCAGATCCCACTCGGTAATCGACAGGCCAGAGTCGGTGAGCCGTGTCAAACCGCCGACGAGAATCATCACCGCGACCAGCGCAAACAACGCGATCAGCCAGAGCCTGATCCCCCGGCGCGCGCCGCCCGCTCCGCCCTTGTCGATCATCCCGGTCAAAACCGGCTTGCGGCCCTGCGAAGCCTCGCCGACCTCTTCAAAAATGCGCCTCCGCTCGGCCATTCCGCTCTCGCCCCCCCCCGTGTCGCCTCGGCGGGGATACTCAAGCAAGCGGAGGCGAATGCCAAGGCGAGAATCGGGGTTGTTTTTCTTGTCGCAAATACTCACGGCGCTTCCTTGCACCCCAAGCGTTGCGAGTGATATAGAGGAAATGACAAAATCTTGTGCCGTGAAGACGCACGAGACACGATGAGACCACCACCAGACAAAACAGGGCGGACAACGTGAACGATACCCCCGAACCTCCTGAAATCACGGGCGTAAATCCACCGGAACGCCCGGCTTTTTCCGGCCCCACCGTTGCAATCGAAGAAGAGATGCGTACGTCGTATCTCGATTACGCAATGAGTGTGATCGTGAGCCGCGCGATCCCCGATCTGCGCGACGGCCTGAAGCCGGTGCATCGGCGCATTCTCTACGCGATGTATGAAACCGGCAACAGCCACGACAAACCCTACCGCAAGTCGGCCCGCCCGGTGGGCGACACCATGGGCAAATATCACCCGCATGGCGACAGCGCGATCTATGACGCTCTCGTGCGCATGGCACAGGATTTCTCGATGTCCCTGCCGCTGCTCGACGGCCAGGGCAACTTCGGCTCGATGGACGGCGATCCGGCGGCGGCGATGCGCTACACCGAAGTGCGGATGGACAAGCCAGCGCAGGCGCTGCTGGCCGATATCGAGCTCGATACCGTCGACTTTCAGGACAATTACGACGGCAAGGACCAGGAGCCCACCGTGCTCCCGGCCCGGTTCCCAAACATGCTGGTCAACGGCGCCGGCGGCATCGCCGTCGGCATGGCCACCAATATCCCGCCACACAACCTCGGTGAAGTGGTCGACGCAACGCTCGCGTTGATCGAAAACCCCGACCTCGATTCGGTGCAGCTGATGGATTACGTTCCCGGCCCCGACTTTCCCACCGGCGGGGTGATGCTGGGCCGCTCCGGCGCGCGCAAGGCCTACACCGAGGGCCGTGGCTCGGTGATCCTGCGTGCGAAAACCCGGGTCGAAGAGATCCGCAAGGATCGCTACGCCATCATCGTCGATGAAATCCCCTACCAGGTGAACAAGGCAACGATGATCGAGAAGATCGCCGACCTCGTGCGCGAGAAAAAGCTCGAGGGCATCGCCCACGTGCAGGACGAGAGCGACCGGATTGGCGTGCGGGTGGTGATCGAACTCAAGCGCGATGCCACGCCGGAGGTGGTGCTGAACCAGCTCTACCGCTTCACCCAGCTGCAAACCTTTTTCGGCTGCAACATGCTGGCGCTCAATGGCGGCCGCCCCGAGCAGCTCACGCTCAGGGATTTTCTCACCCATTTCATCACCTTCCGCGAAGAAGTGGTGGCGCGGCGCACGGCGTTTTTACTGCGCAAGGCGCGCGAGCGATCGCACGTCCTTGTCGGCCTCGCCGTGGCCGTTTCCAACGTCGACGAGGTGGTGGCCACCATCCGCGCTTCGGCGGACGCGGCCGATGCGCGCGAAAGGCTGATGGAGCGGCGCTGGCCCGCGCGCGAGATCGCACCGTTCATCGCGCTGATCGACGACCCGACCCACAAGATGAACGACGACGGCACCTACAACCTGTCGGAAACCCAAGCCCGCGCGATCCTCGATCTGCGCTTGCAGCGTCTCACGCAACTGGGCGTCAAGGAAGTCACCGACGAGCTTGAAGAGCTGGCCGCCAAGATCAAGGACTACCTCGATATCCTGCGCTCGCGCGAGCGGATCATGGCGATCATCTCGAGCGAACTGATCGAGGTGCGCGACGCCTACGCCGTTCCGCGCCGCACCGAGATCGTCGACTGGTCGGGCGACATGGACGACGAAGACCTGATCGAACGTGAAGACATGGTGGTGACGATCACCCAGTCGGGCTGGGCCAAGCGCACACCGCTCGCCGATTTCCGCGCCCAGCGGCGTGGCGGCAAGGGGCTTTCTGGAATGGCGACCAAGGAAGAAGACGTTGTTACCACGCTGTTTGTCGCCAACACCCACACCCAGCTTTTGTTCTTCACCACCGACGGGATGGTCTACAAGCTGAAAACCTGGCGCTTGCCGCTCGGCGGGCGCACCGCGAAGGGCAAGGCGATCGTCAACATCCTGCCAATTCCGACCGGCGTGAGCATTGCCGCGATCATGCCGATCGACGCGCCGGAAGCGGAGTGGAGCGCGCTGCAGATCGTCTTTGCTACCTCCACCGGAGATGTGCGCCGCAATGCGCTTTCGGATTTCACCAACGTGATGCGCAACGGCAAGATCGCAATGAAACTGCCCGAGGGGGTGGAGCTGGTGAATGCGCGTATCTGCACTGCGGATGACGACGTGATGCTCGTCACCGCCTCCGGCCGCGCGATCCGCTTTTCCACCACCGACGTGCGCGTATTCAAAGGCCGCGACAGCACCGGTGTGCGCGGCATCCGGCTCTTGTCGGATGACGATCGCGTGGTCTCAATGGCCGTGATCCACCATTTCGAGGCCGATGCTTCGCAACGCGCCGCGTATCTCAAGATGCGCCGCCAGATGGTCGGGGCCGATGAGGTTGAAGGCACTGACGACGACGAAGAGGCGGTGGCCGGCGATATCTCGCCTGACCGGTTCGAGCAAATGTGGGCCGCCGAGGATCTGATTCTCACCATCACGTCCGCCGGCACCGGCAAGCTCTCGTCGAGCCATGATTACCCGGTGCGCGGCCGTGGCGGCCAGGGCGTTCAGGCCGCCGACAAGGCGATGCGCGGCGGAGATCTCGTCGCCTCCTTCCCGGTGGGGATCGACGATCAGGTGATGCTGGCCACCTCCACCGGCCAGTCGATCCGCTGCCCGGTGATGGGCATCTCGTTCCGCTCGCGCAGCGCCGGTGGGGTGAAGGTGTTTGACACCGCAAAGGGCGAACACGTGGTCTCGGTCGCCCGGATCGCCGAGAAGGACGGGGCCGAGGATGGGGCCGAGAACGGGGCCGAGGATGGGGCCGAGGATGGGGCCGAGGCGTGATTGCACCGGTGCCGGCTCGGGGCGAAGCCCGCGTCGCGGATCTGACCGGTTGACCACAGTCCGGGCCGCGTGCCCGGTGCGGCCTTGCGATTTGCCCGCACCGGCCCCTAAAGTGATGAAACGTCAGTTGTTTGGGCAGGGGGTTTCATGCCGAGTGTATTTCGCGCCGCAGCCATCGGTCTGCTCATCGCCAGTCCCGCCACCGCCTGGGAATTCGACGGCGCAGAGATCAGCCTGTCTGCCGGCCATTACTTTGCCGCCGCCGGGGGCGCCACGTTGCAGACTGGCAGCGCCGCCGCCCAAGCCCAGTTCGGTCTCGGCGAAGACGTGTTCGTTCAACTCGATACCGCAGCGGAGGGATTGCATTTTCTCGGCAGCACCGAAGTCCTGGGCGCGGCGAGCCTGCACCTGGGCTACGCGGTATCGCCGACCACTGCCGTCGGTGCCTTTGCTCTTTATGAAACCTGGCCGGGGCTCGGCCAGAGCTACGGCGCCGGTGCCGAGATTGCCTTCGCCTCGGGGCCGTTTGAAGTCGAGGCGATGACGGGCCTGCGTGGGGTGGTGAGCGTTCCGATCAGCGCGGCGGTCGTGCGCGTCAAGGGCTACTACCGGCTCAGCGATAGCTTCAGCCTCGCCGCCGGGGCGAGCTATTTCAACACCAGTTTGCTTGGCGATTTTGGTCAGCTCACGGCTGGGCTGCGGTACGATCTGTCTGAGGATCTGTCGCTTGAGCTTGGCTACGCGCGCACGGCGAGCCTCGCGGGCGGCCCGGCCGCGAACGGCATCGGTCTCAGCCTGACCAAGGTCATCGGCAGCGGCACCACCTTCGGCCACCGCGATCTGCTCAGCAGTGTCGGCGGCTGGTAGCGCTCCGCCGGTCTATCCTTCTTTGGTCCACAAATACCTTCGGGGGTGAATTGGCCGCAGGCCAAGAGGGGGCAGACAGCCCCCTTTTCTTTCCCCGCCTGGTCGCCTACATCCCGGCGCATGACACAGACACTCCATATCGTCGGCGGCGGCATGGCCGGGTCCGAGGCCGCCTGGGCCGCCGCCAAAGCCGGGCTCGCCGTGGTGATCCACGAGATGCGCCCGGCGCGCGGCACCTTTGCCCACCAGACCGGCAAGCTCGCCGAGATGGTCTGCTCCAATTCCTTTCGCTCCGATGACAGCGAGCAGAACGCGGTCGGGTTGCTGCATTGGGAAATGCGCGCGGCCGGGTCGCTCACGATGGAAGCGGCCGACGTCCACCGCCTGCCCGCCGGTGGCGCGCTCGCCGTCGACCGCGAACCGTTTTCGCACTACGTGACGGAGCGGCTGCGGTCGCTGCCCAACGTGACCGTTGTGGAAGAAGAGATCACCGCGCTTCCCGACGCAGGCCACTGGATTTTCGCCACCGGCCCGCTCACCTCCGAAGCGCTGGGGGCGGCGATCATCGCCGAGACCGGTGCCGAGCGGCTCGCGTTCTTCGACGCGATCGCGCCGATCGTCTACGGCGAGAGCATCGACATGGGGCGAGCTTGGGCGCAATCGCGCTACGACAAGGGCGAGACCGAAGAAGAGCGCCGCGCGTATATCAACTGCCCGATGGACAAGGCCCAGTATGAAGCCTTCATCGACGCGCTGCTGGCCGCCGACAAGGCCGAGTTTCACGATGGTGAGACAGCGAGCTATTTCGATGGCTGCCTGCCGATCGAGGTGATGGCCGAACGGGGCCGTGAAACCTTGCGCCACGGGCCGATGAAGCCGGTGGGGCTGACCAACAGCCACAACCCCGAGGTGAAGGCCTGCGCCGTGGTCCAACTGCGCCGCGACAACGCGCTGGGTACGCTCTACAACATCGTCGGATTTCAGACCAAGATGAAGCATGGCGCGCAAACCGAGGTGTTTCGGATGATCCCGGGGCTGGAGAATGCGCAGTTCGCCCGCCTTGGCGGCATCCACCGCAACACCTTCATGAATTCCCCCACCCTGCTCGATGGCGACATGCGGTTGAAATCGAAACCGCACATTCGCTTCGCGGGCCAGGTGACCGGCGTGGAAGGGTATGTGGAAAGCGCTGCGATGGGGCTGCTCGCGGGTCGGCTTGCCGTGGCCGAACTCACCGGCCAGACCCTGCCGGCGGTGCCAGCCACCACCGCGATGGGCGCACTCGTCCACCACATCACCGGCGGCGCTGTGGCGAAGACCTTCCAGCCGATGAACGTGAACTTCGGCCTGTTCCCCCCCGTCGAAGGCCTCAAGGCAGGCCGCCGGGGCCGCAAGGATCGTTACAAGGCCTATACCGACCGGGCGAAGGCAGACTGGTCAGCCTGGCTCGGTATCAGCGCGCCGGGCTGAAACCACGGTGGGGCGCTGTCTGCCCGCCATATCCCCGCCCGAAGGTATTTCACGACCAGAGAAAAGCCGGTTTACCCGGGGCCTGCGGCTTTCTACCCTGCGGCCATGATCACTCGCTTCGCCCCATCGCCCACCGGGCTTTTGCACCTTGGCCACGCCTTTTCGGCGCTCACGGCATGGGCCCGCGCCCGTGCCGCAGGGGGGCAGTTTCTGCTGCGGATCGAGGATATCGACACGCCCCGCTGTCGCCCGGCCTACGAACAGGCAATCTACGACGATCTGCATTGGCTCGGCCTCTCCTGGGCCGAACCGGCGATGCGCCAGTCAGACCGGCTGCCGGCGTACGACGCCGCCCTCGCCCAGCTCGCCGCGCTCGGCCTCACCTACCCCTGTTCCTGCACCCGCGCCGATCTTCGCGCCGCGCTCTCGGCACCGCAGGAGGGGCATGGCCCTGACGGGCCGATCTACCCCGGCCCCTGCCGGGGACGGGCGATGACCAGCCGCCGCCCCGGCGACGCGATCCGCCTCGACATCGCCCGGGCGATGGCACGCACCGGCCCGATCCGCTTCACCGAGACCGCCGCGCCCCGGGCTGGGGTTCATGTGATCGCGCCCGAGGACATGCGCGCATCTGTCGGCGACGTGGTGCTCGCCCGCAAGGACATCGGCACCTCCTACCACCTCGCCGTGGTGGTGGACGACGCCGCGCAGGGCATCACCGAGGTCGTGCGCGGCGAAGACCTGTTCGCCGCCACGTCGATCCACGTTCTGCTGCAAACGCTCCTCGGCCTGCCCACACCCAGCTACCACCACCACCGGCTGATCCGCGACGAGGCCGGCAAACGGCTCGCCAAACGCGACGACGCCCGCGCGATTCGGCACTACCGCGCCGCCGGCCTCACCCCCGCCGACACCCGCGCGCTGGTCGGCCTCTGACCCTTCATCTTGCTGTACATATCCCGGGGTCCGGGGCAGCGCCCCGATCCCACCGATGCCGCTATTCCATCGGCTCCAGGATCACCACTTCCTCACCGGTGCGCACGGCGGTGAAAAAGCATGATCGCCGATTGGTGTGGCAAGCCGGGCCTTCCTGCTCCACCAGCACCAGAAGCGTATCGCGGTCGCAATCGACGCGCAGGTCCACCAGCTTCTGCACATGGCCGCTGGTTTCGCCCTTCACCCAGAAATCGGCCCGCGAGCGCGACCAATAGGTCACCCGCCCGGTCGCCAACGTGCGCCGCACCGCCTCGGCGTTCATCCAGGCCAGCATCAGCACCTCGCCCGTTGCCGCCTCCTGCGCTACCACGGGCACCAGGCCCGCCTCGTTGAATTTCAGGTGATCGGGGTCGAAACGCATCACTTTTCCTTTTCATGGCTGGTTTGCCCTTTTATCTAGAGGGAACCGATCCAAGGGGAAAGCCATGGCCGAAGAAAGCCTCGAACAACTCTACTCGCGCCAGATCCTCGCGCTGGCCGCCGATATTCCCCATGCCGCCAAGCTCGCCGCGCCGCAAGCGAGTGCGAGGAAACGCTCACCGCTCTGCGGCTCCACCGTCACCGTCGATCTCTGCGTCGAGAACGGACGGATCGCCGATTTCGGCCAGACCGTGCGCGCCTGTGCTCTGGGGCAGGCCTCGGCTGCGGTGCTCGGGCGCGCGGTGATCGGCTGCGACCGGGCGACGCTGGCCGCCGGCCGCGCCGCGCTTCTGGCCATGCTCACCGAGGCCGGGCCTACCCCGCCGGCGCCCTTCGCCGGGCTGGAAGTTTTGCGCCCGGCGGCGGAGTTCAAGAATCGCCACCCCTCGATTCTGCTGGCCTGGGATGCGACGATTGAGGCGTTCGATACGGCCGAAAGATAAAAAAACCGCCGCGCTCCGGGGGGGGGAGGCGGCGGCAAGTGTGCGGGTTCGGTTCCCGAGGTCCGGCCAGGACAGAGACAGGG
>MNZL01000010.1:6995-26805 GCA_001873585.1 Rhodobacterales bacterium CG2_30_65_12 | reverse complement strand
CGTGGAGGCGGCCCGGCGATGCGCGGCGGCCTGCGGCCGCTGTTTCGCGCAGGGAGACAATCTCCTGTCAAATCTCGGGCAATCCTTGCGAGTCTGACAAGCTTCGCGCCGCTATGCATCTGTGCTGGCGCGCGCCCCGCCCCGCCCGACGCGCGCAGGCTTACCGGGGGGTGAGCTTTTCCAGCGCCGTGCCGTTTGCCCAGGTGCCGTGCAGCTCGCCGTTGGACAAGATCACATAATAGACAGGAGACGCGCCGCCCCAATTGACCACGAGCACGTTGCCCTCGCGGGTGCCGGTGCCGGAGTAGGCCTGGCTGCCAACCTCCCAATCAACGCTGACAGCCGCGCCAAGGTCTTCGATCCAGACCGTGCCGACATAGGCCGATCCGTTCGCATTGCGCCCCTGCGCGGTGTAGGCGCCGGTGAGAGACTGGGCAAGCGCGAGCGCCGGGGTGAGCAGAAAAGCGAGGATGAGGAGGATGCGGTGGGTCATGGCTGGGCTCCTTTCAAAGCCCAGCCTACGCCGGATTTCCCCCATCGCAAAGGGCTCAGGCCTGCAAGCTCCGCACCACGATCTCGCCCTCTTCGCGCGCCCGCATCGCCAGCGCTGCGGCATGCGCCCCGGCGGCAGTGGTGTAATAGGGGATCTTGTCGTAGAGCGCGACCGAGCGAATGTCGCGGCTGTCTTCCACCGCCTGCGCGCCCTCGGTGGTATTGAACACCAGCTGCACGTCGCCGTCTTTTAGCCGGTCAACGATCGTGCGCCCACCTTCGTAGACCTTGTTTACCGTCTCGGCCGCGACGCCCTGCTCGTTGAGCCAGCTCGCGGTGCCACGGGTGGCGAGGATGGAAAAGCCAAGCGCGCGCAGGATCTGCGCGGTTTCCAGCATCTCGGCCGATTTGTCGGCGTCCCTGATCGAGAAAAACACCCGGCCCTCGTTCGGCAGCTGCGTGCCCGCGCCCATCTGCGCCTTGAGGAAAGCGCGGGGAAAGGAGCGGTCCCACCCCATCACCTCGCCGGTCGAGCGCATTTCCGGCCCCAGGATCGTATCGACGCCGGGGAAGCGGGCAAACGGCAGCACCGCCTCTTTCACCGAGAACCACGGCACGTTGGGATCACACAGCGTGAGCGGATCGGCCATCGGGATCGACTGGCCATAGCCCGTGCCCTCGGGGTAAGGCGCGCGGGCCGGGAAGTTCGACAGCGGCTCGCCGGCCATGAGCCGCGCGGCGATGGAGGCAATTGCGCTATCCGTTGCTTTCGCTACGAACGGAACGGTGCGGCTGGCGCGGGGGTTGACCTCGATCAGGTAGACCTCGCCCTCTTTCACCGCGAATTGCACGTTCATCAGGCCGACCACGCCGAGGCTGAGCGCGAGCGCTTCCGTCTGGCGTTTGATCTCGGCAATGATCTCGGGGGCAAGCGTATGCGGCGGCAGGCAGCACGCGCTATCGCCCGAGTGCACGCCGGCCTCCTCGATGTGCTGCATGATGCCAGCCACATGCACGACCTTGCCATCGCAAAGCGCATCCACGTCCACCTCGATGGCGCCGGAGAGGTAGTTGTCGAGCAGCACCGGGCTATCGCCCGACACCACCACCGCCTCGCGGATGTAGCGCCGCAGATGGTCCATATCGCGGACAATCTCCATCGCCCGCCCGCCCAGCACATATGACGGGCGGATCACCAGCGGAAAGCCGATGCGCTCGGCAATGGCGAAGGCTTGCTCGTCGGTCGCGGCGATGCCGTTGACCGGCTGTTTCAGGCCGAGCCGGTTGACCAGATCCTGAAACCGCTCGCGGTCTTCGGCGAGGTCGATCGCGTCCGGGCTGGTGCCAAGGATCGGAATGCCGGCCTCTTCCAGCCCATTGGCGAGCTTCAAGGGCGTCTGGCCGCCAAACTGCACGATCACCCCGTGCAGCGTGCCGTTCTGCTGCTCAACGCGCAGGATTTCCATCACATGCTCGAAAGTGAGCGGCTCGAAATAGAGCCGGTCGGAGGTGTCGTAATCGGTTGAGACGGTCTCGGGGTTGCAGTTGATCATGATCGTCTCGTAGCCCACATCAGTGAGCGAGAAGCAGGCATGGCAGCAGCAGTAATCGAACTCGATGCCCTGGCCGATCCGGTTTGGCCCGCCACCAAGAATAACCACCTTCTTGCGGTCCGAGGGCCGGGCTTCGCATTCGACCTCACCCATCATCGGCGCTTCGTAGGTGGAATACATGTAGGGCGTTTGCGCCTCGAACTCGGCCGCGCAGGTGTCGATCCGCTTGAACACCGCCGTTACCCCGAGGTTGATCCGCGCGCGGCGCACGTTGGCCTCGTCGCGCCCGGTCAGGGTGGCCAGCCGGGCATCGGTGAAGCCCATCATCTTGAGCGCGCGCAGGCCCGTTTCCGTCACCGGCAAGCCATCGTGGCGCACCTGCGCCTCGGCCTCGATGATCTCGCGGATGCGGGCGAGGAACCACGGATCAAAATCGGTGACGGCCTTGATCTCACCGTCAGTCAGCCCATGCCGCATGGCCTGGGCGATCACCCGGATACGATCGGGCGATTTTTCGGTGAGCGCCTTCATCACCGCCGGTTTTTCCGGCGCGCCTTCGATTTCGATCTCGTCAAAACCGGTGAGCCCGGTTTCGAGCGAGGCGAGCGCCTTTTGCAGGGATTCATGGATGGTGCGGCCAATCGCCATCGCCTCGCCCACCGATTTCATCGCCGTGGTGAGCTCGGGCTTGGCACCTGGGAATTTCTCGAAGGCAAAACGCGGGATCTTGGTGACCACATAATCAATGGTCGGCTCGAAGCTCGCCGGCGTGACCTTGGTTATATCGTTGTCCAGCTCGTCCAGCGTGTAGCCCACGGCGAGTTTGGCGGCGATCTTGGCGATCGGAAAGCCGGTGGCCTTGGAGGCCAGCGCCGAGGACCGGCTCACGCGCGGGTTCATCTCGATCACCACCATGCGGCCATCGACCGGGTTGACCGCCCATTGCACGTTGGAGCCGCCGGTTTCGACCCCGATCTCGCGCAGCACGTTGATGCTGTGCGTGCGCATGATCTGGTATTCCTTGTCGGTCAGCGTCAGCGCCGGCGCCACGGTGATGCTGTCGCCGGTATGCACACCCATCGGATCGACGTTCTCGATCGAGCAGACGATGATCGCGTTGTCCGCCTTGTCGCGGACCACTTCCATTTCATATTCTTTCCAGCCGAGCAGGCTTTCGTCGACGAGGATCTGGCCGACCGGGCTCGCGTCCATCCCCGAATGGCACAGCCGCTCATAATCATCGCGGTTATAGGCCACGCCACCCCCCGTTCCGCCCAGCGTGAAGGCGGGGCGGATGATCGCCGGCAGGCCGATCTCGTCGAGCGCGTCCAGGGCTATGGCAAGGCCCGCGTGCAGATCACGCTTGCCGGTTTCGAGCTTCGGCGCGGTTATGATCGTGGCCTTCGGGTTCTCGATCCCGAGCCGCTCCATCGCCTCGCGGAACAGCTTGCGGTCTTCGGCCATTTCGATGGCCTCACGCTTGGCGCCGATCAGCTCGACGCCATACTTGTCGAGCACCCCAAGAGCGGCCAGCTCCAGCGCGGTATTTAGCCCGGTCTGCCCGCCCATGGTGGGCAAAAGCGCATCGGGTCGCTCCTTTTCGATGATCTTGGCCACCATATCGGCGGTGATCGGCTCGATATAGGTGGCATCGGCCATTTCCGGATCGGTCATGATCGTCGCCGGGTTCGAGTTCACCAGGATCACCCGGTAGCCCTCTTCCTTCAGCGCCTTGCAGGCCTGCGCCCCGGAATAGTCAAACTCGCTGGCCTGTCCGATGATGATGGGGCCCGCGCCGATGATCATGATCGAGTTGATATCGGTTCTCTTCGGCATCTCGGCACCCCCGGCAGCGGCAGTTGACGCGCGGACAACTCCCGCGACGCAAATTGTCGTGGGTTATAGAGATGAAGCCGCCGGGTGCAAGGCTTGATCTGGCCCGCCAACCTGTTGCGCCGCCGCCAGACTGGCGTTGCCCCGGTAGAGGTAATCGCGCGTGATCGGCGCGGCGTCGAGATGTTTGCCAAGCTGCACCTGGTAGACCAGCAGTGAGCCGACCGAGAACGAGGCCTCCATCGACTTCAGATACCAGCGCCACATCCGCACGAAGCGCTCGTCGAACAGCACGCGGGCGCGCGCCTCGTTGGCCATGAAGCGATCATACCAGGCGCGCAGCGTGTAGGCGTAATGCAGCCGTAGCGCCTCGATATCGCAGGTAACGAGTTGCTGTCTGTCTATCGCCTTCTGCATCTCGTTCAGCGCCGGCGCGTAGCCGCCGGGGAAGATGTATCTGGTGATCCAGGGGTCGGCCTCGTTGGCCGGGCCGACATGGCCGATGGTGTGGATCAGCGCCAGCCCGTCGCGCTCAAGGGCGTCATTCACGAACGAAAAATATTCGTTGTAATGCGGCACGCCGACGTGCTCGAACATGCCCACCGATACGATCCGATCAAACCGCTCATGCAGCTTGCGGTAGTCGACGAGGCGAACATCGACCCGGCCTTCCAGCCCCGCCGCACGCACCCGCTCGACCGCCATGGTGTGCTGCTCCTTCGAGAGCGTCACCCCCACGACCTCGGCCCCGTAATCGCGCGCCAGGGTCAGCCCCATGCCGCCCCAGCCACAGCCGATATCAAGCACCCGCATCCCCGGCTCGATCCTGAGCTTGGCGGCAATGTGATGCTTCTTGGCCTGTTGCGCCGCTTCGAGGCTCATCCCCTTGCGCTCGAAATAGCCGCAGGAATACTGCCTGTCGTCGTCGAGGAAGAGATCGTAGAGCGCGCTCGACAGGTCGTAGTGGCGGGCCACATTTGTCTGCGCCTTGCCGACAGGGGCAAACTGGCGAAACCGCCGCGCCCCCCGCCGGGTGAGATTGAGCGGGCGTTGAAACCACGGCGCGGTGGTGGCGTTGATATTCGGGATCATCAAGCGAAAGAAGCCATCAAGATCGTCGCCCTCGATCTCCAGCCCGCCCTCCATGTAGCACTCGCCCACCGCCAGCGAGGGGTTGAGGACCACCCGGCGCGGCAGGTCGGGGTTTTTCACGATCAGCCCGACCTGCGGAGTGCCGGCGCCGTAACGGCGTATGCTGCCGTCGGGCAAGGTGAGCCTGAGCGTGCCCACCTGCACGATGTGCGCAAGCATCCGGTCAAGAAGTCTTGTCCACATGACCACCCCCTCGCCCGCCCATGGTTCGCGGCTGAGCGCTGTTGTGTCGCCTACATCGACTGCCTCCGCGCGAGCCATGTCAGCGCCAGCGGTTCCCTGTTGCGGACAAGTTTGCTTCGCAAGACGGCCCGGTGTAAAGAAATTTCCCGCAAACACCGGCCAATCGACAGCGCGGCCCGGGCGGCGGGCTTGACTTCCCGCCGTCCGCGCGCTTTCTCGGCGCGGATGAAACCTGGCCCCGAGGGACGATTATGCACAAGTATCGCAGCCACACCTGCGCCGAGCTCCGCAAAGCAAACGTGGGCGACGTGGTGCGCCTGTCGGGCTGGGTCCACCGTGTGCGTGACCACGGCGGGGTGTTGTTCATCGACCTGCGCGACCATTACGGCGTGACGCAAGTGCTCGCCGACCCCGACAGCCCGGTGTTTCACGCCGTCGAAAAAGTGCGCGCCGAATGGGTGATTCGGATCGACGGCAAGGTGCTGGCGCGCGACGGTAGCCTGGTAAACGAAAAGCTGCCGACCGGCGAGATCGAGGTATTCGTCGAAGATATGGAGGTGCTCGGCGCCGCCGACGAGCTGCCGCTGCAAGTGTTTGGCGAGCAGGAATACCCCGAGGAAACCCGGCTGAAATACCGCTACCTCGATCTGCGCCGCGAAAAGATGCAAACCAACATGAAGCTGCGCTCCGACGTGGTGGCGAGCATGCGCCGCCGGATGTGGGGCAAGGGCTTCCGCGAATACCAGACGCCAATCATCACCGCCTCGAGCCCCGAAGGCGCGCGCGATTTTCTCGTGCCGAGCCGCCTGCACCCCGGCAAGTTCTACGCCCTGCCGCAGGCGCCGCAGCAGTTCAAGCAGCTCCTGATGGTCTCGGGGTTTGACAAGTATTTCCAGATCGCGCCGTGCTTCCGCGATGAAGACCCGCGCTCCGACCGCTCGCCCACCGACTTCTACCAACTCGACCTCGAGATGAGCTTTGTCGAGCAGCAGGAGATTTTCGATACCATTGGCCCGGTGCTCGAAGGCGTGTTTGCCGAGTTTGCCGAGGGCCGCAAGGTGGATGCTTACGCCGACTGGCCGCTGATCTCCTACCGCGATTCCGCGCTGTGGTATGGCACCGACAAGCCCGACCTGCGCAACCCGATCAGGATGCAGGACGTGGGCGAACACTTCCGCGGCTCGGGCTTTGCGATTTTCGCCAAGCTGCTGGAACAGGAGGGCACCGAGGTGCGCGCCATCCCGGCGCCGAAGGGCGGCAGCCGCAAGTTCTGCGACCGGATGAACGCGTTTGCCCAGAAGGAAGGGCTTCCGGGGATGGGGTATATCTTCTGGCGGGAACGCGACGGTCGCTCTAGCACTCGTGATTTCCTCGAGGAGTTGATCGAAAAGAAACAAAAAGGTGAGTCGACCGAAGGAATTGCCGAGAAGTATTCGGCGCCAAATCTGGATGAGCTTCAGGAAGTGCGCGACAGGATCGCAGACGCGATCTTGCGAGATGATATCGCGTTTGCACAGTTTCTAAAGAACGCCTACTTCGGCGACTTTGAGGCCGCCGGCCCGCTCGCCAAGAACATCGGCCCCGAGCGCACCGAAGCGATCCGTCAGCAGCTTGGCCTTGGCGTGGGCGATGCCGCCTTCTTCCTTGGCGGCAAGCCCAAGGCCTTTCAGCGCGTCGCGGGCCTCGCGCGCGATGTGATCTGGGCCGAAACCCCGAAAGACCCCGCCGACGAAAACTGGCGCGCGCGCTTTGCGTTTGCCTGGATCGTCGATTTTCCGATCTACGAGCAGGACGAGGAAACTGGCAGGATCGACTTCGAGCACAACCCGTTTTCGATGCCGCAGGGCGGACTTGAGGCGCTGGCGGGCGATCCGCTCGCGGTGCTCGGCTACCAATATGACCTTTCGTGCAACGGCGCCGAAATCCTCTCGGGCGCGATTCGCAACCACCAGCCCGAGATCATGTTCAAGGCGTTCGAGATCGCCGGCTACGACGAGGCCGAGGTGCGCCGGCGCTTTGGTGGCATGGTCAGCGCCTTCCATTATGGCGCCCCGCCGCACGGTGGCTGCGCGGCCGGGATCGACCGGATCGTGATGCTGCTGGCCGAGGAAGAGACGATCCGCGAGGTGGTGCTTTTCCCGATGACCCAGCGCGCAGAAGATTTGATGATGGGCGCGCCCTCGGTGCCCGACAATGCCCAGTTGCGCGACCTGCACCTGCGGGTGATCGAGCCGGAGGAATAAGCGTCAATCGTCGGTGATGTTGCCCGCAAGGATGCCAAACACCAGCACCGGGCAACCACCACTGCGCCCGGCCGCAATTCTGCTGATCAACTTGTGGGTGCCCGTGGTGCTCGCCCCGAACTTGGCCGCAACCGTTGATGCGGTCTCTGCGCCATTCCTGTCGAGGCAGAGCCCGAGCGACTGGAAAAACTCCGGCGAAAGCTCCCGGGTGACGATCACGCCCACATCAATAACCCCAGCCTCAAAGAAGCTGCGAAAGGCATAAAGATCCCGATCGTAGGTTTGATCCTTGCTGTTCCATTCGTAGTCGAACGCAACCCGCCCGCGCCAGAAATCAACCAGGTGGTTGTGAATGTAGTCTTCGCGCAGGATCCGGTCGATCTCGGGGGCGTTTTCGCCCTTGCCCTCGCGCAGTTTCACCAGAAGATCGGCTTCAATCCGCACCTCCTGGTGAAAACCGCCGAGCCGATGTGCAAGATCGCCAAACCGGGTTGTCGCCGACATCCGGTTTCCGCCCGGCATGCGAATTTCGCTCGCACTGATCGAAAAAGCCTTGAGCACGCGCAGGATCGCATCGAGTTCCTGTGGCGCACGTTGCGCCAGGACCGCGGCCGCGCTGCGATAGCTGGTCACGGAATATCGCCCCCGCACCGCCTCCTGTATGGCGGCGGGGATCAGCGTGGCGTTGTCAAAAACAGCGTCGTCAATTCGACGAGCCATGCCTTACTCCGCCGCCACTTTCGAATTGTAGGAATAGGTTTTCCATGTTGGTTTATAGTCCGCATCGGCCTGGTTGCCCCAAACCGCCCAGCCGTCGCGCACCCCGCGCCCGAAGAGCTCAAGATACGGCCCCCAAGAGCAGCTCTCGATAAGCTCGTATTGCTCATCGGGCTTGCGCGAATGCTCCCGCTTGCGGGATTGAATCATGTTCACCTGGCGCCGACCCGGCGCGAGGGTTCGCGCATTCTTGCCGCGCGTGCCAAACAGGAGAATCTCCGTCACATTGCGGAAATAGAACCCGACGCCCCGGCCGTCGGACCCTCCATCCTTGCGGATCTTGTGCCAGACAATATTGGATTTGTATTCAAACCCCCATGCGGCCAGCACCTGCAAACCGTCGGGCAAGAGCGCATTCGGCACCCAAAGGTAGCAATGCGCCGTGCCCTCCAGGTGGTCTGCGACCGGCAAATCACAGATATCCTGCAACGTCATGGTCGGATACCGTGCCAACCGCTTGTGTTCCGGCGCAATCTTTCCTGTGCGATTGGTAAACCGCCAAGGCGGATCCGCCATCACGGTGGCGAACCGGTCATTTCCGAGAAAATCGGAAAGATCTTGGCTGGCGGTCTTCGTCATGCCCAACATATAGCCCGATCAGAATTTGGATGTCACCTCGAATCTGCCCGGAACAATAAAAGAACAAATGGATTGAAGAAAGGTGAATTCACCAAAAAGAGGCGGTGCGCTCTGCCAAGTGCACCGCCCCGGAACGGTTCTCCGAAGAGAACCGATCAGGCCGGGCGCAAGTGTTCCATCTGCTCTGCCCGGTCGATGGAATCGTCGGTGATCGTGTCGCTGTTGGAGGTGACGGTGATCGTGATCGAGATCGTCAGGAGCACGATGCCGCTCACCAGCACGATCCAGTCAATCACCGCGTCGCCGCTTTTGGCCTGCGCGAAATGGGTAAAGACGGCCCTCATGAACTCACCCCGGTCTGAGCCGGGGGAACCGGCTCGCGTTAGTCTGCTCCAGAACTGTTCCAATTATGCTGGCGAAATAGGGCGGGATTGGGGAAGGTTTGAGCCGCGAAGGGATCGGTTTGTGGGATTTACCGTGACGCCGGGCACAGCGGCGAACAAGAACGGGGCCAGAGGCGTTTGGCGAGGCAAAATATGCGTGAAATGCGCGAAATCGGCGCGCCGGTGCCCGGTTGGACAGCACCACCCCGGCCCTCTGGCACACCGCTCGCCGGGCGCTGGACAAAGGCGAAATCTTCGGCCTCGTCGGCGAGAGCGGTTCGGGCAAGAGCACGGTCGCCAACGCGGTCATGGGCCTGCTGCCTCGCTCGGCCGAAGTTGCCGGCCGGATCGCGGTGAACGGGCGCGAGACCAGTGCGCTCAGCGAAGCAGAGATGCGGCTTCTGCGCGCCGCCAACCCGGCCCTGGGCCACGCGCGGCAGCCGCTTGCCGGTGGTGCCTCAGGAACGGCGTGTCGACGATGTCTGACCTCCTGCGACTGGAAAACCTGCGCAAGACCTGCGCGCTCGGTGGCCCACCCTGGGCACGCCGCGAGCTGGTGGCGGTCAACCATGTGAGCTTCTCCACCGAGCGTGGTCACACGATGGGGCCGGTGGGTGAATCGGGCTCAGGCAAATCTACGCTCGGGCGCTGTATCCTCGGCCTGACCGGCGCCGACGGCGGGCGGATCATATTTGACGGCGCCGACGTTCTGGGCCTGCGCGGGCGGGCGTTCATCTATGTCACCAGCCCGGCGGCCGGCATTCCAGACTTCATTGCGATGAACGCCTCGGTGGCGCCGTTTGCCAATCCGCTCGTGCGTCAGGCCATCGCGCTGGCCGTGAACCGCTCCGAAATCCGCGATCTTGCCGATCTCGGAGCGGGCGAACTCGGCCTGACCGAGATGCCAACAGGCTCGATCTGGAATGACGATGCCGGGCTGTTCGGCACCGAACGCAACATTGACGCGGCGAAGGCCTTGCTTGCCGCCGCCGGTTTCTCCGAGGGGCCGACGGTGGAATATCTCGGCCTGCCGCAATACCCCGAGCCGTTGAAAACCGGCCAGGTGCTGCGCGAGCTCCTCAAGGACATCGGCATCAGCATGGAGATCAAGGCGGTCGACGTTTCGGTCTGGTTCGATGCCTATGTTTCGGCGGGCTACCAGATCACCTCGGCCTATCAGCAACGGACGATCAACCCGGATAACTTCTATTCTCTGCTGATCCGCTTTGGCGGCCCGGTCAATACGACATTCTACGCCAACCCGGAGGTTGAATCTCTTGTCGACAAGGCAGCGGCGAGCGTGGACATGGGCGAGCGCCAAGAAATGTACCGGCAGGTTCCCAGCATCGTCACCAACGATGCGCCGATCATTTTCGCGCATTTCGAAACGCTGCACTACCCGATGAGCTCCAACGTCGCGGGCTCCACCATTACCCCGAAGCTGAGCTTGCATATAGAGAATGTTGGCTTCACCGAGTAACTCGCGCAAAATGCATGGTTCGGGCCGGTTCTATTGTATCGGCCTTCTTTCAATCGGCATGAAACCACCGCCGCCAACAGATCCCGCTCCAGCTTCTCGAACATCGACACATCTTGCTCGGGTTTTCGAACAGATGGCCTTGGACATCCATTGTCATGGTGATCGCGGCGTGTGGATGCCGACGAACTTGGAAACAGCCGGCGCCTGGAAGAACAGGTGCGTTGGCCCCGCGCCTCGGCCTGGAGCCTGCCAGATCAGTTCACGACAAACAGATCGGCCCCGAAATGGTGAGAACGCCGTCAACGTGCGCCACGGCGGGTCTGCGCACCGCCGCGCTTCGCCGGTCCCCTTTCGAGCCCAAACCACCCCATCTGACAGAACGCCAGCGGCTCGATGGTGGCGAGTTTGCCCGTTTGTCTCAGTTCTTGGCGACCGGGCGCGAGCGCATCCGCTGGGCCGTCTCGCGCTCTGCGCGTTTGCAGCGCATCGGGGGCAGACCCCGGTCCATGAGATCCATGTCTTCGAGCACCATGTCGCCCATCTTCTTGAAGGCCACATCGAGCGCGCCCGCCCGGTGCGCGGAGCGGATCAGCCCCTTGAGGCCCCGAGCCCGGTGATCTGGCGCCAGCGGTTCTTCCGGCCAGACATCGCTGGCCGCAACGATCCGCCCCGCTTCGACCGCATCGAGCAGTGCATTGAAGTCCACCACGTCGGCACGGCTGAGCAGGATGAAGGCCGCGCCGGGGCGCATCCGGGCAAATTCCTCCGCACTGAGAAAACCCCGGTTTTCGGTGGTCACTGCGGCCATGACAAAAATGAAGTCCGATCCGGCAAGCACCTCGTCGAGCGTGGCCGGGCTGACCCCGTGATCGACGAGAATCGAGGGCGGCAACCAAGGGTCATGTGCGATGATATTGCAGCGAAACCCTGCAAGCAGCCGGTTCAGTGCACGGCCAAGTTCGCCAAAACCGACGATGCCCACATCGGCACCCGTGAGCAGCCGCGCCGTGGTGTTGCCATCACCGCCCCAAAGCTCGTGTCCGGCCTGAAAATCCGCATCCGCAGGGCTGATCCCCCGGGCGAGATCGAGCGCGAAGCCAAGCCCGATCTCGGCCACCGGCAGGGCAAAGACCGCCCCCGTCGTCACCACATGAATGCCGCGGGCGAAAACCTCGTCATAGGGCATGTTGTCGATCAGGTTACTCTCAACGTTGAGCACCGCGCGAAGCCCGGTCATCTTCGCCAGCGTTTCGGAGGAAATCGGCGGTTGACCCAGCACAAACCGCGCCCGCGCCAGCACCCGGTCATCCAGCTCAGCAACTGCCGATTCGGGCACTTCGATCAGCTCGTAGCGCTGCCGCAGAAAAGCCAGTTTTTCTGGCGTGAAAATCAGCTCCAGCGTGCGCGGTTCGGGGGCGCAGATCACCAAGGGTTTTGAAACATCCGCCATTGCAAATCCTCTCGCGACAGCGATAAATCGTTTTACTTTTTGAGTAAACCGATTTATTTCCATAATCTAGCCGAAAACAATACCGGTTTGGGTGGAGGGGGAGCCGTGCCGCAGGACGATCCGTGGAAAAACCCGAAACGGGCCACGATTCACGATGTCGCGCGCAAGGCCGGCGTCTCGGCCGCGACTGTTTCCAAGGTCATGCGCGGCATCGCCACCGTGAAAGCTGCCAACGCCGAGCGCGTGCGCGAAGCCGTGGCGGCGCTCGACTACCGGATCGACCCGATTGCCTCAGGCCTCAGAGGCGAAAACCGCCGCATCATTGGCGCCGTCATCCCCGACCTCGAAAGCCCGTTTTTCGGGGCGCTCGTGACCGGGCTCGAACGCGCTGCGGAAGAGGCCGGGTATCACATGATCGTCGCTTCGAGCCGCGAAAGCGAGGCACGCGAAGCCGACCTTATCGCCCGGATGAACGACTGGCGCGTGGCGGGCACCGTGCTGGTGCCGGTGCGCTCCGAGCGCGGATCAGGCACCCGGCAGCTCAAGGCGCTCGACATGCAGGCCGTGCTGGTTGACCGGGTATCGGCCGATGACCGCTATGATACCGTTACCGCCGACAACTCGGCGGCTTCGGCTGCTGTCGCCGACTTGCTGATCGGCGCCGGGCATCGGCATATCCTGTTGCACGGGGCAACCCGCACATCCAAGGCCATGCGCACCCGGCTTGAGGGTTTCGTGGCCCGCGCCAATGCGCTCGATCCCAGCGTCACGATCGACACCCAGGTCTCTGACGATACCCGCGACGTCCAGCGTCGGGCGATCAAAGACTACTTCGAGGCGCATGCTGGCAGCGCGCGCCCCAGCGCCGTTTTTTCACTTTCACAACACTCTACGCTTCTGGTCCTCTCCGAGCTGCGCCGGCGCGCAGTCGCCATTCCCGATGATATCGCGCTGGTGGGCTTTGACGATGCCGATTGGATGCAGACGACATGGCCCTCGATCACCGCCGTGGCGCAGCCTGTCGCAGTCATGGCAGAGGCTGCGGTCGCCGCACTGCTGGCGCGCGTCGAGGGTGAGGCCACGGCATTTCCGGTCAGCCGGCTTGAACCTTGCAGGATGATCCTGCGCGAGTCCGCCGGCCCGGATTACGAAATGCCGCGCCGTTTCCGGCGCGGCGGATGAGAGCGACACTTGGGTTAGAGGAGGAAACCATGTCCAAGATGAAAACCACCCTGAAACTGGGCGCAGCCTTTGCGGCGCTTCTGGCCGCCAGCCCGATAATGGCCGACGGTGAATATGGCGTGCTGATGAAAACGCTGGCCAACCCGTTCTGGGGCGCGATGGGCCAGGGCGTCGAGGAGGGCGCACAGGCGGCTGGAGTTGCATATTTCATGCAAGCCGTCGAGAGCGACCAGGCCGCCGAAAGCCAGCTCAACGTCTGCAACACCATGCTCGAGCGCAGCCCGGTGGCGATGATCACCGCCGCGATCAACTCGACCAACCTTTTGCCCTGCCTGAAGGCGGCGCAAGATAACGGCATCAAGGTCGTTGATCTCGACGGCAACCTCGACCCCGAAATCCTTGCTGCCGAGGGTATCGACATTACCTTTTCGATCGGCTCCGATAACGTTCTCGCCGGGGCGCAGGGGGCGGAATACATGGTGAGCAGGCTTGGCGCGGATGCCACTGGCCCAGTTCTGGTGATCGAGGGCCTGTCGGGCAACATCACCGGGG
This sequence comes from Rhodobacterales bacterium CG2_30_65_12, assembly GCA_001873585.1. GTDB lineage: Bacteria > Pseudomonadota > Alphaproteobacteria > Rhodobacterales > Rhodobacteraceae > Sinisalibacter. Next base: position 12,946 of record MNZL01000010.1, on the reverse strand, counting down.
CCAAACGCGCAACTGGCTTTGCCGACAAGCTTGCCGAATTGGCACCGGGGCTTGAGATCGTCGCCTCCCTGCCCGGCGACTGGGATCGCGGCAAGGCGGCCAACATCACTAACGACATTCTGACCCGCAACCCCGGCCTTGTCGGCATCTTCGCCGCCAACGACGGCATGGCGCTCGGCGCGGTCGAGAGCGTCTTTGCCGCAGGCAAGGGCGGTGAGATCATCATCATCGGCGTCGATGGCAACTCCGACGCCGTGAAGTCGATCAACGAAGGCCGGCTGACCGCTTCGGTTGCCCAGCTCCCATATCTCGTCGGCAAGCAGGCGGTGGAAAACGTGAAGGTCGCCGTTGACGGCGGCGACGTCGAGCGCCAGGTGATCGTGCCGACCCTCGTGCTCACCAAGGATGTGATCGACGCCGGCACCGAGCCGCTGCTCGAATTCGTGAAGTAATCCTCCCGGTCGGCGGGGTTCTCGGGCCCCGCCGACATCAGATCTTCACCGGAGCGCGGCGGGTTGCTCGCTGCGCAACCTCACGACGAGGGATGCATGACATCGACAGCCCCAACCAAACAAGGCCCCGCGCCGAACCTTTGGACGCGCACCCACGGTGCATTGATCGAGCGGCTCCATATCCGCCTCGAAAGCCTCATCGTGCTCTTCGTGCTCGCAACGACGATGGCGATCCTGTCGCCCTATTTCCTGTCGGTGAGCAATTTCATGAACATCCTGCTGGCCACCTCAACGATCGGAGTGCTGGCGATCGCGGCAACCTTTGTGCTGTCGTCCGGCGGTCTTGATCTGTCGCTCGGCTCGGTGATGGGGCTGTCGGGCGTTGTCGGTGCGGCTGTTGCCGTCAAGCTTGGCGCGCCCACCCCTGTCGCCGTTGTGGCGACCATCGCCGCCGGCGCAGCCGCTGGGCTGGTTAACGGCCTGATCATCACGCGCGCTTTCGTTCCGGCCTTCATCGTCACTCTTGGCATGCTCGGCATCGCGCGCGGGATGGCGCTGGTGATCTCGGACGGGCGCGTGATCTATGGTCTGCCAAAGGCCATGGTCTATCTCGGCCAAGGCCGCCCGATGGGGATCCCAATGCCAGTCATCATCTTCCTCGTCACTGCCGTGGTGATGCACATCCTGCTTGCCTATACGCGCTACGGCCGCCACACGCTGGCGATTGGCGACAACGAGAACGCCGCGCGCACGGCGGGAATCAACATCGAGCGTCACCGGCTCACCCTCTATACGCTGTCGGGTGCGCTGTCCGGGCTTGCCGGGTTGCTCTTTGCCACCCGCATCAACTCAGGCGATCCGACGGCGGGCATGACCTACGAGCTGACCGCGATCACGGCGGCGATCATCGGCGGCACCAACCTTTTCGGCGGGCGCGGCTCGATCCTCGGCACGATGATCGGCGCGCTGATCATGGGGGTCTTGCAGAACGGTCTGAACCTGCTCGCGGTGCAGTCCTACTACCAGCAGATGGCCATCGGCATTGTGCTCGTGCTCGCCGTGTTCATCGACCAATGGCAGGTCCGCAAGGAGAGCCGGGTATGAGCAATCTCCTGGAAATCAAGGGTGTGTCCAAGAGCTTCGGTCCGGTCGACGTTCTCGATCGCGTCGATCTGATCGTCGCCCCCGGCGAGGTCGTCGGCCTGGTCGGCGACAACGGTGCAGGAAAATCCACGCTGATGAAGATCGTCACCGGCATGTATTCCGCCGACGCTGGCGGGATCACGCTCAATGGCGAGGACATCTTCCACCACACCCCCGGCGAGCGCCGCAGGATGGGGATCGAGATGATCTACCAGGACCTTGCCCTTGCCCGGCAACAGGACGTGGCTGCAAACATCTTTCTTGGCCGGGAGCCGACCCGCTCGGTGCTCGGTATGCGTTTCGTCGACCGCGCCACCATGCGCCGCGACGCGCAAGCGATGATCGACCGGCTGGGCGCGCGCCTGCCAGCGATCAACCGCCCGGTGGGGTCGTTCTCGGGCGGGCAGCAACAATCCGTCGCCATCGCGCGCGCGCTCACCTTCAACCCCAAGGTTGTGATCATGGACGAGCCCACCGCCGCGCTTGCCGTGCGCGAAGTGCAGGGCGTACTCGACCTCATTCGGCAACTGAAATCCGAAGGCATCGGCGTGATCCTGATTTCGCATCGCCTGAATGACGTGCTCTCGGTCACCGACCGCATCGTCGTCTTGCACCACGGGCGCGCGTCGGCCAACCTCACCACTGCCAAAACCTCGATGGCCGAAGTGGTCTCCGCCATCGTTGGCGGCGGCGACATGGCCGAGGCTGCGGCGCACGAAGCAAGGGGATAATCATGGCTCAGCTTGGCCTTCACACCTTCGCCGCCGCGCCCAAATGGGATGTGACCACGATGCGCGCGCTGTTGCCGAAGTTCGCCAAACACAAGGTGCGGGTGCTGGAAATTCCGCTGCTTGACCCCGCCGAGATCGACGTGGCCGAGACCCGCGCCTTCGTCGAGGAAACCGGGATCGCGCCGGTCTGTTCGCTCGGTCTGCCCAACACGATCGACGTGATTTCCGACCCTGATGCGGGGCTCGCCTTTCTCGAACCCGCCTTCGCGGTGGCGGCGGGCGTCGGCGCTTTCGCGCTTGCAGGCGTGACCTATGGCACCATCGGCAAAATCTCCGGCGCCCCGCGCACGCAGGCCGAGTTTGACGGCACCGCCCGCTTCATCGACCGCGCAGCCCGCGCAGCCAAAACGCACGGCCTCGATCTCGGGGTCGAGCCCTGCAACCGCTACGAAACCCACATCATGAACACCGGCGCCGACGGCCGGGCGTATTGTGAAGCTGTCGGGGCGGAAAATGTGTTCATCCACCTCGATACCTACCACATGAACATCGAGGAAAAATCCTATGCCCAGGGCATCCGTGACTGCGGATCCTTCCTGGGTTACGTTCACCTGTCTGAGAGCAATCGCGGCACGCCAGGGGCGGGCACGATCGGCTGGGCCGAAATCTACGATACCCTCGTGGAGGTCGGCTTTGACGGGATCACCACACTGGAGAGCATGAACCACGTTCACCCCGCCATCGCCTCGGCTCTCGCAATCTGGCACCCGGTGGCGGCAAACCCCGAAGACGTGATCGACATCGGGCTGCCGTTCCTGCACCGCGCGGCCGAGGCGGCGGGATTCCGCTATGAATAGGAGACGGCGATGAAACGCATCAGGCTGGGCATGGTTGGCGGCGGCGCGGGGGCCTTCATCGGCCCGGTTCACCGCATTGCCGCGCGCCTCGACGACCGGTATACGCTTGTCGCCGCCGCGCTGTCGTCGAACCCGGAGCGCGCCCTCGCTTCAGGCCGCGCGATCGGCCTGCCAGACGAGCGCATCTATGCCGACTGGGCTGAAATGGCCCGCGCCGAGGCTGCGAGGCCGGATGGGATCGAGGCGGTTTCGATCACCACACCCAACCACCTTCACCTTCCCGTCGCCCGCGCCTTCCTCGCGGCTGGCATCCACGTGATCTGCGACAAGCCGCTTGGCCTCACTCTCGCACAGGCGCGCGAGTTCGCTGCCTTCGCCCGCACCGCCCCGGCGCGCTTTTTTCTCACCCACAATTATTCCGCCTATCCGCTGGTGCGGCAGGCGCGTGACATGGTGGCCGAAGGCAAGCTCGGCCATTTGCGCATTATCAACATGGAATATCTGCAAGGCTGGCTATCGGACGATCACGTTGCCGGCAAACAGGCCGAATGGCGAGCCGACCCAGCCCGCGCCGGCCTCGGTGGGGCGCTGGGCGATATCGGCACCCATGCCTATCACCTCGCCAATTTCGTCACCGGACTTCGCGCCGACCGGCTCTCGGCCGATCTGCAGAGCTTCGGTGCGGAGCGCGCGCTCGACGACAATGCCCACATCCACTTCCGCTTTCCCGGCGGTGTTGCCGGGTCCGGCTGGATCAGCCAGGTCGCGGTGGGGCAGGAATGCGGTTTGCGGCTGCGCGTCGTCGGAACGGCGGGAATGCTGGAATTCTTTCAGGAAGACCCCAACCGCCTGCTGTTCTGGCGCAAGGACGAACCGCTTCAGGTCTTCACCCGTGGCGGCCCTCGCGCCACGCAGGACGTGCGCGTCCCGGCCGGCCATCCGGAGGGCTATCTTGAAGCGTTCGCCTCGCTCTACCGCGACATTGCCGATGCGCTGGCGGGCGACGCCGCAGCCGCAGGGCGGGTGCCTTCGCTCGACGATGGGCTGGAGGGAATGGCCTTCATTGCCGCCGCCGTTGCCTCGCATGCGGCTGATGGCGCCTGGATCGCTCTGGACGAATACCGCAATCGGTGATGCCGAAACAAGCCTGGCGTAAACAGCCGCTCCTGATCGGACCGGACACGTTTACGGGTGGAACCACGGCACCCCCAGCAGCGCGGATCGCGGCGATTGCCGAGGCCATGGCGGCATGATCTTTCCGTCGAACCGGGTTCGGATCCTGGTGCCAACGCGGCCTATGGCCTTCCATAAAGGCCCTGGCGGCACGTCCACCGGCGGCAGCAGAATGACTCGGGCGCATGTTCGAGCGGGCAGTCGGGTGCCGGTTTTGGCAGACCGGCCGCAGGAACGCGGTGGCAAATCTCCCCGATGACACCGAAGCCCTGACCGCCATCATCCTGACCCGGCAGGGCTCAGCTTTCGGCTTTCATCGCCCAGCGCCCGCTTTCCTGGCTCCAGTATTTGGCTTTCGCGCCGCCCGCGGTGAGCGCCCGCCACTGGCTGCGGGCCCGATCCAGCGCGCCCGGATCGTTGCCGTCGAACAAGATCATCACCCGCGCCATCTCCACGACCTCCTCCGGCCGCACCTCGGCGCCATCGACGGCGACCAGGCACTTCGCCCCGTTCGCAGCCGCGCTTGCTTCGGTGAGGAGCACGGGCTGGTCGGCGTCATGCAAGCCCCCCGAGCGGCCATGCGGCAGGAAGCCATCATCCGGCCCAAGCCAGAGCTTCTGGTCGAGCCAGTCGAGCCTGGCCGGATCGGTGCCGCGCAGCAGCACCCGCCAGCCCGCATCGAGCGCCTTGGCAAGCAGCACCGGCAACGTCGCCTCAAGCGGCGAGCGGGTCATATGGTAGAAGAAGGCCTCGCCCATCCGCGCGCCTATCCCTCCCAGCCGTTGCGCACCAGCCGGTCGAGGCTGCGCACGAACCAGCCGGTCGCGCCCTTGGGGGCCAGAATGCTGTCATCCGAGCGGCTGGCCACACCGGCGATGTCGAGGTGGATCCAGGGGGTTTCGTCTTTCACGAACCGCTGCAGGAATTGCGCTGCGGTGATCGAGCCTGCCGGGCGGCCGCCGACGTTTTTCATGTCGGCAATCCGGCTTTTGAGAAGCTTGTCATAGGCTTCGCCGAGAGGCATCCGCCAAGCGCCCTCGGCCTCGGTCTCGGCCGCCCTGAGGAAGGCGCGGGCAAAGCTTTCATGGTTCGAGAAGACGCCGGCGTTCTCATGGCCCAGGCCGATGATGATCGCACCGGTGAGGGTGGCCAGATCAATCACCCCGGCGGGTTTGAAGCGCTCTTGCGCAAACCAAAGCACGTCGGCCAACACCAGCCGGCCCTCGGCATCGGTGTTGATCACCTCAATGGTGTCGCCCTTCATCGACACCACCACGTCACCCGGGCGCTGGGCCTCGTGGCCGGGCATGTTTTCGACCAGGCCGACCAGGCCGACCACGTTGGCGGGTGCATTCCTGAGCGCGAGGGTCTTCATCACCCCCGCGACGGTGCCAGCGCCGGCCATGTCCATCGTCATGTCTTCCATCCCGGCACCGGGCTTGAGGCTGATGCCGCCAGTATCAAACACCACGCCCTTGCCGACGAGCGCCAGCGGGGCCGCATCCTTCGGCCCGCCCTGCCATTCCATCACCACCACCTTGGAGGGGCTCGCCGAGCCCTGGCCGACGCCGAGCAACGCGCCCATCCCAAGCTGT
>MNZL01000010.1:0-6980 GCA_001873585.1 Rhodobacterales bacterium CG2_30_65_12 | reverse complement strand
CTCGACCGTGACCCCGAGCGCCGCAAGGGCGGAGAGCTTTTCGGCAAAGCGCGTGGTGGTCAGCACGTTGGCGGGTGCGTTCACCAGGTCGCGGGTGAAAAACACGCCCTCGGCAACAGCGGTCAGATCGGCCTCCTGCGCTTTCAGCGTTTCGGCGTTGGTGACGGCGAAGGTGAGGCTGCCACCCGCCGGTTTGCCGGCCGCGCCGGTCTTGTGATCGCGGAAGTCATAGGCCCGCAGCATCGCACCGAGCGCGATCTCGGCGGTATGGCGCAAGCTGCCGGCGAGCACCAGCACGTCTTGCCCCGACGCGCCCTTGCCGATCGCGCCGCCCACCTTGCGCGCGCCCTCGGCATCCATCTTGCGGTCGATCCGCACCACCTGCACGCTGTCGGCGGCGAGCCCGACCGGCCAGGCCAGCTCGAAGCTGTCGCCCGGGTCGGCTTTTTCGAATTTCTCACTTTCGATCAACCGCGCCAGCGCGCCGCGGGTGAGCCGGTTGATCCGGCGCGCGCCCTTGTCCATCCGCCCGCCACCCTCGGCCAGCACAACGATGCGGCCCTCTGCGCTGGCTAGCGCCTCGATCTCGAGCGGGATGAAGGTGGGGGCGAGGATGTCGGTCATGTCTGTCTCCGTCTGTGGTGGCGGTTGTGGTGGCGGTGCGGCCTTGTCCCGAGTGTAACCGGGGCCGATCCCGCTGGCCAGATCGCCCGTGAGGGTGACGAGGGGGCAAGCGACGAGAATCGCCTTCAGGCGTGGCCCGCGCCATATCCAGCGCAAGCCGGACCGGGGCGCCACCAGATGTGGCAAACCCGCCCGGCCACCGCCCCGAGGCCGCAAAACGCCCCCTGGCCGGCGCGCCGGGGCACGATTAACCCTCGCACCGCTGACGATCCTCGACTAATGTAGGCCCAACCGGGCGGCATCTGCGCGTGTGCGCACGCCCAGGATGATATTCAGGCGGACGAAACAGGTGGGGCGATGATGAGGACCACGGCGGTAGCGACGAAACTCGGCAAGGCTTGGGGCAGGATCACCCAGGTCGTCTCGGGGCTGATTCAAGTCTCGGTTCTTGCCACCGCGCTTGGCCTGTCCCCGGCGATGGCGCAAAACCAGTTTCGCCCCGCGATCGTCGTCGATAGCGAAGTCATCACCGTCTATCAGCTCAGCCAGCGCGCGGCCTTCCTCACCCTGCTGCGCGCGCCCGGCGATATCCGCCAGCTTGCCGCCGACCAGCTTATCAACGAGGCGATCCAACTGCGCGAGGCGCGCAAGGCCGGGATCAGCCCAGACGCCGAGACGGTGCGTGCGGGCATGGAAGAATTTGCCAAGCGTGGCGGCCTTGATGCCGATCAGCTGATCCAGCTTCTCGCCCAGGGCGGGATCGCCGAGCAGAGCTTTCGTGATTTCGTCACCGCCGGGGTGGCTTGGCGCGACTATGTGAAGGCGACCTTCGTGCCGAAAGTGACGATCTCCAGTGCCGAAGTTGACGCGGCGATCGCCATCGCCAAGCCTGAGCCGGGGCTGCGGGTGCTGCTCAGCGAGATTGTGCTTCCGGGGGCCGATCCGGCCACCCGCAAAGCCTCGCGTGCCCGCGCCGACCGGCTCACCGGGCTGGACGAGACCGAATTCGGGCAGGCCGCGCTGCGGTTTTCCGTCGGCGCCTCGCGGAACAATCTCGGCAAGATGAAATGGCTCGATGTCACCGCCCTGCCCCCGGCCACCGCTGCCGCTGTGCGCGGGCTGCAACCGGGGCAGATCAGCCGCGTGGTTGAAAGCAAGGAAGACCTCCGCCTCTACTTCCTGCGCGACCGCGAAGAAGTGGCGGGCGCCACCCCGCGCACGACGGTGGATTACGCCGCGCTGCTGCTCGCCGGCGGGCAATCGCCAGCCAACCTCGACGAAGCCGCCCGGATCCGCGCCCGCGTGACCGGCTGCGACGGCCTCTACCCGATCGCCCGCGCCTTGCCGCCCGAGCACCTGGTGCGCGAAACGCTCCCGCTGGCGCAGGTGCCTGCCGCCTATTCCGCCGAGCTTGACCGGCTCGATCCGGGCGAGATTTCGACCCGCCTCACCAGTTCTTCGGGGGCTATGGTGGTGCTCATGCTGTGTTCGCGCGGCAACGAGCAGCCGCGTTCGCTCACCCGCGAGATGGTCCAGGATCAGTTGCGCAACACGCGCACCGGCACGCTGGCCCAATTCTTTCTCGAAGAGCAGCGCGCCAACGCTCATATCGAGATGCCGGGGCTCTGATGCCCACGCTGCCGATTGCGCTGACCTCGGGCGAGCCCGCCGGGGTTGGCCCCGAAATCGCGCCGATGGCCTGGGCAGCGCTGCGCGGCGAGCTTGATTTCTTCCTGATCGGCGATCCGTCGCACCTGCCCGCAGGCACACCTCTGGTGCTGATCGACGCGCCTGAGCAAGCCGCCGCCGCGATGCCCCAGGGCCTGCCGGTGCTGGGGCGGGATTTTGGCGCCCCGCGCGTGCCCGGCGAGGCGCAAGCCGTGCATGCGCGCCACGTCGTCGACGCGATCCGCGATGGCGTGGCGCTGGTGCAGGCCGGGCGCGCGGCGGCCGTCACCACCAACCCGATCCACAAGAAGGCGCTGCACGATGGTGCCGGCTTTGCGTTTCCCGGTCACACCGAATTTCTCGCCTCGCTTGCGGGGCGCGCGCATGTTGTGATGATGCTCGCCTGTTCCGAGCTGCGCGTGGTGCCGACCACGATCCATATTCCGCTCGCCGACGTGCCCGCAGCCCTCACGCCCGAGCTGCTTGAAGCGACGCTGCGGATCACCCACGCGAGCCTTGCATCCCAGCTTGGCCACGCCCCGCGGATCGCCGTTGCCGGGCTCAACCCGCACGCGGGCGAAGCGGGCGCAATGGGGCGCGAAGAGATCGAGATGATCGCGCCGCTCATCGCCCGGCTCAGTGCCGAGGGGATGCAGATCGCCGGGCCGCTGCCCGCCGATACGATGTTTCACCCGCCCGCCCGCGCCCGGTATGACGTGGCGGTGTGCATGTATCACGATCAGGCGCTGATCCCGATCAAGACGCTCGATTTCGCCTCCGGCGTGAATGTCACCCTCGGCCTCGGCTTCGTGCGCACCTCGCCCGACCATGGCACGGCGTTCGACATCGCCGGCACCGGCACCGCCGATCCCTCGTCGCTGATCGCGGCGCTCAGGTTGGCGCGCGAGATGGCCGGCGCATGAGCGCGATTGACGGGCTGCCACCCTTGCGCGAGGTGATCGCGGCACATGGGCTGACGGCAAAAAAGTCGCTCGGGCAGAACTTTCTGATGGACCTCAACCTCACCGCCAAGATCGCCCGGACCGCGGGCGACCTCAGCAGCGCGGACGTGCTCGAAGTGGGCCCCGGCCCCGGCGGGCTTACCCGCGGGCTACTGGCGGAAGGGGCGCGGCATGTGCTCGCGGTCGAGAAAGACGCTCGCGCAATCGGGGCCCTCGCCGAGATTGCCGCCGCCCACCCCGGCCGGCTCGAAGTGCTCAACGCCGACGCGCTGAAAATCGACCCGACCGCATTCCTCACGCCGCCGATCCGGATTGTGGCCAACCTGCCCTACAACGTCGGCACCGAGCTCTTGGTGCGCTGGCTCACGCCGCCGGCCTGGCCGCCGTTCTGGCAGAGCCTCACGCTGATGTTTCAAAAGGAAGTGGCCGCGCGGATCGTCGCCCGTCCCGGCTCCAAGGCCTATGGCCGGCTGGCGATCCTGGCGCAATGGCGCTGCGACGCGCGGCTGGTGATGGAGCTGCCGCCAGAGGCCTTCACGCCGCCGCCAAAAGTGCGCTCTGCGGTGGTGCATCTGGTGGCGCTGCCCGAGCCGCGCTTCCCGGCGCGGGCCGAGAGCTTGCAGCGGCTCACCGCCACCGCCTTCCAGCAGCGCCGCAAGATGCTGCGGGCCTCGCTCAGAGGGCTGCACCCGCAGATCGAGGCCTTGCTCGAAAGCGTCGGCATCGCCCCAACGTCGCGGGCCGAGGAGATCGACCTTGAACATTTCTGCGCCCTTGCCCAGGCGCTCGACGCGAGCGCACCGATCGCCCGTTAAGCTGCGCCAGCGCTTGCCGGATCGCCCGAAGCCAGTTTACGCGCTCGACGAGATGATCGCGCTGCGCCGCGCCGAGATCGGTTGAGCCCGGCGGGTATCTCTCTGGACAGCCGCGCGTCCCGATGGAATACCCGGCCTTACCCTGACCTACGGAGGATCTCATGTCTCAGAAGATCGCCCTCATCACCGGCGCGTCGCGTGGCCTTGGCGCGGCGCTGGCGGTGGAGCTTGCGCCGACCCACCACATCGTCGCCGTCGCTCGCACCACCGGCGCGCTCGAAGAGATCGACGACCGGATCAAGGCGGCAGGCGGCGAGGCCACGCTGGCGCCGATGGACATCACCAACCCCGACGCGATGGCCCAGCTCGCGCGCGCGATCTACGATCGCTGGGGCAAGGTCGATCTCTGGGCGCATACCGCGATCGAAGCGATGCAGCTCACCCCCACCAGCCAGCTCGCGCTGCAGCAAGACGATTTCGAGAAATCGCTCAAGGTCAACGTTGACGCCACGGCGCGGCTGATCGCCTTCGTTGCGCCGCTATTGGGCGCGAACGGAATCGCCGCCTTCTTCCGCGATGACCACGCCGGCGAGCCCTATTTTGGCGGCTATGGCTCGACCAAGGCCGCCCAGTTGGCGCTGGCCGAAAGCTGGCGGCGCGAAACCGCCAAGATCGGCCCACAGGTGAAGATCGTCGCGCCGAAGCCGCTGGCCACAGCGATGCGCGCGCGCTTCCACCCCGGCGAAGACCGCTCGAAGCTCGCTTCTCCGTGGGACGAGGCCAAACGGCTGCTGCCGGAGATCCTCGGCTGACCCTCGCCCTTCCTTTTTCTTGGAAAAAATACTCACAGCTGCCGTGGGCCAATGCCCCTCGGCTTGCCGCGCCGGCTCGCCTCGCCTATTGAAAAGGCCAGACAACAACGGTCAGGCCCCATGCGCATTCTCATCACCAATGACGACGGCATCAACGCCCCGGGCCTTGCCGTGCTCGAAGCCATCGCCACCGAGATCGCCGGGCCGGGCGGCGAGGTCTGGACCGTCGCACCCGCCTTCGAGCAATCGGGGGTGGGGCACTGCATTTCCTACTCGCGGCCGATGATGCTGGCCGAACTTGCCCCGCGCCGGTTCGCCGCCGAGGGCACCCCCGCCGATTGCGTGCTGGCCGCCCTCGGCGATGCCATGCCGGGCCGGCCCGACCTCGTGCTTTCCGGCGTCAACCGAGGCAACAACGCGGCCGAAAACACGCTCTATTCGGGCACCATCGGCGCGGCCCTCGAAGCGGCGCTGCAAAACCTGCCGGCAATCGCGCTGTCGCAATACCTCGGCCCCGAGATCATCGACCGCGAAGACCTGTTCGAGGCGGCGAGAGTGCATGGCGCCGGCATCGTGCGCCGCCTCATCGACCACGCGCCATGGGAGACCGGCTTGGATTACCGACTGTTCTACAACGTGAATTTCCCGCCCCTTCCGGCGGCAAAGGTGGCCGGGGTGCGCGCCACGGCACAGGGCTGGCGGCGCGATACCTTCTTCTCGACCGAACCCACCACGGCGCCCTCGGGGCGGCGGTTTCTCTGGGTCAAGGGCGGGCCACAGCACGAGCCCACCGCGCCCGGCACCGACGCGGCCGCCAACCTTGCGGGCTATATCTCGGTCACGCCGATGCGCGCCGATCTCACCGCCCACGACCGGCTTGCCGATCTGGAGCGGGTGTTTGCATGAGCCGCCCGGTCGCTTGGGATGCCGAGCGCAAGATGCAGTTTGTTTTCGCGCTGCGCTCCAAGGGGGTGACCAACAAGCGCGTGCTCTCGGCGATGGAGGCGGTCGACCGTGGGCTTTTCGTCAAGGGCATTTTCGCGGCTCGGGCTTATGAAGACATGCCACTGCCGATTGCCTCGGGCCAGACCATCTCGCAGCCCTCGGTGGTGGGGCTGATGACCCAGGCGCTCGACGTGCAGCCAAAATCGAAGGTGCTGGAAGTGGGCACCGGCAGCGGCTACCAGGCGGCGATCCTTGCCCGGCTGGGGCGGCGGATCTACACCGTCGACCGTCATCGCGGCCTCGTCGCCGAGGCGCGCAAGCTGTTCGCGGCTATGGATCTGCACAATATCACGGTGATCACTGGCGACGGCAGCTTCGGGCTACCGGAACAGGCGCCGTTCGACCGGATCATCCTCACCGCCGCCGCCGAAGATCCGCCGGGGCCGCTCTTGGCTCAGATGGCGATCGGGGGTATCATGGTTTTGCCGGTTGGCCAGTCGAACGCTGTTCAGACGTTGATCAAGGTGACGCGCAAGGCGATGGGATACGACTATGAAGAGCTGATGCCGGTGCGGTTTGTGCCCCTTCTGGAAGGCTTGGGGTAGCGTGAGTGTGTATGCGTTCCCGCGCAAGGGAACGCCAAAAAGCGGGCAAGCGCCGCGAGAGCGCCCCCGAAAAGGCAGGCCCCGCGGGGCACGAGAGGACAAGAGCATGGCATTTCCCACCCGTATTCCCGCGCGTTTCGCCACTTTGTCGGTCGTGCTGTTGGCGCTGGCAAGTTGCGGCGACGGCGGGCTCGACGGCCTCGATTTCGATATGCGCGGCCTCGCCGGCGGCTTCTCCACCGCCACGGCGGCGCGCGATGCCCGCACCGCCGCCAAGCCGACACCGGACTCGCGCGGAGTGATCTCCTATCCCACCTACGATGTCGCTGCTGCGCGCGAAGGCGAGACCATCGCCCAGATCGCGAGCCGGCTTGGCTTTGGCGCGAACGAGCTTGGCCGCTACAACGGCATCCCCCCCGAAACACCTCTGCGCGGCGGTGAGATCGTCGCCCTGCCCCGGCGGGTTAGCGGCGCGGGGGCAACCGGCCCGGCGACTGCCAGTGGCACGATCGACGTGACCACGCTCGCGGGCAATGCGCTCGATCGGGT
>MNZL01000041.1:4455-5694 GCA_001873585.1 Rhodobacterales bacterium CG2_30_65_12 | reverse complement strand
GGGGGCAGCGCCCCCCGGCGTGTGACGGATGACCGCCCTTCGCCCCCGCGCCGAGGCGCTCGCCGAGCCGCTGCCGCCACTGCTCGCGCGCGCCCGCCACCTTGCCGCCGGGGTAGTGCTGGGCGAGCACGGGCGCCGCCGTCCGGGGCTTGGAGATGCGTTCTGGCAGTTCCGCCCGGCCCAGCCCGGCGATCCCGCGCGGGCAATCGACTGGCGCCGCTCGGCGCGGTCGGATCAGCATTTCGTGCAGGAAAAAGAGTGGCAGGCGGCGCAGGCGGTGATGTTCTGGGTCGACCGCGCCGCCTCGATGCGGTTTGCCAGCGCCAAGGGCCTGGAGCCCAAGGCCGACCGCGCGGCGCTCATCGCGCTGGCCACGGCGGTGCTCTTGGTGCAGGGCGGTGAGCGGGTGGGGCTTACCGAGGCGGCCACGCCGCCCGCGCGCGGTGCGCTGCAGCTCGAACGCATCGCCTCGGCGCTCACCGCGCCTTCGCCGCAGGACTACGGCGCGCCCGACACCGCCACGCTGCCGCGCCAGTCGCGTGCGGTGTTCCTGTCGGATTTCCTCGGCCCGCTCGAACCGGTCGAAGCGGCGCTCGCCACGGCGGCAGACCGGGGCGTGACCGGCGCGCTCTGCCAGCTGCTCGACCCGGCGGAAGAGGCCTTTCCCTATGCTGGGCGCACGCTGTTTCACTCGGTTGGCGGCAGCCTCGAATTCGAGACCCGGCAGGCGGACGATCTCAAGGCGCGCTACCTTGCCCGGCTTGCCGAGCGCAAGGCGCACCTTGCCGAGCTGGCCCGGCGCACCGGCTGGCAATACCACCTCCACCACAGCGCCGACGCGCCGGCCGCGGCGCTCCTGTGGCTCTACCGGGCGCTGGAGGGGCGGATCTGATGTTTGCCCTCGGCCCCATTGGCGTCACCACGCCCTGGCTGCTCGCGGGCCTCGCCGCGCTGCCGGTGCTGTGGTGGCTGTTGCGCGCCGTGCCACCCGCGCCGCTGCGCCGCGCCTTTCCCGCCATCACGCTGCTGATCGGCCTCGATGACCGCGAGACCGAAGCCGAGCGCACGCCGTGGTGGCTCCTCCTCCTGCGCCTGCTCGCCGTGGCGGCGATGATCCTCGGTTTCGCCGGGCCGGTTCTGAACCCGACACCGAAAAGCCCCGGCAGCGGTCCGCTTCTCGTGTTGGTCGACGATAGCTGGGCCGCCGCCGCCGATTGGCGCGCGCGCATTACCGCCGCC
>MNZL01000041.1:0-4404 GCA_001873585.1 Rhodobacterales bacterium CG2_30_65_12 | reverse complement strand
CGGCGGGCCGCACTGCAGCCCTGGTGCCCGCCTCCGCGCCGCCCGGCCCCGGCACCTTGCCGCTGCGCGCGGCGGGCGATGTGGCCGCCAGCCTTGCCGGGCTGGCGCCAAAGCCCTGGGCCCTCGACCATGCCGCCGCCCGCGATTGGGCCATGAGCCTCGATCCCGGCATCGAGACCGCCTGGATCTCCGATGGGCTGGCTACGCCCGCACGCGCCGCGCTCGCCGCCACACTCTCGCGCCTCGGCCCGGTTGCCGTGCTCGAGCCGCCCCTTGCCCGCCTCGGCCTTGCGCCGGCGCGGATCGAGGGCGGGCTGGTGCATGTGACCGCGCTGCGCTCCATCGCCGGGCCGGCGCAGGAGATCACCCTTGTCGGCATCGGCCCCGATCCCTCCGGCGTCGCGCGCGAACTGGTGCGCGCCACGCTGGCCTTCAGCCCCGGCGAGACGGCGGCGAAAGAGACGCTGTCGCTGCCGCCGGAGCTGCGTAACCGGGTGGTGCGGTTTGCCATCGCGGGCAGCCGTTCGGCCGGAGCGGTCACGCTGGCCGACGATTCGCTGCGCCGGCGCAAGGTGGCGCTGATTGCGCCGAGCGCAGGGCGTGAGAGGCTCGATCTGCTTGCACCGCTGCACTACCTGCGCGAGGCGCTCGCGCCTACGGCGGAGGTGCTCGAAGGCGCGATTGCCGATCTTCTCGCCGCGGCGCCCGACGCGGTGGTGCTCGCCGATATCGCTACCCTCGCAGCACCCGACGCGGCGGCGCTGGAGGCCTGGGTGGCCGAGGGTGGGCTGTTGCTGCGCTTCGCCGGGCCGCGCCTTGCCGCCGCCGACACCGGGCGCAGCGCAGACGACCCGCTCCTGCCGGTGCGGCTGCGCGCGGGCGGGCGCAGCCTGGGCGGGGCGATGAGCTGGGGCACGCCGCAAACCCTCGCCCCCTTCACGGACTCCTCGCCGTTCTACGGCCTCACCATCCCCGGTGATGTGACCGTCACCAGCCAGGTGCTGGCCGAGCCCGGGCCGGATCTCGCCGCCCGCGCCATCGCCGCGCTCAGCGACGGCACCCCGCTCATAACCCGAAAGGCGCTTGGCGACGGGCAGGTGGTGCTGGTGCACAGCTCGGCCAACGCCGAGTGGACCACCCTGCCGCTCTCGGGCCTGTTCGTGCAAATGCTCGAACGCCTTGCCGTCTCCACCCGCGCCGGCTCCCCCGACCAAGGCACACTCGCGGGCAGCACCTGGGTTGCCGAGATGCTGATGGACGGGTTTGGCCAACTCGACGCCGCCGATGCCCGGCCCGGCGTGTCCGGCGAGCGGTTGATGCTGAGCCCCGGGCCTGACCTGCCGCCGGGCCTCTACCGCGCCGAAGCGCGGCGGGTAGCGGTGAACGTGCTGGGCAAAGGCGCGGCGCTTGCGCCCGCCGACTGGCCCCCGGGCCTCACGCCGACATGGGACGAGGCAACCGGCGAGACAGACCTCTCGGGCTGGCTCCTTCTCGCCGCGCTCGGCCTGCTCGGGCTCGACGTGATCGCGGCGCTCTCTGTGTCCGGTCGCCTCCGGCACGGCGCGCGGGGATCAGGCACGGCTGTGATCGCGCTCGGGATCATCGCACTGGCACCGGCGGAGCTGCGCGCGCAAGCCGAGGTGGATTCCACCGCGCTCGCCGGCGCGCTCAACGTCACGCTCGCTTACGTCGAAACCGGCGATCCGGGCGTCGATGCCGTCTCGCGTGCCGGGCTGCAGGGGCTATCGGACCAGGTTCGCCTGCGCTCCTCGGTCGAGCCCTCGCCGCCGGTGGGCGTGAGCCTTGAGCGACACGAACTCGCCGTCTACCCGCTGCTTTACTGGCCGGTGACCGAAGCCGCCGCCGCCCCCTCCGATGCCGCCTATGCACGGCTCAATGCCTACCTGCGCGGTGGTGGGCTTATCCTGTTCGATACCCGCGATGCCAACGTTTCCAGCTTCGGCTCGCGCGCCACCGCCGAGGCCGCGCGGCTGCGCAGCCTCGCCCGCCCGCTCGACATTCCGGCACTCGAACCGGTGCCCGAAGACCATGTGCTCACCCGCGCATTCTATCTTCTCACCGATTTCCCCGGTCGCCATGCCGGCAGCACGGTCTGGGTCGAGGCCGCGCCCCCGGATGCCGAGCAGGCCGAGGGGATGCCGTTTCGCAATCTAAACGACGGGGTGACGCCGGTGGTGATCGGCGGCAACGATTGGGCCTCAGCCTGGGCGGTGGATGAGGCCGGTCTGCCGATGTATCCGGTGGGGCGCGGCTATGCCGGCGAGCGCCAGCGCGAGATGGCCTATCGCTTCGGGGTCAACCTGGTGATGCATGTGCTCACCGGCAATTACAAATCCGACCAGGTGCATGTGCCGGCGCTGCTCGAACGGCTCGGGCAATGACCAGCTCGGTGATCTTCGCGCCGCTGTTTGGGTGGCCCGTGCTGTGGGCGGCGGCGGCGGTCATGTCGGTCTTGGTGGCCTTTGCAGCCTGGCGGCGTCTCAAAGGCTGGCCGCTGCGCGGGCTCGCGGCGCTGGCGCTGCTTGCCGCCCTCTCCGGCCCCTCGCTGCAAACCGAAGACCGCAGCCCGCTTGGCGATATCCTCCTCGCCGTGGTCGATGAAAGCGCCTCGCAAGGGCTGTCTGACCGCGCTGGGCAAACCCAGGCCGCGCTCGACGCGCTGCAACGAGAGGCCGCGGCCAAGGGGCTCGAGTTGCGCATGACCCGCGTCGGCGATGGCGACGACAACCGGGGCACACTCGCGCTCACTGCGCTGGGCCAGGCACTGGCTGAGGTGCCGCGCGACCGTGTGGCGGGCATGGTGCTGATCTCCGACGGGCAGGTTCATGATCTTGACGCCGCGCCGGGCCTTCCCGCCCCCCTGCACCTGTTGCAAACCGGCCGGGCCGAGGATTGGGACCGGCGCATCACCCTCACCACCGCCCCCGCCTTCGCCATTCTCGGCGAGGAGCAGATGATTGCGCTCCGGGTGGAAGACCTCGGCGCCGCGCCCGGCGACGAGACAGCGACGCTGGAAATCTCCGTCGATGGCGGGCCGCCCTCGCGGCACGACGTGCCAGTGGGGCGCGATCTGGGCCTGCCGATTACGCTTACCCATGCCGGCGCCAACGTGGTGCAGATCACCACCGCCGCCGCCGAGGGCGAGCTGACCGACCGTAACAATACCGCCGTTGTCTCGGTCAACGGGGTGCGCGACCGGCTCTCGGTGCTGCTGGTCTCCGGCATGCCGCATCCCGGCACCCGCACCTGGCGCAACCTTCTGAAATCCGACAGCGCAGTAGACCTCGTGCACTTCACCATCCTGCGCCCGCCCGACAAGCAGGATGGCGTGCCGGTGTCGGACCTTTCGCTGATCGCCTTCCCCACCCAAGAGCTGTTCCTGGAAAAGATCGACGAGTTCGACCTGATCATCTTCGACCGCTACATGCTGCGCGGCATCCTGCCCGCCTCCTACCTTGGCTCGGTGCGCGATTACGTCCGGCGCGGCGGCGCGGTGCTGGTGGCGGCGGGGCCCGATTTTGCGAGCGTGCAAAGCCTCGCGCGCTCGCCGCTGGGCGAAGTGCTGCCGGGCCTGCCCACCGCGCGGCTGATCGAAGAGCCGTTCAGCCCGGCGGTGACCGAGCTGGGCGAGCGCCATCCGGTTACGCGCGGGCTCGCGGGCTTTGCGCCCGAAGGCGGCTGGGGGCGCTGGCTCAGGCAGGTCGAGGTCGAGCCCGCCACCGGGGCGGTCGAGGTAATGCAAGGGGCCGACGGCGCGCCGCTTCTGCTGCTCGAAAGGGTCGAGGCCGGGCGGGTGGCGCTGCTCGCGTCCGATCATGCCTGGCTGTGGAACCGGGGCTACGAGGGCGGCGGGCCGCAGCTTGAACTGCTGCGGCGGCTGGCACACTGGATGATGCGCGAACCAGAACTGGAGGAGGAGGCGCTGACCGCCACCGCCGAAAGCGCGACCGTAACGATCACCCGGCGCAGCCTCGGCACAGGCGCGCGCAGCGTGGTGGTAACGGGGCCGGATGGCCGCGAGACCACGCTTGCGATGCGCGAAGAGGCCCCCGGCCTTTACCGCGCCGAGTTGGCGGCGCCCACGATGGGGCTCTACCGGCTGGCGGAGGGCGACCAGGAGGCGGTGGTGGCCGTCGGCCCTGCGAGTCCGAGGGAATTCGAGACCACCATCGCCTCCGGCGAAGTGCTGGCGCCAGTGATCGCGCCCAGCGGCGGCGGCGTGTCGGTGCTCGAAGCGGGCATGCCGGGCTTGCGGGCGGTGCGCGAAGGGCGCGCGGCGGTCGGGCGCGGCTGGATCGGCTACACCCCCCGCACCGCCTATGTGGTCGAGGCGCTCAGCGTCACGCCGCTGGCACCGGCTTGGGTGATGCTGCTCATCGCCGC
>MNZL01000142.1:15198-35111 GCA_001873585.1 Rhodobacterales bacterium CG2_30_65_12 | reverse complement strand
GCACCTTGCCGGCGGCATAGTATTTTTCCTGGTAGTGGACCGTGAGCGGGAAAAAGTCCTGCCCCGGTTTCGGTTCCTTGGCGAAGGTCACGTTGGCCATGACGGAGGTTTCGCCCAACGTGGCGATCACCGACCCGTCGGCCTGACGGGCCACCTTGCCCGTCTCAAGGGTAAGCGTTTCCTCACCCCATTGGATGGATTTCGTCGTGATATTGAACATGTAGTGTTTTCCTCTGGGGAGCACTCCCGGGCGTTCCCGGGTCTCCCTTCCAATATGGCGGCCCCATTGCCGCCGACCCCTTCATCCTGTTCGAGCGCCGGGGTCAGGGCGCTGCGTCTCAGATGGGGGGGCCATACAGGAAAAAGTGGGTTGAGGGAAGGGGGTGGTTGTGACCTGACGAAAAACGGGGCGCGGGCGCTTTGCGAGAAAGAGCGGTTGTTCGTTGCGGTTGATCAGTTTGCGTTCGTAAATGTGGCAACAGCGACGTGGGGGTCCGAACGCGAACAGAAAACAGGTGTGGCGGGACCACTCATCACGTCGAGCCAGCCGTCATTCCACAAGATCTTGCCTGTTCCAGCGCAATCCCAAGCAGACGTTGCGAATTGATTCCGTTCAATACAAAGATCCTTCTGACACAGCAGGCGCAGCGAGGAGATGCGGGTCAGGAACATGGAACTGGACTGAAGCGCCCGCGTCAAAGTTTTCCATTCGCCGAGAGCATGATCGCGAAGGGCCTGGTGGCCTTGATTTCGGCAAGAACAATCACGAGGCTCGACGTGAGCGGAACTGCGAGGATCGCCCCGGGCAAGCCCCAGAGCGCCGTCCAGAACGCAAGCGCGAGCAGCACGACCAGCGGCGAGAGGTTAAACGTTCGCCCCATCAGCCGCGGCTCGAGGAAGGACGCGACGTAGGTTTGCAGGAAGGTGAGCGTCACCAGCGTGATCGCCGCCATCCCCAGCGTGCCGAATTGCGCGAGGCTGAGTAGCACCGGGAAGATCACCGCGATCAGCGAGCCGACGTAGGGAATGTAGTTCAAGACCGCAATCAGGATCGCCCAGAACAGCGCGAACTCGATGCCGATGGCCCGGAGCACGAGGTAGGACAGCGCGCCGAGGATGATGTTGATCAGCGTCTTGACCAGAAGGTAGGTGCCGACCCGGTCGTTAACGCGGTCAATCAGCGCCAGCGCCTGATCGCGCTGCATGGTGTCGCGGGTGGCAAGGTCGAACTTGGTGGCGAACTGGATGCGCTCGGCGAACAGGAACGAGGCATATAGCACGATGAAGAAGAACGTGCTGCCAAAGCCGCGCAGGTTGTTCAGGATCGTCGGAATCCAGGAGGCAGTGTTGATCTGGCCGATGGTGGCGTTCTGCACCGCGAGCCATGTCGGTTCGCCCTCGATCCCGAAGGTGATGGCGTAGCGCGCCACCAGGGCATCGAGGTTGTTCTCGTAGCGCGGGATCGCCTCCAGCACCCGCGTGAGACTGGTGGTGATGAACATGCCCAGCAGGAACAGCGCAACGGAAAACCCAAACAGCAGGATCAGCCGCAACAGCCAGCCGGGCGCATGGCGCAAGACCGGCAGTTTTGCCAGCCATGTGGTTGCCTCCGAAAGCACATAGATCGCGATGATCGCCGCAAGCACCGGCAGCAGCACCGGCTTGCCCACCCAGAGCAGCCAGCCGAACATGATCGCCAGCGCGGTGGCGTTGGTGAGGGCCGATAGTTTCATGCGTCCAAAAAAGCAGATCGTCGCGCCGAGTGCGAGGCAAAACAGCCTAGCCGAAATGCGCTTATTGCCGCGAAACTGCAAATGCCGCAGGCAGGAACGACAGCTTCGGGGGTGATGCGCCACAGCGGACCTGCGAGGCCAAATGGCTGCTTCAGCACGGGCACGTTGCTGCAAGTGCAAAGCGTTCCCCGGCACTATCACGGCACCGACTGCCTCTGATGGCCCCCAAGCCGCCATTCGTTTTGCTGAGAAAAGAAAAAAGCCCGCACCATATGGCGCGGGCATTTCCAGAATTCATCCCTTCAGGCAAGCCTTACCGCCGGATGCCAAGCCGCTTGATGAGGGCCTGGTAGCGGGCCTCTTCCTTGCCCTTGAGGTAGTCGAGCAGCTTGCGGCGCTGGGCGACCATCATCAGCAGGCCACGGCGCGAATGGTTGTCTTTCTTGTGCGTCTTGAAGTGCTCGGTGAGCGTGGAGATGCGGCTGGTGAGGATGGCCACCTGAACTTCTGGCGAACCGGTGTCGCCTTCCTTGGTGGCATATTCCTTCATCAAACGGGTCTTTTCTTCCGGCGTGATCGACATCGGGGGCTCCTTCGGTTGAGGGTTATGGCGCAGGCCGGGATGTCGTCCAGCACAGGCCCTTGGAGAAGTCCGGGCGGTGCCCGGATGCGCGCGTATAGGCAATTCCTGCCGCGAAGAAAAGCCTATTCTGGTCGCGCCCCGATCTGGATTTCCTCGATCAACCGCCCGGCCCAATCGCCCAGCACCGGGATGAAGTCGATCGAGCCGAGCATCCGGACCAGAAACGACAGCAGGATCGTTGCCCCCAACACCGAGCCAAGGCCGAAGGCGAGCCCGCGCACGAGGCTCCACAGCGCGACTTGCGGCATCGAGCTTTCGATCTGGAAGAAGCGCTGCTCGTTCAGCCGCCGCACCTCGCTGCGCAGCGCCTGCAGCTGTTGCGCAATGTCCTCTTCCCGCCCATTCTCATCAGCCATGGCCGCCTCCGTGACACCAACTTACCCTGCCCGGCATTAACCTTTCCAGACGTTAATAGACAATTGATCGCAATATCCTTTTCCGGGTTTTGCCGGATGGTGCTATGGTGAAGTCTGTTTCAGGGGTGATCTTCATGGCATTTGCACTTCTCTTGCTCGGGCTGTTGCCGATGATGATGATGTTCGATTTCTCACCGGAAACCGACGCCGCCTCGGACGAAGGCGGAAGCAGCACCTTTTCCGGCACGGATCAAGGCGGTGACTTGCTTTCAGCAAACGAAGGTGGCGATGAAGGAGGCGATACCGTGCGGTCTGGCCTTACCGATCCCTCGCCACTGTTGCCGCCGATCACCGATGACGAAGATCCGTTCGATGGCGCAGAGGTCGACCCGGAGGATGTGCTCCCGCCGATCACCGGCGATGAAGACCCGTTCCTGGCTGAGGAGATCGACCCAGAAACCGTGCTCGATCCGGTCGACGAACCGGGCGACGATGCGCCGGCGCCGGGCGATGCCTCACCCCTGCAAAGCCTGCTCGGCTCCGAGACCGGTTTCGATGCGGGTGCCGGCTGGCTTGGTGACTACGGCCCCGAGACCGACGATATCGCGCTTGGATCGGACGAAGACCTTTCCGCGCCCGACGATGGGCTCGACGGCACCGGGCTTGGTGTGCGCAGCGATTACGAGGGCACCCAGGTGCTCGAAAGCGACAATCCGGTGCAGGTGATCGCCGGTGGCGATGGCGCCAACACGATCACGCTGGGCGATGATTCGGCCTATGCCTTCGGCGGCGCGGGCGACGATACGATCACCGCAGGCGAAGGCGCGGCGGCGCTGTCTGGTGGCGCGGGGGATGATGCGCTCACCGCGTCGGATACCGCCGCCTGGGCCGATGGCGGCACGGGCGACGATACGATCACCGGCGGCGCGGGCGCGGATACGCTTCTGGGTGGCGCACACAATGCAGACAGCGCCACAGTCCAGGACGACGACCGGATCGACGGCGGTGCGGGCGACGACCATATCGCCGGCGGCTACGGTGCCGACGTGCTCATCGGGGGCGACGGAAACGACGTGATCGACCATCTTGGCCGGGTCGAACAAGACTATCACACCGCGCAGCACGAATTCGCCTGGCACATCGACAACGACGCCGACACACTCGATGGCGGTTCGGGCAACGACACGCTGATCATGGACCGTGCCGACAGCGCAACCGGCGGCGCGGGCTACGATACATTCTGGGTCTATTTCGATAATGCCTCGGGCGGTGGCGCGGCGGAGGTGGGCGATTTCACCCCCGGCGAGGATTTTCTGCGTATCAGCCTCAACCCCGCGCTCGACAATGGCGACATGGCGCTCAGCGTCGCGCCATCGGACGACGGGCAAGACGCGGTGGTGTCTGTCAACGGCGAGATCGTGGCGATGCTGCGCGGCGCTCCGGGCGCGAGCGCGGCTGACGTGCTGGTCGAGGTCAGCGAAAACATCTTCGCCTGACCGGCTCAGCCCCACAGTTGCGGCTGTTGTTCGTAAGCGATGTAAAGCGGGTGCTTGGGGTGCCCCGCCTTGGTCAGCCCGAGGTGATAGAGCGGCATCCCTGTCGCGCGCAACAGAAGCTCCACCGCCAGGCCGCGCGCGAGGTGTTCGCCGTGTGTGCCCCAGGCGCAAATCACCTGATCCGCCCAGGTGGCGCTCTCGGCAATGGCGGCATCGTTCGCCGGCCCCACCGGATCGGCTGCTGCACGCATATTGCGCGGCTGGGTATCGCGCCAGGCAAAGATATTGGTCACCCGAAAGCTGCCAAAGCGCAGCGCGCGCGCCCGTCGCTCACAGCGCTCAACCGTGGGATCGTTTTGCACTTCGGTCGCCGTAGAGGGATTGAGCATCACGAACAACGCCCGTTGCCCGGATGGCTCCCAGGTGCGGGTAAGCGTGTAGCGATAGCGTTCGCAGTCGGAGTAAACCGCCGTCGAGGGGGCATCGTCCTTGATGTATTCGCGGATGATCATGGGCGGTTTGTGGCGCGTGGCGGGAAAAATCGCAAGCGATCCCTCTTGCGGTATTTGTCCATCGGGTCAAAGTAGAGCACGAGGAGACACGCCATGCTGACCCAGGAAATCATCCGCCATAAACGCGACGGCGCCGAGCTTTCGGCAGAGGAAATCAACGCCATGGTCGAGGGAATCTCGACCGGGAGTGCCAGCGAGGGGCAGGTGGCCGCCTTTGCCATGGCGGTATTTTTCCGCGGCATGACCCATGCCGAGGCGGCGGCGCTAACGCTGGCGATGCGCGATTCGGGCGACGTGTTTCATTGGAATCTGCCGGGGCCGGTGGTTGACAAGCACTCCACCGGCGGTGTGGGCGATAACGTATCGCTCATGCTCGCGCCGATCGTGGCGGCGTCGGGCGGCTTTGTGCCGATGATCTCGGGGCGCGGCCTTGGCCACACTGGCGGCACGCTCGACAAGATGGACAGTATCCCCGGCTATACGAGCCAGCCCGACAATGATCTGTTGCGCAAGGTTGTGGCCGAGGTGGGCTGCGCGATCATCGGCCAGACCGCCAACCTCGCGCCCGCCGATAAACGCTTCTACGCCATCCGAGACGTGACGGCGACGGTGGAAAGCGTACCGCTCATCACCGCCTCGATCCTGTCGAAAAAGCTTTCCGCCGGGCTTGGCGCGCTGGTGATGGACGTGAAATCGGGCAACGGCGCCTTCATGGACACATTCGAGCGATCGGTCGAGCTGGCCCAAAGCATCACCGGGGTGGCGCGCGAGGCGGGGCTGGCCTGCAACGCGCTGATCACCGATATGAACCAGCCGCTCGCCAGCGCCGCCGGTAATGCGCTGGAGGTGGTGAACGCGGTCGATTTTATCACCGGCGCGCAGCGCGATGCCCGGCTCGAAGCGGTGACGCTGGCGCTCGCGGGCGAGATGCTGGCGATCACCGGGCTCGCCGCGAACCGTGCGGCAGGTTTGGAAAAAGCGCGGGAGACTTTGGAAAGCGGCCGCGCGGCGGAGATGTTTGGCCGGATGGTCTCGGCGCTCGGCGGCCCTGCGGATTTTGTCGAAAACCCCGGCGCGCACCTGGCCAAGGCCAAACTCAACCGCGCCGTGCCCGCCCCTGCCTCTGGCCATGTGGCCGCGATCCAGACCCGCGAGATTGGCCTTGCCGTTGTCGAGCTTGGCGGCGGACGGCGGCGCGCGGATGATGTGATCAACCCCGCCGTGGGGCTCACCGGGCTTGTCGATCTTGGGCAGCGGGTGGAGGCGGGCGATCCGCTTTGCGTGATCCATGCCGACAGCGCCGCCGAGGCCGATGCGGCGGAGCGCAAGGTGCTCAAGGCCTATGGCATCGGCGATGCGCCACAGGTGCCCGAGCCGGTGCTGCGGATTATTGATTGAGCAAAGTCGCCCGGCAGGCGGGCGCGTGGGCTACTGGTTGAAAACGCGGGCCGGGTGCAGCTCGCCAGCCTTGTAGATGCCAACCGCCACAGCCTTGCCCTCGTAACTGGCCCAGGCCTCGTCGCCATACTCCACGTCGCCCGCCGCCAGCACCATGCCGGGGTTGCCATGCTGCAGGCGCATCGCGCCATCGGCGGTGGCTTTCAGTTCCGGCAGATCGTCGAGCCCCTGTTCGACCGGGCGCAGGTAACCGTCGAGCTCCGGGCTCTTCGCCAGCGCCTCGATCTGCTCCATGCTCACGCCTTCGTCAGCCTCGAACGGGCCGGACCAGACCCGGCGCAGCTCGGCCACATGGCCAAAGCAGCCCAGCGCCACGCCAAGATCCCGGGCGACCGCGCGCACATAGCCGCCCTTGCCGCAGACCATCTCGATCACCGCATGATCAGGATCGGGCCGCGCGACAAGCGCGATCTCGTCGACGTAGAGCGGCCGGGCTTTCACCTCGAAGTCCTCGCCCGCGCGCGCCAGTTTGTAAGCGCGCTCGCCATCAATCTTCACCGCCGAAAACTTTGGCGGCACCTGCATGATATCGCCCTCGAACGCTTTCAGCGCCTCGGCGATCTCATCATCCGAGGGCCGCGCCTCGGCGGCGGCGATCACCTCGCCCTCGGCATCGTCGGTATTGGTCGCCGCACCCAGCCGCACCGTGAAGCGGTAGGCTTTGAGCGCGTCGGTGATGTAAGGCACGGTTTTGGTCGCCTCGCCCAGCGCCACGGCAAGCACGCCGGTTGCTTGCGGATCCAGCGTGCCGGCGTGGCCTGCTTTCTTGGCATCGAAGGCCCAGCGCACCTTGTTGACCACCGCGTTTGAACTGATGCCGGCGGGCTTGTCCACGACCAGCCAGCCGTGCACATCCCGCCCCTTGCGCCTGGCCATCACTCGTCCTCGTCGTCGTGCTCGATATCGTGGCGCACCTGCTCATCGGCAAAAAGCCGGCGAGTTTCGTCCAACTGGTCGAAGGTCTCGTCGATCACGAAGCGCAGATCGGGGGTGAACTTCAGGTTCATCGCCTTGCCAACGAGGTGCCGCAGCTCGCCCTTGTGCCGTGCCAGTGCCTTGATCGCCTCTTCACGGTGCTCACCGCCCAGCGGCAGCACGTAAGCCGTGGCGATCTTGAGGTCTGGCGAAACCCGCACTTCGCCCACGGTGATCGACATCCGGTTAAGATCGGGGTCATGCACATCGCCGTGCATCAGCACGTCCGACAGCCGACGCCGGATCAGCTCGCCGACGCGAAGCTGGCGTTGCGTGGGGCCTTCGCCCTGATGAAAGCGGTTCTTTGCCATGGCGCCCATTTATGCCCGATTGCGTGCCCGCGCAACAGGCCTTACCACGGGGGCAAGATGGAGGACATGATGAGCGAACTGCCCGGGATCGTGGTTAACGGGGCATCGGGCCGGATGGGCCGGATGCTGGTGCAACTGGTGAACGAAAGCCCCGCCGCCCGGCTCGTGGGCGCGCTGGAGCGGCCGGGGCACGATTGGATCGGCCGCGATATCGGCGAGGCGATGGGCGGCGCCGGCCTCGGCGTGCCCGTCACCGACGATCCGCTTGAAGCCATGGCGAAGGCGCAGGCGGTGATCGACTTTACCGCGCCAGCCGCCACCGTGCCGCTTGCCGCCATTGCCGCACAAGCCCGTGCCGTGCATGTGATCGGCACCACCGGGCTCAGCGAAGACGATCTCGCCAAGCTCGATGCCGCCGCGCGCCATGCCACGATCATCCGCGCCGGCAATATGAGCCTGGGCGTGAACCTGCTGGTGCAATTGGCGAAAAAGGTGGCGCAGGCGCTTGATGAAAGCTTCGATATCGAGATCGTGGAGGCGCACCACAAACACAAGGTCGATGCCCCCTCCGGCACCGCCCTGATGCTGGGCGAGGCCGCCGCCGAAGGCCGGGGCGTGCAGCTTGCCCGAGTGGCCGACCGTGGCCGCGATGGCGTAACCGGCGCGCGCGTTGATGGCCACATCGGTTTTTCCTCGATCCGGGGTGGCGACATCGTTGGCGAGCATGACGTGATCTTTGCCGGCCTTGGCGAGCGGGTGGTGCTGCGCCACGTCGCCACCGACCGCGCCATCTTCGCCCGTGGCGCGCTCAAGGCTGCGCTCTGGGGGATCGGCCGCAAGCCCGGCAGCTACAGCATGATCGACGTGCTGGGGCTCTGAGCCGTGGCCTAGGGTTCCCCACCCGCCGAAAGCCACCCGAAAGGGAGCGATTGCCCCGAGCGCCCTGCGCGAAACAGCGGCCGCAGGCCGCCGCGCATCGCCGGGCCGCCCGCACGGCACGGCGATCTGGCCGGGCTGGGCGCGCCGCTGCGATGGCATGCGGGCATGGCTGGAATAAAGCGCGACTTCACAGAGGTCGGATCGCCGCCCCCAAAGCCCGCCGAAGCGCGGCAACCATCTGTCAAGTTGGGAACACCAGGTGCGATTCGGTGCGCGTCTTGCCGATCAGAATTGCCGCCGCTCTATGGTCGTTGGGCGAGCGAAAGGTGGGCTCGCCTGTTTGGCGGTGCCGGCGCGCCGGATTTGGGAAGGTAAGAGCTGTGAACCGGCATGCAAAATTGACCCTATTATTGGGGTAATCGGCGTCCAGAAGTGACCCCCCTGATATTTCTGTTCAGAAGCTTCCTCGATGGATTTGAGGGAGCGATTTGGGGATGTTGGTCGTGGAGACGATAGCGAAGATCAGGGGGGCGTATTTCATTCAGGGGAAGTCGATCAAGCAGATCTGCCGGGAACT
This sequence comes from Rhodobacterales bacterium CG2_30_65_12, assembly GCA_001873585.1. Lineage (GTDB taxonomy): Bacteria > Pseudomonadota > Alphaproteobacteria > Rhodobacterales > Rhodobacteraceae > Sinisalibacter. Next base: position 26,171 of record MNZL01000142.1, on the reverse strand, counting down.
GAGGGTATCGCGGAACACGGTGCGCAAGGTGGTGCGGTCGGGTGCGACGAACTCAGTTACGACCGGTCCACGCAGCCCCGACCCAAGATCGATCCGTGGCGGTGCGAGTTGGACGAGATGCTGGCTGAGAACGCCCGGCAGCCCAAACGTCAGCGCCTGACGCTGGTTCGGATTTACGAGGAACTGCGCAACCACGGCTATGACGGCAGCTATGATGCAGTGCGCCGATACGCAGCCAGTTGGTCGAAGGCGACACGGGAAGCCTCCGCGGCGGCCTATGTGCCCCTGAGCTTCGATCCTGGCGAGGCCTATCAGTTCGACTGGAGCCATGAGATCGTTTTGATCGATGGCGTGACCACGACCGTCAAGGTCGCGCATGTCCGCTTGAGCCACAGCCGGATGCCGTTTGTGCGGGCGTATCCGCGTGAGACCCAGGAGATGGTGTTTGACGCGCATGACAAGGCTTTCGCGTTCTTCGGCGGTGCCTGCGCCCGGGGGATATACGATAATCTGAAGACCGCGGTGGATGCGGTCTTCGTCGGCAAGGACAGGGCCTACAATCGGCGGTTCCAGCAGATGCGCGGCCATTAACTGGTCGATCCGCCGTCCATTGGGCTTGAACCAATGGCGCCTTCAATGAACGGCCCTGCACGCCAGCCTCGGGCTGGGAGAAGGGGCAGGTCGAGAACCAGGTCGGCGTGATCCGGCGACGGTTCTTCGTGCCGCGTCCGAAGTTCAAATCCTATGCTGAGTTGAACGCCTGGCTGGAAGACCGGTGCCTGGCGTTCTCCAAAGCCAACAAACACCCGGAGCTGCGCGACAAGACCATCTGGGAGGTGTTCGAAGAGGAGCGCCCGAGCCTTGTTCCTTGCGTTGGCCCGTTCGATGGGTTCCATGCGGTCCCGGCATCGGTATCCAAGACCTGCCTCGTTCGTTTCGACAAGAACCGATACTCGGTTGATGCCCGTGCCGTGGGGCGGCCTGTTGAGATCAGGGCGTATGCCGACCGGCTGGAATGTTGGCAGGATGGCCGGATTGTCGGGCAACACGAGCGTGCCTTCGGACGTGACAAAACGATCTTCAACCCCCTGCATTACATACCTGTTCTGGCCCGCAAACCCGGCGCCTTGCGCAATGGGGCACCCTTCAAGGAATGGGAACTGCCGATGCCGATCCGCCGCGTGTGGCGCAAGCTGGAACGTCAGCCGGGTGGCGACCGGCAGATGGTCGACATCCTGAGCACGGTGCTGACCGATGGCCTTGAGGCGGTCGAGGCCGCTTGTGCCGAAGCCCTGTCGCACAATGTCCATTCCGCAGGTGTTGTCCTGAACATCCTGGCCCGGCACCGTGAACCGCCGCCCCCCCTGACCATCACCACCCCGGATGCGCTGAAGCTGGCCTGCGAGCCCATTGCCGACTGCACCCGATATGACAGCCTGAGGAGAACACAGAATGGAACGATCCGACGTGATGGACGCGATGGGAAAGCTGAGGCTTTACGGAATGAGGGCCGCCTATGACGAGGTGCTGACCACCGCCGTCAAACGCCAGCACGAACCGCAACAGATCATCGGCGATTTGCTGATCGCCGAGATCAGGGAGAAGCAGGCACGCTCGGTCAAATACCAGATGACCATCGCCAAGCTGCCGCTCGCCAAGGAACTGGAAGAGTTCGACTTCGAGGCCGCCGAAGTCAACGAGACGCTGATCCGTGACCTGGCCACCGGTGACTTCCTGGACCACCAGCGCAACCTCGTGCTGATCGGCGGCACAGGCACCGGCAAAACCCATCTCGCCGTCAGCATCGCCCGCGCTTGCATCCGGGCCGGGCGCAGAGGCCGGTTCTCCAACGTTGTAGACCTGGTGAACAAGCTTGATGCCGAAGCCCGCGCAGAACGCCAGGGCCGCACCGCCGATCTGATCTCGCGGCTCGACTTCCTGATCCTGGATGAGTTGGGCTATCTACCCTTCGCCCAGACCGGCGGCCAATTGCTGTTCCACCTGATCAGCAAACTCTACGAGCGCACGTCGATCATCGTCACAACCAACCTGGCATTCGATGAATGGCCCAGCGTGTTCGGCGACGCCAAGATGACCACCGCGCTGCTCGACCGGCTCACCCATCACTGCGAAATCGTCGAAACCGGCAACGAAACCTGGCGCTTCAAAAACCGCGCCTAACGCCAATCCGAAACACCGCAGGCCCGCCACTGCTGCGTTAAATGAAGACTACGCAGCGCCCGGCCTGCTCAGCAAAAAGGGGGTCAATATTGGATGCCGATAGGGGGTCAGCTTTGAATGCCGATTGACATCTCGCCCTCGATTTCCCAGGGGTCTGCGGCAGGGTCATAGTCCGTCGTGGCTGCAACCACATACCCGCTGTCACGCTCGACTGTCACGGCGTGCAGAACCGGGACATTCAGGATCCGATCGGCGCGGAGCCAATCCGCCAGGATGGTCTGCACGTCAGTGGAGAGCGCAATGTTCCGGCCTTCGAGCTTTCGGGCCAGGCTGCGGTCCTTGTGCGCCGCCGTTTCCCGGCATTGGTCCGCCAGGAACTCGATGCGGTGATAGAGCCGACTTGCCGGGATATCCGCGATCTCCATGATCCGGCGGAGACCAACCGCGTTGACCAGTAGCTTCAGGATCAATGTGTTCTCCGTGGTCTCCGATTGGCGCCGCGTCGGCGATCCAACCGAGAAAGTCTGCTTGCATGACTTGCACTGATACCGGGGATCACCTTTCGGGGTCTTTCCGTGGGTGTAGTAGGCGGACGGCATCAAGGACGCCGGCACACCATGGGAGGTGCATTCGATATTGGGGCAGTATTCTCGTTTTGTTCCCCTATGCAGAGTCCGCAACCGGGAATACTCTTCGACCAAGGCGGTGTTGGACTTTAGCCGGAAGGGCTGACCGCACGCAGAACAAGTGTAGTTCCGGCTTTCGCCCGATCCTTTGACCTTACTGGTCATCATCGAGCGATTGGCGACATAGAGGACCGGGGCCTCAGAAAAGGCAGAGCAGAGCGGGTTTCGGCAGACGTTGACTTTGAAGAAACCGACGGTTCGGGGCAAAAGCGCGGTATTGATCGGGGCTCTCGAAGAATTCTTCGAGCGTATCCGGGCAAGTTGGACTGATTCATCGTCGATCATTACAAGGCATATCAATGCCTTGGGCGTCGACTGAGTCAATACCTACCGACAATCTTCCACACGAATCAGAACGGCTGGGGTGAAACCCCCCGATGGTGCGCCCCGCGTCAGCGCGGCGAAACCGCTCAGCCGCAATTGAGCCGCGCTTTCATCAGTGCCGCGTCGCCCACCAGCGAGCCGTCTTCCACCGCGCAGCCCGTGGTTTGCCGAATCGCCTGCTCGGCCTTGGCAAACACTTCGCTCATGCGCGGCAGCAGTTCGGGGGTGGTGCGATACACCTCAACCTCTTCACCCTTGCGGAAAACGGTAAACGCCGTGCCGGCAATCTCGATATCGTGACGTTCACCCGACATCATCCGCGGGCTGGGGCTTGCACAGGCCGCGAGCGCACCGACAAGGGCCAGACTGAAGGGCAGGAAGGCATGGAACCGCATGTGCGTATCCAAGTGAAAAGACATTAATAAAGCGTTAATGAAGGCCTGCGTCAGCCCGTCGCACAAAGGCCGCCAATGTCGCTCCCATGGCCGCACCTGATTCGCTGTGCCTGGCAGGCCAACGCCAAGGCACAAGCCGTCGGTGCGGGGTCTGCCGAACAAGGCCGACGGTGCAGCGGATGCGAGCGGTGGCGTTCGGGCTTCCCCTTTCGCTTGCGCATGCGCGTCCGCACGTTACCATCGACAGCTTCCGAAACTGCGGAGACCGACGTGATCCAGACTCTCGCCCTCCTGCTCGCATTCCAACTCGCCGGCGAGGCGGCGGTGCGCAGCCTTGGACTCACACTGCCGGGACCGGTGCTCGGCATGGCGGCTCTGCTTGTCGCCTTCCTCGCGTTTCCCCGGCTATATGCCCGCGCCGCACCCACCGCGCAGGGGTTGCTCGGGCATCTATCTCTGCTGTTCGTGCCGGCGGGTGTGGGCATCGTCGGCCACCTTGGGCGGTTTGGATCCGACGGTGGACCGGTTGCGCTCGCCATCGTCGTTTCGACAGCGCTCGCGATTGCCGCCGGGGCACTGGCGTTCGCCGCGGTCGCGCGGTTGAACCGGAGCACACCATGACCGGGTTTGCCGATATCTGGTCGTATCTCGCGCAGGGCCCGTTGCTTTGGTTGACTGCAACCCTCGCCGCCTATCTCATCGGCGACGGGCTGTTTCGCCTCTCGGGGCGCATGCCGGTGGCAAACCCGGTGCTGATCGCGGTTGCGCTGTTGGCCGGGCTGCTCATGGCGACCGGCACACCCTATGCGACCTATTTTGAGGGCGCGCAGTTTGTCCATTTCATGCTTGGCCCTGCGACGGTGGCATTGGCGGTGCCGCTCTACGCCAACCGTGCGCGCGTTCGACGCGCCGCGTTGCCGATGCTGGCGGGGCTTGCCGCCGGATCGGTGACGGCGATTCTCTCGGCGCTCGTGATCGCGCGTGCGCTCGGGGTTTCGGGCGAAACGCTCGCCTCACTGGCGCCGAAGTCAGCCACCGCGCCGGTGGCGCTGGGGATAGCTGAAAGCATCGGCGGCTCTCCCACACTGACGGCGGTGCTGGTGATTCTCACCGGGATCACCGGTGCGGTGATCGCCACGCCGCTACTGAACGCGTTGCGCATCGACGACCAGCGCGCGCGGGGCTTCGCCATCGGGATCGCCTCCCATGGCATCGGCACCGCCCGCGCCTTTCAGCTCAGCGAGACAGCTGGGGCGTTTGCCGGGGTCGGCATGGGGCTGAATGCCATGCTCACGGCCTTGCTGGCCCCGATCATCATCCAATGGTTTCTCTGAGGAGTGCACATGACCGACGATCCAGACCGCCACGCCCAGAAAATGGCCAAGAAGAAGGCCGCGCGTGACAAGATCATGGCGACCAAGACCGATGAAAAAGGGCTGATCATCGTCCATACCGGCAAGGGCAAAGGCAAGTCGTCCGCCGGCTTCGGCATGATCTTCCGCGCCATTGCGCACGGGATGCCATGCGCGGTGGTGCAGTTCATCAAGGGCGGGATGGAGACCGGAGAGCGTGCGCTCATCGCGCAGCACTTCGCCGACGCCTGCGAATTTTACACCATGGGCGAGGGCTTTACCTGGGAAACCCAAGACAAGACCCGCGATATCGAGATGGCCCGCGCGGCGTGGGAGAAATCGAAAGACCTGATCCGAAACTCCACGATCCGGATGGTGCTGCTCGACGAGATCAACATCGCGCTGCGGTATGACTATCTTGACGTGAACGAGGTCGTGGCCTTCCTGCGCGATGAAAAACCGCCAATGACCCATGTGATCCTGACCGGGCGCAATGCCGCGCCCGAGCTGATCGAGATCGCTGATCTGGTGACAGAGATGGAACTGATCAAGCACCCGTTCCGCTCGGGCGTGAAGGCGCAAGCCGGGGTGGAATACTAGGATTTCCGGCCGCTTTCGCGGCCCGACCGGCCGGGGGTTTCACACCCCCGGACCCCCGTGGGATACTTGTGGAAAGATGAATGGCAAGTGCAGATCGCGCTTTCATCTTTCCCGCAAATATCCTCGCCGAAGGCAAAAAGGTTCATTCCTGCCGGCTCCGTTAACGGCACGTCAATCTTGAGTGCGTAGTCTTGAAACACGGTACAGGCGGGGACGCCGATGACCGTGAAAGGTGAAAGGCTCATGCCGCCCCGCCCGGTCAGACGGGCGGGGTTCTTTTTTCACAGTCGCCGCACCTCGTTCAGCGTCTGCGTGGTGGTCAGCGTCTCCGGGTCGAGGCGCAGCTCGATAACCGCCACCGTGCCGCTTGCGACCGCGCGCGCAAAGGCTGGGGCGAAGTCTTCGTTGCGCTCCACCACTTCTCCGTGACCGCCGTAAGCCCGCGCCAGTGCGGCAAAATCGGGGTTGGCGAGGTCGGTGCCCGACACCCGGCCGGGATACTTGCGTTCCTGGTGCATGCGGATCGTACCATAGCGGCCGTTGTTGGCGACGATGACCACCACCTGCGCGCCGTGCTGCACGGCGGTCGACATCTCGTTCAGCGTCATCTGGAAGCAACCATCGCCCTCCCAGGCCACCGCGAGCCCACCGGTTTCGAGGCTCGCGGCGATCGCGGCGGGAAAGCCGTAGCCCATCGATCCGGAAGTGGCGCCAAGGTAGGATTTGGGGCGGGTGAACTGGTGGTAGCGGTGCAGCCACATGTTGCAATTACCGGCGCCATTGGTGATCACTGTGCCTTCGGGCAACAGCCCTGGCAGCGCCGTCAGCACGTCTTCAAGCTTTACCGCGCCCGGTGTTTCGACCGGCTTCAACCACGCCTCGTAGCCCGCGCGCAAGGCCTCGCGCCACTTTTGCCACTCGGCCCGGCCGGGCCCGTTCAGCTGGGCGAGGGCCGCCAGCATCGCCGGCGCGGGGGCGCTGATGCCGAGATCGGGGCGAAACACCCGGCCAAGCTCATCGGGGTCGGGGTGGATATGCACAATGGTCTTGCCGGGCGCGCCCGGGGCTACCGCGTAGCCGCCAGAGGCCACGTCGCCAAACCGGGTGCCGAGAAGCAGGAGCGTGTCGGCCTCGGCCAGCGCCGCCTTGAGGTCGGGCCGCATGCCGACGCTGAGATCGCCGACGTAATGCGGATGCCGGTTGTCGAGGTAATCCTGGCGGCGGAAGGCGACGGCCACGGGCAAGCCGTGCGCTTCGGCGAACCGGGCAAGATCGGCGCTGGCCTGCGCCGTCCAGAGCGGGCCTCCGACCACGACAAGCGGCTTTTTCGCGCGGCCGAGCCGTGCCATCACCGCCTCGGCCTGGGCCGGCGACACGCTGGCGGGCATGGGCGCCACGGCGGGCAGATCGGGCACATCGGCATGGTCCGAAAGCATGTCTTCCGGCAGTGCCAGAACCACCGGGCCGGGGCGCCCCGATAGGGCGAGGTGGAAGACGCGGGAGATGTATTCGGGTAGCCGCGCGGTATCATCCACCTCGAACACCGCCTTTGCGATACCGCCGAGAAAGGCCCGGTAATCGATCTCCTGAAACGCTGCCCGATCGCGGTGCGGCCGTGCGATCTGGCCGACAAACACCACCATTGGCGTGGAATCGTGCATCGCCACATGGATGCCCGACGCGGCATTGCTGGCCCCCGGGCCGCGGGTGACAAACAGCACACCGGGGCTATTGGTAAGCTTGCCGTGCGCCTCGGCCATCATCGCGGCACCGCCTTCGTGGCGGCAGACCACATTTGCAATCCCCGAGGCATAAAGCCCGTCAAGCGCGGCCAGAAAGCTCTCGCCCGGCACCGAAAACACCCGTTTCACCCCCTGGATTTTCAGCGCATCTACCAGGATCTGCCCACCGTGCCGCATTCCGTGCCCCTTTCGCCTTGCGCCGCGCCGCATGCCCCATACAGTCGGGCGAGAAAAAACGGAGGCGGCATGTCGACTTTCACCCTGCTTGGCATTTCGGGATCGTTGCGGCAAGAGAGCTGCAACCGGCGGCTTCTGCGCGAAGCGGTGCGCGCCTTTGGCGAGGCCGAGTTTATCGAGGCCGATATCCGGTTTCCGCTGTTCGACGAGGATTTGCAAACCGCCGAGGGCATTCCGCCAATGGTGCAAAAGCTCGCGGACCAGATCGCCGCCGCCGACGCTGTGCTGATCTCGACTCCGGAGTATAACAAGAACCTTTCCGGTGTGCTCAAGAATGCGCTCGACTGGGTGAGCCGGGTGAAGGGTAATCCGTGGAACGGCAAGCCGGTGGCCCTGATGGCGGCGGCCGACGGGCGCGCCGGCGGCGAGCGGGCGATGAACTCGCTCGTCCTGTGCATGATGCCGTTTCGGGCCAATCTCGTTTACGGCCCGGAGGTGTTTGTGGCTGGCTGCAACGATGCCTTTGATGATGAAGGCCGATTGCGTGACGCAGGCGCCGAGAAGTTTCTCGGCCTTCTCATGAAAAAGCTGCGCGGCGTTCTGGAGGATTAACCACGCCCGTGCGGCGCGCTCCAGTCGATTTCGGGGCCGATCGGCACGATCCGGTGCGGATTGATGGTGTCGTGGCTGTAATGGTAGTGGCGGATGAAATGCGCGGGGTGCACGGTTTCGGCCACCCCCGGCCATTGGTAGAGCTCGCGGGCATAGGCCCACAGATTGGGGTAATCCACGAGCCGCTTGCGGTTGCACTTGAAGTGGCCGTGATACACCGGGTCGAATCGCAGGAGCGTAGGCAAGAGCCGCCAATCGGCCTCTGTCACCCGGTCACCAACAAGATAGCGCTGGTGCGAAAGCCGGTCTTCCAACCAGTCGAACGCGGCGAAAAGCGCTGTTGCCGCCTCGTCGTAGGCCGCTTGCGTGGTGGCAAAACCGGCCTTGTAGACGCCATTGTTTACCGCGTCATAGATCCGGGCGTTCACCGTTTCGATCTCATCTCGCAATGTTTTCGGCCAATAATCATCGCTGTTGCCGGTGAGGCCGTCGAAGGCCGAATTGAACATGCGGATGATCTCGGCGCTTTCGTTGGAAACGATGGTGGCCCGCTGCTTGTCCCACAACACTGGCACGGTAACGCGGCCTGTCATCTTTGGGTCTGCGCGCAGGTAGACTTCGCGCAGGAAATCGTGGCCGAACAGCCGGTCGCCCGTGGTGCCGGGGAAGTTGGTGGCAAAGGTCCAGCCGTCGACGAGCATGTCGGGATGCACCACCGAGACGTTGATATGCGGCTCAAGCCCCTTCAAACTGCAAAAGATCAGCGCACGGTGTGCCCAGGGGCAGGCATAAGACACGTAGAGATGATAGCGCCCGCTCTCTGCCGCAAATCCGCCCTCGCCCGAGGGGCCGGGGCTGCCATCGGGCGTGATCCAGTTGCGAAACATCTGCCGCGAGCGCAGGAATCGCCCGCCGCTTTTTCCGGTGTCGTACCAGCCGCTATTCCATTTGCCGTCGATGAGCTGTCCCATGGTATCTCCCTTTGAACTCGAAATAGGCCTGCGCGAGGCGTGGTAAAACGCGAGCCTCCGCGCAAGCCTCGTGCGCGAGCGCACAGCGCGCGTCGCTCGATAGAGGAAAATGGCCGTTTGTGGCGTTGAGACTGGCGGCGCGGTGGCGTATACCGAGCGCAGACGATGCCCCGAGGGGCCGGAGAGGTGTGCGAGGGCCAGATCGACCCAAACAGGGGGTTCGGGCCTTGCGATCGTCAGAAAAGCATGGCCTCTCCGCGCCTGTTCGGTTGCTCAGGAAGGATACGCCATGCGACTTTTTCTCACTCTGGCCTTCATGCTCCTGCCGGGGCTGGCCTTCCCTCATCCCGGCCACCTGATCGAGGTGGCAGGGCATGATCATATCGCCGCCGGGGTGGCGGTTGGGGTCGCCATCGGCGTGGCGATCTGGGGCGTGCTCAAGGGACGGCGCGACAATCTTGCCGAACCGGAGGCCGACGAGGCCACCGACGAAGAGCCGCAGGACGCCTGATCCATGGCAAAAATCGGAGTGATGATCTGCGGGCATGGCTCCCGCAGCCAGGTGGCGGTTGATGAATTCAAGGTGCTGGCCGAGAAGCTGCCAGCCTATTTTCCCGATGCGTGGGTAACCGATTACGGCTATCTGGAATTTGCCAACCCGGTGATCCGGGTGGGGCTCGACAACCTGCGCGAAGCGGGGGTGGAGAAGATCGTTGCCGTGCCCGGCATGCTGTTTGCCGCGATGCACACCAAGAACGACATTCCCACCGTGCTCAACTCCTACGCCGCCGAGCATGGCATCGAGGTGCTCTATGGGCGCGACCTCGGGATCGACCCGAAGATGATCGCCGCCGCCGGCGACCGGGTGCGCGCCGCTGTCGACGCGGCCAACATCAAGCATGGCCCGGTGCCGCTTGAGGAAACCTGCCTTGTGGTGATTGGGCGGGGCGCTTCAGACCCGGATGCCAATGCCAACGTCGCCAAGGTGGCGCGGCTTTTGCAGGAAGGCATGGGGTTTGGCTGGCTCGAAGTCGGCTACTCGGGCGTGACCTTCCCGCTGGTTGAGCCCGCGCTTGTCCACGCCGCGAAGCTCGGCTACCGGCGGATCGTGGTGTTTCCCTATTTCCTGTTTTCCGGCATTCTGATCGACCGCATCTACGGCTTCACCGACAAGGTGGCGGCGGGGCATCCCGAGATTCAGTTCGTCAAGGCCGGGTATCTCGGCGATCACCCCAAGGTGCTCGCAACCTTTGCCGAACGGGTGAAAGAGCAACTGGGCGAGGTGCCGCCACCGAACTGTGGCACCTGCCCCTACCGCGCGCAGGTGCTGGCGCTGGAAACCGGCGGGGCGCGGCGGATCACACCCGAGGAGCGTGCCGGCCATCCCGCCTTCGGCGAGGTGCCGCCGCCGGTCTGCGTGATGTGCAAATACCGCACCGAGGTGCTTGGTTTCGAGGCCGAGGTGGGTGCGGTGCAGGAGAGCCATCACCATCACGTCGAAGGGCAGGGGGCCTCGGCACCCGGCTCAAACGTGGCCGATTGCCCGCTGTGCGATACGTTCTGCACCGGTGAATGCCGGCTGGATCGCGGGCATGACCATCACCATGACCATACGCATCCGCATGGCGAGGACCATCACCACCATCACCACCCGGTTTATCCGCGCGCAACGCACCCGCACGGGCCGGAATCGGCGCGCCGGAAATGATCGACGCGCCGCGCCGGACCTTGCGCTACGAGCGCGACCCTGCGGCGATCTACGCGGCCAGCTTCGCCACGGTGCGCGCCGAGGCGCGGCTTGATCGCTTCCCGCCGGGGCTCGATGGGCTGGCGGTCCGGCTCATTCACGCCTCAGGCATGGTCGAGATCGCCGACCGCCTGGCGTTTAGCCCGTCAGCCTTTGCGGCGGGCCGCGAAGCCCTTCTCGCCGGCG
>MNZL01000142.1:13963-15190 GCA_001873585.1 Rhodobacterales bacterium CG2_30_65_12 | reverse complement strand
ATGGTCGGCGCCGGGATCATCCGGCGCAGCTTGCCGGTGGGCAATGAGGTGATCGTCACGCTGAATGACGCCGCCGTGCCCGCGCGCGCCAAGGCGATCGGCAACACCCGTTCAGCCGCAGCTGTGGAGCTTTGGGGCGACAGGCTCGCGGGTGCGGTGGTGGCCATCGGCAACGCGCCCACTGCCTTGTTTCGGCTGCTCGAATTGCTCGACGACGGCGCGCCCAAGCCCGCGGTCATACTGGGTTTTCCGGTGGGGTTTGTCGGTGCGGCGGAGAGCAAGGCGGAGCTTGCCCGCGATCCGCGAGGCTGTGCGTTCGTTACCCTGCGCGGCCGGCGCGGCGGCTCCGCCATGGCGGCGGCGGCGGTAAACGCACTGGCCGCAGGCCGGCCGGAGATTGGCGCATGACGCCCTGGCTGCATATCGTCGGTATCGGTGAAGACGGGCTCGCTGGCCTCACCCCGGCAGCCCGCGCGGTGGTGGAAGCCGCCGAGGTGATCCTTGGTGGTGCCCGGCACCATACGCTTGCGGATGGTCTGGATGCCAAGCGGATCGCCTGGCCTAAGCCCTTCGATGCGCTGATCGACACTTTGCGCGGGCTCAGCGGCAAGCGCGTGGTCGTGCTTGCCACCGGCGATCCGCTCTGGTTTTCGGTTGGCGAAAGCATTGGCCGCGCCTTCGCGCCCGCCGAGATCGCTTATCACCCGCAAATCTCGGCCTTCCAACTGGCCGCCGCGCGGATGGGCTGGTCGATGGTCGATGTGGAAACGCTCACCGTGCATGGCCGTCCGGTCGAGCAGATGATTGCCTTTATCCAGCCCGACGCGCGGCTGCTGGTGCTCACGACCGACGAAAAAAGCCCGGCACAGATCGCGCGGTTCCTCACCGAACGCGGCTTCGGCGCCAGCCCGATGACGGTTCTGTCCGACATGGGCGGGGAAAAAGAGGCGCGGTTCGAGGGGGTTGCGCAAAGCTGGGCGCACGAGGTGTCGCCCTTCAACACGCTCGCCGTGGAGTGCATCGCCGCCCCCGATGCCGCGCTCCTGCCGCGTGTGCCGGGGCTTGATGATGATCTCTTTCAGCATGATGGCACGATGACCAAGCGCGAAGTGCGGGCCGTGACCATCGCCAAACTTATGCCGATGCGTGGCGCGCTGCTGTGGGATATTGGCACCGGCTGCGGCTCGGTGGCGGTGGAATGGATGCGCGGGGCGCGCTATGCCCGCT
>MNZL01000142.1:0-13955 GCA_001873585.1 Rhodobacterales bacterium CG2_30_65_12 | reverse complement strand
ATCGAGCCAAGGGCCGACCGTCGGGCGCTGGCCGCTGCCAACGCGCTGGCGCTCGGTGCCCCCCGGCTCGAGCTGGTCGACGGTATTGTTCCGCAGGCGCTGACCGGGCTCGACGCGCCCGACGCGGTGTTTATTGGCGGTGGCTTGTCGGAGGAAACATACGAAGCCGCATGGAGCGCGCTGAAACCGCTTGGGCGGTTGGTGGCAAACGCGGTGACGTTGGACAGTCAGGCGGTGCTTATAGACCTTCACAAGCGCCATGGCGGTGACCTGGTGCAACTGAACGTAAGCCGGGCCGAGCCTGTGGGCCCGCACCGGGGCTGGCGCGCAGCCATGCCGGTAACGCAATGGAGCCTGGTGAAACGATGACAGGCAAAATGATCGGCGTCGGCCTCGGACCCGGCGACCCGGAGCTTCTCACCCTCAAATCCGCCCGCCTGATCGCGGCCGCACAGGTGATCGCTTACCCGGCATTACCCGGCACCGAGAGCTTTGCGCGGCAGATCGCGGCAATGCATATCACCGAGACTACGCATGAAATCGTGATCGAAATCCCGATGAGCACGGCGCGCGGCCCGGCGCAGGCGGCTTACGATCTGGGCGCCGAGCGGATCGCCGAAGCCCTCGATCTGGGGCAAGACGTGGTGGTGCTTTGCGAGGGCGATCCGTTTTTCTACGGCTCGTTCATGTATCTCCACGCGCGGCTGGTCGGACATTACGAGGTCGAGGTGGTGCCCGGCGTTACTTCCGTTTCGGCCGGCGCCGCCCGGGCCGGTCGGGCGCTGACGGCCCGCAACGATACACTGGTCACAATCCCGGCCCCGCTCGACGATGAAAGTATTCGCAGCCGTATGGATGGTGCCGATAGCTTTGCCATCCTGAAGCTGGGGCGCCATCTCGGCCGCATCCGTGCGCTGCTGGGCGCGCTTGGTCTGGCGGAAAACGCGGTTTACGTTGAACGCGCCACGCTGGCCGAAGAGGTGATCCTGCCGCTCGCGGAGGCACCCGATCCTGCTCCGTATTTTTCCATTATTCTGGTAACGAAAGGGGCCGACCCGTGGCTCAATCCCCCGTCGTGATCGCGCTCAACCGCGCGGGCGCGCCAACCGCCCAGCGCATTGCCGCAGCCCGTGGCCTCGCGCTGCATGGCCGGGCCGGGCGCGTTGACAAGGCCGACGCCTTCTTCGCCAATGCCCTCACCCATGTGCGGGATCTGTTCGCCGCCGGTGTGCCGGTTATCGGTGTGTGCGCCTCGGGCATCCTGATCCGCGCGGTCGCGCCGCTGCTCGGCGACAAAACCAGCGAACCACCGGTGCTCTCGGTTGCCGACGACGGTAGCGTGGTGGTGCCGCTTTTGGGCGGGCATCGCGGCGCCAACCGACTGGCGCGCGAGATCGCCGTTGCTCTTTCAGCCACGGCGGCAGTGACCACGGCGGGCGACGTGGCGCTGGGCGTGGCGCTTGACGACCCGCCCCCTGGCTACCGGTTGCAAAACCACGATGACGCCAAAGCGGTGATGGCAAAGCTGCTTTCCGGTGCCGCGCCACGCATCGTGGGAGACAACATTTTCGGGCTGGAGCGCAACGCCGAAGGCCCGGTGGATCTGGTCGTGACAGAAGCCCCGCTCGAAGGCGACGCGAGCCGACTGGTCTACCATCCGCAAACGTATGTTGTGGGCGTCGGCTGTGCCCGCAATGCCGATCCGGTGGAGCTGGAGACGCTTGTGCGTGATACCCTTGCGATCGCCGGGGTCGCGCCGGGGGCCACCGCGGCGGTGGCAACGATCGACATCAAGGCAGATGAGCCGGCGGTGAATGCGCTTGCGGCATCGCTCGGTGTGCCGCTCCGGCTGTTTACGGCGGACGAGCTTGAGGCGTTGACGCCTCGCCTGGCCAACCCGTCGGAGATCGTTTTTTCGGAGGTGGGCACGCATGGGGTTTCAGAGGCCGCCGCGCTGGCGGCAGCAGACGGTGCGGCGCTGACGATCGAGAAGCGCAAGAGCGCCAATGCGACCTGCGCATTGGCCCATGCGCCGGTGCCGATCACGGCATTGAATGGGCGCGCGCGCGGGCGGCTGGCGATCGTTGGCATCGGCCCGGGGCAATCGTCCTGGCGCACACCGGAGGCTTCGCACTTGATTGCCGAAGCGGACGAGCTTGTTGGCTATGGGCTCTATATTGATCTGCTCGGGCCGCTCGCTGCGGGCAAGACGCGCAAGGATTTTCCGCTTGGCAAGGAAGAAGACCGGTGCCGCTATGCGCTTGAAAAGGCGGCGGAAGGGCGCAATGTGGCCCTGATTTCCTCGGGTGATGCCGGGATCTACGCGATGGGCGCTTTGGTGTTCGAGCTGATGGATAGGGGCGTGGAGGCACAGGGGGTGAGCGCAGCCGCGCGGCGCGTCGAGGTGATCTCGACCCCCGGTGTCTCGGCGTTGCAAGCCGCAGCCGCCCGGGCGGGCGCGCCGCTTGGGCATGATTTCTGCGCCATCTCGCTCAGCGATCTGCTAACGCCGCGCGCCGATATCCTCCGCCGCCTGCACGCCGCCGCGACGGGCGATTTCGTGATCGCGTTCTATAACCCGGTGTCGCAGCGCCGCCGCACGCTTCTGGCCGAGGCGCGCGAGATCCTGCTGGCCCACCGCCCCGCCGATACGCCGGTGCTTCTGGCATCCAGCCTCGGCCGACCAGAGGAAACCATACGCTACCGTAGGCTTGATGAGCTGGAGGTAGACGAGGTGGATATGCTCACAGTGGTTCTGGTTGGCTCGTCGAACTCGCGGCTGGCGCAGCTTGGTGAGGGGCCGCGCATGTATACCCCGCGCGGCTATGCGCGAAAGATCGACGGAGACCTGGCATGAAGGTGTATTTTATCGGCGCAGGCCCGGGCGATCCGGAACTGCTCACGCTCAAGGCGCAGCGCATCATCGGCCAATGCCCGGTGTGCCTCTACGCTGGAAGTCTGGTGCCGCCGGAAGTGGTTGCCGGGGCGCCCGAAGGCGCGCTTGTGCGCGACACCGCCGCGATGACGCTCGGTGACACGCATGCAGAGATTCTAGCCGCCCGCGACCGGGACGAAGACGTGGCCCGGGTGCATTCAGGCGACCCGTCGCTCTACGGTGCTATTGCCGAGCAGATCCGCCGGCTGAAGGCAGACGGTATCGCTTACGAGATCGTTCCCGGTGTGCCCGCCTATGCCGCCGCTGCTGCCGCGCTGGGGCAGGAATTGACGGTGCCGGAGATCGCGCAAAGCATCGTGCTCACGCGCATGAGCATGCAATCCACCGCGATGCCCGAGGGCGAGAGCCTTGAAGCCTTCGCCCGCACCGGGGCAACGCTGGCGATCCATCTCGCGGTGCGCAACATGCGCGAAATCGAGCGGGTGCTGATCCCGCACTACGGGCCCGGGTGCCCGGTGGTGGTGGCCTACCGCGTGGGCTGGCCCGACCAGATGCTTGTGCGTGGCACGCTCGCCGATATCCGCCTGAAGGTGCGCGCCGAGAAGATCACCCGCACGGCGCTGATCCTCGTCGGTCCGGCACTGGGCGCGGTGCGCGATTTCAAGGATTCCGCTCTCTACAATCCGGCCAAGCCGCATGTGCTGCGCCCCGTCGTCGGCGTTGACCTGGTGCAAGAGCATAACACCTGATCGTTTTCGAACGGTTCGTCACCAAAGGTTAACTTGACCGAATCACACCTGGCTGCATCATTGAAGCGGTGGGAGGATCGCGGGATGACGACATTTTTGCCAAAAGAAGTGCGCGAGGGGCTGGAAACGGCCCGCAAGCGTGATTTGAAGCGCAAGGCCCGGCTGCGCGTGGCAGTGGGCGATGCCGTGTTTCCGGTGCTCGAATTCCGCGCCGGCGGCTTTGCCCTCGATATCGACAACGCGCCGAAGCTGCGCGGGCTCGTTGATCTCTACGACGGCGCGCGCCACCTCTCCCAATGCCTGATCGTCGCCGCCGAGGCGGAGGGCGGGCTGATGCGCTACGAGTTCAAACGCTCGACGGCGGCCACCGACACCGCCCCGCTCGATTTCGCGCGCGACGAAACCGCGCCGGTGGCGCTATTGCGGCGCTGAGCCGCTATTGCAGATCAGCGAAAGCCTCGGCGAGCCGGTTCACCGCCTCCTCGACCACCGCGCGCGGCGTGGCGAAGTTAAACCGCAGGAAATTTTCGCCACCTTTGCCAAAGGTGGGCCCGAGGTTTGCCGCGAGCCGGGCCCTTTTGAGCACCCTGTCGTTTACCTCGGCCTCGGCCATGCCGGTAGCGGAAAAATCGACCCAGGCAAGATATGTGCTCTCCAGCGGCATCGAGCGCACGCCGGGGATCGCGTTTACGCCCGCGTCAAACAGTTTTCGATTGCCGTCGAGGTAGGCTACCAGCGCATCCACCCACTTTGCCCCCTCGGGGCTGTAGGCGGCCTCGGCAAGCCGGAAGCCGAAGGCGTTACTCCAGATCCCGAGTGCCGCCATGCGCGCAGCGAACGGCGCGCGCAGCCTTGCATCCGGGATGATCACATTGCCGGTGTGAATGCCGGCGATGTTGAAGGTCTTAGTGGTGGAACTCATCATGATGAGCCGGTCTTCAACCCCCTCGATCAGGGCAAACGGCGTGTGCGTTGTGCCGGGAAACACGAGATCGTGGTGGATTTCGTCGGAGATCAGCAACAGATCATGGCGAATGCAGAAATCGCGGATCTCTTCCAGCTCTGCGCGGGACCAGACCCGACCACCGGGGTTGTGCGGGCTTGAGAGCACCAGCATCTTTTCGCGCCCGGTCATTTGCTTGTCCCAAGCGGCGATGTCGAGCTGGTAGCGGCCATCCACGTTGCGCAGCGCGCATTCCACCCCCTCGCGCCCCGAAGCGCGGATGATTCGGGCGAAGGCGTGGTAAACCGGGGTAAACAGCACGATCCCGTCGCCGGGGGCTGTATAGGCATCGATACAAAGCGCCACGCCGTTGACGATGCCAGGGGTGGTGAAGATCGCCTCCGGGTCTACCTCCCAACTGTGACGCGTGTGCATCCACCAGCCAATCGCAGCGCGATAGCTTGCGTCGTCGCCGTAATAGCCAAGCACACCGTGGTCGAGCATCGCCCTCAGCTCGGCCTTAACCGGATCGGCGGCCTGAAAATCCATGTCGGCCACCCACATCGAGATGCCGTCTTCGGCCGGAACGCCGTAAAGCTTTTCCATCATGTCCCATTTCGTCGAATGGGTGTGGTGGCGGTCGGTTATCTGGTCGAAGTTCATGGGGCCTCCAATGTGCGTTTGCGCGACCCTATCGTGGGCGATGAAAGGTGCAAGAGCCGCCGCTGCGGGAGGAGAGTTTCGCCTGGTCGCATTATTCCGGAAAAACAGAACATGGTAGACAAATGCACCCATGCATCGCATCTTAACGGAACGATGGCCCGAATATCACGTTTTTTAAGAACATCGGTTTTCAAAGGCAAATTCCACGCTGGCTCACGGTGAACAATCGCCCCCGGCTTGCGCGCGCAGCGGCCTTCGCCTAAATCTGACCCATGTCTATTTGCACGATCGTGATCCACCCCGACCCGCGCCTGAAAAAGGCTGCCGACGCAGTGCCGGATATCTCCGACGAGCTGCGCCGGTTGGCCGATGATATGCTTGAAACGATGTATGACGCGCCGGGCGTGGGCCTTGCCGCGCCGCAAGTGGGCGTGCTGCAACGCCTGATCGTGGCCGACCCGGCCAAGGGCGACGACGAGCCGCAACCTGTCGTGATGTTCAATCCCGAGGTGCTGCTCTCGTCGGACGAGACCTCGGTCTACGAAGAGGGCTGTTTGTCGATCCCCGATCAATACGCCGAAGTCACCCGGCCCGCCGAGGTGAAAGTGCGCTGGCTCGACCGCGACGGAAATCTGCAGGAACGCGATTTTGCCGGGTTCTGGGCCACCGTGCTGCAACACGAGATCGACCATCTCAATGGCAAGCTGTTCATCGACTACCTCAGCCCGATGAAACGCCAGATGATGACGCGCAAGAGCCAGAAATTCAAACGCGAGCGGGCGCGGGATTGATGGCGGCGGGTCACCGGCCCTTCCTCATGTGGCCCGACAAGCGGCTGCAAACCCCCGCCGCGCCGGTGGCGGCGATCACCGATGAAACCCGCGCGATCTGGGAAGAGATGATCGCGGCGATGGACGCCATGCCCGGCGTCGGGCTTGCGGCGGTGCAGCTCGGGATCATGCAGGCGCTCGCCGTTGTCGATGCCTCAGAGGCGCGCGGGCAAGCGGTGCGCATGGCCAATCCGGAGGTGCTGCACGCCTCGGTGAAGCAGCGCGAACACGACGAGGCCAGCCCAAACCTGCCGGGGGTCTGGGCCACAATCAGCCGCCCCCGTGCCGTGACTGTGCGCTACCTGAACCAGCGCGGCGAGCCGGAAGATCGCGATTTCGTCGGCCTGTGGGCCACCTCCGCTCAGCACCAGATCGACCACCTCAACGGCAGGATGTATTTTGACCACCTGTCGAAGTTGAAGCGCGACAGGCTGCTCAAGAAGGCAAGGAAGCTCGCACGATGAGACTGGTCTTCATGGGCTCTCCCGATTTTTCCGTTCCGGTGCTCGATGCGCTGGTGGCGGCGGGCCACGAGATTGCCGCCGTCTACTGCCAGCCGCCCCGCCCCGCCGGGCGCGGCAAAAAGGACCGGCCCACGCCAGTGCAGGCGCGCGCAGAGGCGCTTGGCCTGCCGGTCCGCCACCCGAAAAGCTTGCGCAGCCCCGAGGCGCAGGCCGAGTTCGCAGGGGTCGCGCCGGAGCTGGCGGTGGTGGTGGCCTATGGGCTGATTCTGCCGCAAGCTATCCTCGACGCGCCCGCGCACGGTTGTCTCAACATCCACGCTTCGCTCCTGCCCCGTTGGCGCGGCGCGGCGCCGATCCACCGCGCGATCATGGCGGGTGACGCCGAGACCGGCGTGTGCATCATGCAGATGGATGCCGGGCTCGATACCGGCCCGGTGCTTTTGCGCAAATCGCTCGCCATCGGGCCGGATGACACCACCGGCGCGCTGCACGACCGGCTTTCGGCGCTTGGGGCCGCAGCCATCGTCGAGGCACTCGACCGGTTCGACGGGCTGAACCCGGAGCCGCAGCCGGAGACGGGCGTGAGCTATGCTGAAAAGATCGACAAGGCCGAAGCGCGGGTGGACTGGACCCGCTCCGCCGTGGAGATCGACCGCCTGATCCGCGGCCTTTCCCCGTTTCCCGGAGCCTGGTGCGAGATCGGCGGTGAGCGCGTGAAGCTGCTCGCCTCGCGCATCGCCCCAGGTGAGGGGGAACCCGGGGTGGTGATCGGCCCGCTCACCATCGCCTGTGGCGCGGGCGCCGTGCAGATCACCCGTGCCCAACGCCCCGGCAAGCGGCCAATGGAAGCGGACGAGTTCCTGCGCGGCTTCGATCTGCCGACCCGGGTTTCGTAATTCAGAGCCAGGGAGCGGGGGCCAGCCCCCGCACCCCCGAGGTATTTCGAGACCAAAGAAGCCTGTTTGAACTTCTTTGGTCGGCAAATACCTTTGGGGGTGAATTGGGCCTTGGCCCAAGAGGGGGCAAACAGCCCCCTTTGCGTCAGCCCCGCTCGCGCAAAAGCCGGGCTTGTTGGCGCTTCCAGTCGTGCTTGGCTTCATCGGCGCGTTTGTCGTGGGTTTTCTTGCCCTTGGCGATGCCAATCTTGATTTTTACCAGCCCCTTGTGGTTGAAGTAGAGCACCAGCGGCACCAGCGTCATCCCCTTGCGCTGGGTGGCGTTCCAGAGCCGGGCGAGCTCTTTTTTCGAGGCGAGCAGCTTGCGCCGGCGGCGTTCTTCGTGGCCCCAGGTCTTGGCTTGCTCGTAGGCCGCGATCGAGCTGTTGACGAGCCACAGCTCGCCATTTTCCACCTCAGCGTAGCTCTCGGCAATATTGGCGCCGCCACCGCGCAGGCTCTTTACCTCGGAGCCCACCAGGATGATGCCGCACTCAAGATCTTCCTCGATGGCATACTCGTGCCGCGCCCGCCGGTTTTCGGCGATCACCTTGTAATTCGGGTCGGTATCTTTTTTGCTCTTCTTCGCCATGTGGGTGAGATAGGCTCAGGCGGGCGGGATGTCGATGGTTTCGAGCCAGGGTTTGATGTCGATCAGCGGCGTGTCATCGAAGCAATCTATGGCGTCAATCCCGATCCTGTTGCCGTCGAGAGATGTGATTCGCACCGTGGAGGCCGCCACCGGGTTTGGCCGGTTGGGCGAGCGCAAGCTGAAGGTGCCGCGCGCCACGTCTACATGGGTGGGCGTCTGCGTGAGCAGGTCGCGCCGGGCGTGGTTCATCCAGTAGAGCAGAAGGATCGGCTGGCCCACGACAAGCCCGGCGAGGGCGGGCGCCCACTTCGGATCAAGCTCGATCCAGGCGTCGGGGTGCTCGGCGCGGGCCTTCGAGATATTGCGCGGGCAGTTGCCCCGCGCCCAGGGTGAGCGGATGCGGCCGATGAACACCACACCGGCGTCGGGCTTGGCGGCGGGATCGGCGGGAAGGGCGGTTTCGCCCGCACGGATCTGGTTCACGTCGGCCATGTCAGGCAAGCAGCCCGGCGTGGCGTAGCGCCGCGTCGATCACGGCCTTTGTAGCGTCGGTTGCCTCGATCAGCGGTGAGCGCACGTCGGGCTCGATCAGGCCAAGGCGCGACATCGCGTATTTCACGCCCACCACGCCGGGTTCGAGGAAAATCGCCAGGTGTAGCGGCATGAGCTTGTCCGAAAGTGCCAGCGCGGTGGCGTAGTCGCCCGCCAGCGTTGCCGCCTGCACCTCGGCGCAGAGAGCCGGCGCCACGTTGGCGGTGACCGAGATGCAGCCCTGCCCCCCCATCGCGTTGAAGCCGACGGCGGTAGCGTCTTCGCCGGAGATCTGGATGAAATCCTCACCGCAGGTGATCCGCTGCTTGGCGACCCGGGCGAGATCGCCGGTGGCGTCTTTCACGCCCACGATCGCCTTGAGCTTGGCCAGTGCGCCCATCGTGTCGGGCAGCATGTCCACCGCCGAGCGGCCGGGGATGTTGTAGATGATGATCGGCATGCCGACCTTGGCAAGCTCGCTGTAGTGCGCGATCAGCCCGGCCTGGGTGGGTTTGTTGTAATAGGGCGTAACGACAAGGGCGGCGTCGGCACCCACGGACTTGGCGTGCTCCATCAAACGCACAGCTTCCACGGTGTTGTTCGAGCCCGCGCCGGCAATCACCGGGACGCGCCCGGCGGCGGCCTTTACCACTTCGTCGATCACCCGCTCGTGCTCCTTGTGGCTGAGCGTGGGGCTCTCGCCGGTCGTGCCCACCGGCACCAGACCATCGGAGCCTTGTTCCACATGCCAGTTGACGAGGCGTTTGAGCGCGTCGAAATCCACTGCGCCGTTCTTGAACGGCGTGACCAAGGCAGGAATCGATCCTCTGAACATGACACGCTCCTTTGGTGTTGGTGGCCCCCGAGTCACTCCGGGGTAAACGCGGCGGAAACTAGCCGCAAGTTTCAGGATTGCCAAGATTGTGTGTTGTCGCGCGCGACAGTCGCGTTAGGAATGCGCCATGGTTGGGAAAATGCAATTAATTCTTCGTATCGGGTTGGCCCAGATCGTGCTGGCGCTGGCTTTCGCAACAGCCGCTCCGGCACAGGATGCGGCGGCGCTTGAGCGTGGTTTCGCGCTGATGCGGGAGGGCGATTGGGAGGGCGCCCGCGTGGCGGCAGGCGCCGATGGCTCGGTGGCGCGCGACATAATAGATTGGAACCGCCTGCGCGCCTCGCGCGGCACCTTTGCCGAGGCGGTGGGCTTTCTTGCCCGGCGGCCTGATTGGCCGGGGCTGGCGCTCTTGCGCGAACGCGCCGAGAAGACCATTCCCGAAGATGCAAGTCCGGCGCTGGTCCTCGATTTTTTCCTGGCCCAGGCGCCGCAGACCGGCGCGGGCACACTCGCCTTTGCCAAGGCGCTCTGGGATACCGGCGCAAAACAGAAGGCGATGGCCGAGGCGATTCGGGGCTGGACCTCGTTTTCGCTTTCCGAACAGGAAGAAGCGCGTTTCATGGTCGACTGGCCAAAGACGCTCGCCCGCCACCACCAGGCGCGGATGGATATGCTGCTCTGGCGCGGGCTTTCCGACGAGGCGAAACGCCAGCTCGCTCGGGTGGATGATGCCCACAAGGCGCTTGCCAACGCCCGGATTGCGCTGCGCGACGATGAAAACGGCGTCGATGCCCTGATCGAACATGTGCCCGCCGCACTGCAAGACGATGCCGGCCTTGCCTATGAGCGCTTCCTGTGGCGCGCACGAAAGGGGCGCAACGATAGCGCCATCGAACTTTTGCTGGAGCGGTCCAGCTCGGCGGCGGCGCTGGGCGATCCCGCGCGCTGGGCTGCCCGGCGCGCCGATCTTTCCCGCTGGGCGCTGCGCGAGGGCAAGGCGCGCACCGCCTACCGGATTGCGGCCAGCCATTACCTGAATGACGGCGACACCTTCGCCGAGCTGGAATGGCTCTCGGGCTACATCGCGCTGCGCAAGCTCGGCGATGCCGAAACCGCGCTGAGGCATTTCCGCGCCCACAAGTCTGGTGTTCAAAGCCCGATAAGCCTCGCGCGCGGCGGCTACTGGGAGGGCCGGGCGCTTGAGGCGCTGGGCCGCAGGGAGGAGGCGCAGGCTGCCTATGCGGCGGCTGGCCAGCATCAGACGGCATTCTATGGCCTGCTTGCCGCCGAAAAGGCCGGGCTGGCGATGAGCCCCGATCTGGCTGGGGCGCAGACCTATCCGGGCTACCGCGAAGCGCCGTTCTGGGGCACCTCGGTGATGGAGGCGGGGCGGCTCTCGCTCGCGGCCGGCGAGCTCTACTATGCTCGCCGCTTCGTGGCGCAATTGATGGAGAGCCTCGATGCCACCGCCACTGGCCAGCTCATGCAATGGGCCGAAGACGCCGGCGCGCCGTATCTGCAGCTTTCGCTCGCCAAGTATGCGCTCGATTTTCATGGCCGACTGTATCATCGCCCGTATTTCCCCACCCCCGATATCGGCCGCGGCAACCGCATTGTGCCGCGCGCGCTGGAGCTGGCGATTGCCCGGCGCGAAAGCGAGTTCAACCCGCAGGTGATCTCGGGCGTGGGCGCGATGGGGCTGATGCAGCTCATGCCGGGCACCGCGCAAGACATGGCCAAGCGTGTGGGCCTGGCCTACGAGAAGGGCAAGCTCACCGATGGCATGGTCTACAATACCCGGCTTGGATCGGAATACCTCGCCCATCTGATCGAAACCTTCGGCAACAACCCGGTGCTGATCGCCGTCGCCTATAACGCCGGCCCGAGCCGGGCCAGCAGATGGAGCGAGGCGAACGGCGATCCACGCGCCGGCAGTGTCGATATCGTCGACTGGATCGAGCAAATCCCGTTCAACGAAACCCGAAATTACGTGATGCGGGTTACCGAGAGCCTGCCCAACTACCGGGCGCGGCTGACCGGGCAGACCGAACCGGTCCACTTCACCGACGAGCTAAAGCGGCGCTGAACGCCCGCGCCGCGCGCCGCTCGCGCCAGGCGGTGAAAAGGCCGGCGGCGATCACGATAGCAGCGCCGAGGGCAACGTTTGGCTCCAGCACCTCGCCGAACACCGGGATCGCCATCAGGGTGACGAAGACGAGCTGCAAATAGGCAAACGGCTGCACCGTCGAGGCTTCCACCACCTCGTAGCACCGGATCAGCAGCCAGTGCCCGAGCGCGCCGGTCACGCAGAGCACAGCCATCCAGCCCCAGTCCGGCCCGGTCATCGGCTCCCAGAACCATGCCCCAACCACCGTCATGCCGAGCGCGCCCACCGTGCCGGTCCAGAAAAACGAGGTGGCGGTGCTGTCGCGGCGGGCGGCATAGCGCGTCATCAGCCCGTAGGCGGCCCAGAGAAAAGCCGCGAGCAGGGCGATCAGCGCTTTGGGTGCGAACACCGCAAATCCGGGGCGCAGGATGATGAGGATGCCGACGAAACCGACGAAAATGGCCGCCCAGCGCTGCGGGCCCACCTTTTCGCCGAGCACCGGGCCGGAGAGCGCGGCGATGATCAGCGGGAACGAGGCAAAGATCGCATGCGTCGGGATCAGGCCCAAGAGGACGAAGGCCATTACCGTTACGCAGATCTCGGTGATCAGCAGCAGGCCACGCGCAATCTGAAAAATCGGCTGGGAGGTGCGCGCCGCCGCGCGGATGCCCCCGGCCTTGCGCGCGGCGATCACCAGCACGAAGGCGGCGAAAAACCAGTAGCGGATCATCACCACCATCAGCACGTTGTATTCGCCGGCGAGGTGGCGCGAGATGCCATCCTGCATGGCAAAAACGAAGCTCGCGGCGATCATCAGGGCGATGCCGAGGCGGGTGTTGTCCTGGCTCATGGCGCGCGCCGTGCCACGGTCATGTGCCGCTTGCGGCCAAAACCCGGTCGGCGCTCGACGGTGAATCCGGCAGCTTCCAGCCCACGGCGCACAAAGCCGGCGGCGGTGTAGCTTGCGGCAGTGCCATCCGGTGCCGTATGGTTGCCAACTGCGCGCATCAGGTCTTCGCCCCAGAGCTGGGGGTTTTTCGCCGGGCTGAAACCGTCGAGATACCAGGCGTCGGCCACGCCGGGCCAGAACGGCAGGGTTTGCCGCGCGTCGCCAAGAATCACCTCGACCTTCAGCGCGCCAAGGGTGAAGCAGGTTTCGCCCCGACCCCAGGCTTCGAGAAACGGCGCGGCAATAGCTTGCCCCTCGGGGAAGGCGGCCAGCGCGCGGGCGATCTCGGCTGCGGCCATCGGGAAGGCCTCGAAGCTGGTGTATTGGATCGGTCCTGCGGGCGCGGCGAGGGCGGTGGCGAGCATGTTGAGCCCGGTGCCAAAGCCAAGCTCGGCGACCCGAAAACCGGGGCGGAACCGCGCCGGCAGGCCGTTGCCGGCCAGAAAGGTGTGGCGCGTCTCAGCAAGCCCATCTTCGAGGCTGAAATAGGGATCGTCGAACTGCATCGAGACGGGGGTGCCCTGCTCGTTCCATGTGACCTCGGCATACTGGCGCTGGCCCATCTCATCCCCTAGAAGCCTCTGTAACGGCGCGACAATGCGCGTGGCTGGAGGGCTTGGCAATGGTAGACGTGACGGTGCGCGGGGCAGGGGCCTTTGGCCTTGCGGTGGCCTACGCCTGTGCGACGATGGGCGCCAAGGTGCGCGTGGTTGATCCGCATGGTGCCGGGGCCGGGTCGTCGGGTGGGCTGGTTGGCGCGCTGGCCCCGCATGTGCCGGAAAACTGGAATGAAAAGAAGGCGTTTCAGTTTGCCGCGCTGGCGATGGGCGCGGAGTTCTGGGCCGAGGTGGCGCGCGTGGCCGGGCGCGATCCGGGCTATGCCCGCACCGGTCGTTTGCAGCCAATCGCCGACGATCACGCGCTTGAGTTGGCCGAGGCGCGGGCGAACACGGCGGCGGATCTGTGGCAGGGCCGGTTTGGCTGGGAGGTGATCGAGGCGCCACAGCTTTGGGCGCCGGTCAGCCCTACCGGGCTGGTGATCCGCGATACCCTCACCGCCCGGATGGCCCCGCGCAGCGCCGTGGCGGCTCTGGCGGCGGCGGTGGCGCAGTTGGGCGGAGACTTCGCCGAAGAGGCCCCGGACGAGGGCCGGGTGGTCTGGGCCACCGGCGCCGGCGGTCTGGTGGCGCTGTCGGAGCACTTCGGCAAGACCGTGGGCGTAGCGGTCAAAGGCCAGTCGGCGGCGTTGCGCTATGATGCGCGCGATCTGCCGCAGATCTTCGCGGGCGGCGTGCACATCGTGCCCCATGCCGACGGCACCGTGGCGATCGGATCGACCACCGAGCGTGATTTTGAGGAACCCACGACCTGTGACGCCCAGCTTGATGACGTGATCGCGCGCGCCCGTGCCGCTTGCCCGGCGCTGGCCGATGCCCCGGTGATCGAGCGTTGGGCCGGCCT
>MNZL01000120.1 GCA_001873585.1 Rhodobacterales bacterium CG2_30_65_12 | reverse complement strand
CCGCGCCCGAGAACGGATCGAGCGCAAACACCTCGCGCTCGACCGAGCCGAACCAGCCCGATTTCTCCATCTCCACCCGCGCGCTTTCCAGCTCTTCCACGGTCCAGGCCAGTGCCCAGTCTTCGCCCGCCGGGGCCTTGGCTTCCTCCAGAACCCGCGCGAGCGGGCCGGTCTGGTGGGTGAAGGCGCTCGAATACATCGGCCCGAGGTGGAAACGCCTGAGCCGTTTCGGGTGCAGATCGTCAAAATCGCGGTCAAACCCGCTGGCGATGGTGACGAGCTTGAGCCCCGCCAGCGCCTGCGCCATCAAATGCGCCTGCACCTCCGGCCAGCGGGTCTGATCCTTCGGCAGGGCCTCGCGCCCGGTATCCTCGATCTCCATGAGATAGACGGTGGGGATGTTGAGGGTGCTGTCATACACCGCCCAGTGCACAAGGTAGCGCCGCCGCGCCTCGCGCCCCTCGCTGGAGTTGCCAAGCCAGATCACGTCGGGGTCCATTTGCGGCCAGAACAATTGCCCGCGCGCCAGTTCCTCGTAATAAAGCCGCTGGCTCATCGCATATTGCAGCCGGGTGGGGACGCTGAGTTTGCCGACGATCTCGGCCACCATCTGGCGCTTGAGTTCGTCGGGGCTCGGCAGCCCCTTGAGGTGCTTGCCCGCCTGCGCCGCGTCAGAGGCCATCTGCAACAGTTCCGCGTGCACCGGAAAGCCGCTTTCCTCGCGGTCGAAGGTAAGCTTGCCCGGCCCCGGCCCCTCGGTTCGCCCCGCCATGTGATACTTGTTGGCCAGCGCGCGGAAGGTGAAGCCGAGCCCGAGGATATAGCGCGCGAGCACCTCGACCTCCCTCCGGTTCAGCGCCCCCTCGGCCTCCATCTGCGCCGCCACCCGGGTGAGGTGCCCGGTGATGGCTTGAAATTTGGCGAAGTAACGCCGCGTCACGCCTGTGGCTTCGAGTGCAACGTGGTCCTGAGTGAGGGCTGAGCTGGTCACTTACGCCCCGTAAAGGTTCTTGTCATGCTTCTCGACGATGGCGGCGAAGCGGCGGGCGAAGCGCTCGTCGGCCTTGGCCTTGGCTTCCAGCACCTCACGGGCAAACACCATGTGCTCCTCGTGTGCCTCCATCATGTCGGCCATCTTCTGATTGGTGGCGGTGCCGATCGCGGCCATCGCGGCTTGGGCTTCCTTGTCGGTCTGCACCCCGATCTCGTTGATCCGGTGGGCCACGTCCTGCTGCTGCGCGGTTTTCAGCGACTTGGAAAGCGCATCGTAGAGCACCACCCGCTGCTTGGTGTCGGTTTGCAGCTTGTTGATCAACACCATCTGCGTGGCGGCCTGGTTCTGCAAGCTGTCGACCCAGGTCTTGCCCTTCTCGATGTAGCGCTCGAGCGTCTGGCTGCGGGCAAGCTTCACCTGCTCTTCCTGCACCAGCGCATTATAGCGCGTGTTGAGGGCGGCGAGCTCGGTTTCAAGCTTGGTGCGCTGGGCAGCGCCCTGTTCCACCGCAATCTTGTTTTCAAGCTCAATGATCGCCGGATCCATGCCTGCGATCTCGGCGCGCACCTGTTCAAGTTCGCCGACCGTCATCTCGCGGTCGTCAAGCGTTTCGGTCAGGTTGGTTTCCACCCGGGCTTTCTGCTCGCCCAGCATGGCAAGCTGGCCTTCGAGCAATTTCACGATCACGTCGGATTTGGCGATCAGGTCTTGCAGCTTGTCGTCGATGCTTGCGGTGCGCATCCGCTCCTGGCGCAGGCTTTCCGATTTGTGCTGCGAGAAGATGCCGACGAAGCTCTCCCAGCCGGTCTTCGAGCGCATTTCGTCGAAGTCCTTGGAAAACCGCGCCGTAACATCGTCGAGCCCCATGATCAGCTCGGCGATGTTTGCGTTCATCAGCTGGGTATGCGCGGCCACGTCGTCTAGCGTGGCGGTTTCGATGTCGATGGCAATGTCGTCACCGGTCTTGAGTTTGGTGCGTGCCGTCTCGATCCGCGTCGTCAATTCCGCGATTTTCGCCTGCGCCTTGGCCACCTCGGCCTGGCTTTCCTTCATCTGTGCATCGAGATTTGCCGCCATCGTGATCCCCTGAAAGTTAAACGTCGTAACATCGCCAATCTGGGGCAAGCCTACCCCGATTTCAACAGCAAGGGGAGGCGCAAAAGGGCGAAAACTTCGGTCGCCGTTGTGCCGGGCAAAAAACCGGCCTAGCCTCGGCCCATGACCGATCTCATCGCCGCCATACTCGCCGAAGTCGCCGCCAGTCGTGCGGCGCTTGTGGCGCTTACCCAGGATCTTGTGCGTATCCCCACGCTCAATCCGCCGGGGCGCAATTACCGCGAACTGGTGGAATGGCTGGGCGCGCGGATGCAGGCCCACGGCTGGCAGGTGGAGCTGATCCGCGCGACGGGCGCGATTGGCGATAGCGACACCTGGCCGCGCTGGAACATGGTCGCCCGCTTTGAGGGCGCACGGCCCGGCGATTGTGTGCATTTCAACGGCCATCACGACGTCGTCGAGGTCGGCCACGGCTGGACCCGTGATCCCTTTGCCGCCGAGATCGAAGGCGGCCGCATCTATGGGCGTGGCACGTGCGACATGAAGGGCGGCATCGCCACCGCGATCATTGCCGCCGAGGCCTTCATCGCCGCCAATCCGGATTTTGCCGGCACCATCGAGGTGAGCGCCACGGCGGATGAAGAGAGCGGCGGCTACGGCGGCGTCGCCTACCTTGCCGAGCAGGGCTATTTCAGCCCCGAGCGCGTGCAGCACGTGATCATCCCCGAGCCGCTCAACAAGGATCGTATCTGCCTTGGTCATCGCGGCGTGTGGTGGGCCGAGATCGAAACCAGAGGGCGGATCGCCCATGGTTCCATGCCCTTCCTCGGCGACAGCGCGATCCGCCACATGGGGGCGGTGCTCGAAGAGATGGAACGCAGCCTGTATCCGCTGCTTGCCGGCAAGCGCACCGAGATGCCGGTGGTGCCCGACGGTGCGAAGCAATCGACCCTCAACATCAATTCGATCCATGGCGGCGAACCCGAGCCCGAGCCCGGCTTCACCGGCTTTCCCGCGCCTTGCGTTGCCGACCGCTGTACCATCGTGATCGACCGGCGCTTCGTGATCGAGGAAGACCTCGCGGATGTCAAAGGCGAGGTGAAGAGCCTGATGGAGCGAGTGAAAGCCGCACGCCCCGGCTTCGCGTATGAAATCCGCGACATGCACGAGGTCATTCCGACGATGACCGACGCGGGCGCGGCGGTGGTGCGCTCGACCGCCGCCGCCATTGAAAAGGTGCTGGGGGCGCGGCCCGATTATGTGGTCAGCCCCGGCACCTATGACCAGAAACACATCGACCGGATCGGGCGTCTGCACAATTGCATCGCCTATGGGCCAGGCGTGCTAGACCTTGCCCACCAGCCCGACGAGTGGATCGGGATCGACGACATGATGGATTCTGCGCGGGTCATGGCGCTCGTGTTGGCCGAGCTCTTGTGATTTTCGCCCCCGCACGGCGGGGCCGACCGGCGCGAGGGGGCGCTACCCCCTCGCGCTCCCCCGGAGTATTTCGCCCAAGAAAAAGGGCAAGGTTGGCGGGCGCTTTTTTCTTGGGGAAAATACTCCCGCCGGAGGCAGGGGCGCTTGCGGCCCTATTCGCCCCAGGGGATCCATGTGGTTTTGACCTCGGTGGCGTGGTGCAGGAGGTCGCGGCCTTCGCCCTCGGGCCCGAACCAGTCGCGGGCGCGGGCGTTGTTGACCCAGGTGCGCTTGAGATTGCCCGCGCTTTCGTACTCGATCAGCGCCGAGAGATCGGCGCCCGAGTGGGCCCAGACGGCATCGACGTCGAGATGGCCGGCGAGCGCGGTGGCGAAATCGTTGTGCAGGCCGGTGAGGATGTTGACGACGCCGGCAGGCAGATCGGAGGTTTCCAGCACCTGGGTAAAGTCGGTGGCCGCCAGCGGGTAGGGCTGGGAGGCGGCGAGCACCACGCGGTTGCCCATGGCAATGGCGGGGGCCATCAGCGAGACCAGGCCCAGGAGCGGCACGTCGTCGGGGCAGAAGATGCCGATCACGCCCACTGGCTCGGGCGTGGCGAGGGCTGCGCCGCGCATCGGCACGGGCTTGATGCTGCCATCAAGCTTGTCGGCCCATGCGGCCCAGGTGAACAGCCGGTCGATGCTTTTATCCACCTCCGCCGCGCCGGTGCGCTTGCCGGTCATCTCGTTGATCCGGTGCGCGAATTCCTCTGCGCGCGCCGAGAGGTTTTCACCGATGTAGAACAGGATTTGGGCGCGCAGGTGCGCCGTGGCCTTGGCCCAGCCGCCAGCGTTGCGCGCTGCTTCCACGGCATTGCGCACGTCCTTGCGGTTGGCGAGCCCGGCGTGGCCGAGGAGCTTGCCCTCGGGCGACCAGATCGCGCGGGAATAGCCGCCGTCGGGCCGGGCCTGTTTGCCGTTGATGTAGAATTTCGCGGTGCGGTCGAGCGCATCCACCGTCGCTTCTGTCGGCGCGGGGAATGCGGTGATCGGCGTAAGCGGCTTTGGCTTGCCTTTCGGTTTGGTGTAGGCCTGCAGCCCCTCCCAGCCGCCTTCGCGGCCAAAACCGGACTCGCGCACGCCGCCAAAACCGGCCGCCGCGTCGAAGGCGTTTGTGGTGTTGATCCAGACCACCCCCGCCGCGAGCTTGGGGGCGATATCGAGCGCAAGGTTTATGTTTTCACTCCAGACCGTCGCCGCCAGCCCGTAGCGGGTATTGTTGGCGAGCGCCACCGCCTCGGCCGGGGTGCGGAAGGTGGTGGAGACCAGCACGGGGCCGAATATCTCTTCCTGCATCAGCATGGCGGAGGCGGCGAGGCCAGTGATAAGCGTGGGCGGGTAGTAGCAGCCCTGGTTGGGCATCTGGCAGGGCGGCTGGTAAACCTCGCCCTCCTTGCCGCCCACATCGACCAACGCCGCCACGCGCTCTAGCTGCACCCGGTCGACCAGCGCGCCGACGTCGATGGATTTGTCGAGTGGGTCGCCGAGGCGCAATTTGTCCATCCGAGCTTTCAGCTTTGCGTGGAAGCGCTCGGCAATGCCCTCCTGCACCAGAAGGCGGCTCCCGGCACAACACACCTCGCCCTGGTTGAACCAGATCGCATCCACCAGCCCTTCGACCGCCGAGTCGATATCGGCGTCCTCGAAGACGATGTAGGGGCTCTTGCCGCCGAGCTCGAGGGTGAGCGATTTGCCGGTTCCGGCGGTGGCGCGGCGGATGATCCGGCCCACCTCGGTGGAACCGGTGAAGGCGATCTTGTCGATATCCTCATGCCCGGTGATCGCCGCGCCGGTCTCGCCATCGCCGGTGACGATGTTGACTACGCCTTTCGGAAGCCCGGCCTCGGTGCAGATCTCGGCAAACAGCAGCGCGGTGAGCGAGGTGTATTCGGCCGGTTTCAGCACCACCGTGTTGCCCATGGCAATCGCGGGGGCCACCTTCCAGGCCAGCATCAAGGCCGGGAAGTTCCACGGGATGATCTGGCCGGCCACGCCGAGGGCCTCACGGCCGGGCAGTTCGGCCTCCATGAGCTGCGCCATGCCGGCGTGGTAGTAGAAATGCCGCGCCACCAGCGGCACGTCGATATCGCGGCTCTCGCGGATTGGCTTGCCGTTATCCATCGTTTCGAGCACGGCGAAGAGGCGGCTGTGCTTCTGCACGAGGCGGGCCAGCGCGTAGAGGGTGCGGGCACGCTGGTGGCCGGAGAGGCCGGCCCATTTCGGCTGGGCCCGGCGCGCGGCGCGCACGGCAAGCTCCACGTCGTCGGCCCCGGCTTGGGTGATCTCGGCCAGCACCTCGCCAGT
>MNZL01000139.1:4687-5764 GCA_001873585.1 Rhodobacterales bacterium CG2_30_65_12 | reverse complement strand
TTGAAGAGATGATCGCGGCGGCACTCACGGGCGACTACGCGCCGTTTCACAAGCTGATGGCGGTGCTGGCCAGGCCGTTCGACGAGACACCGGATAGCGCCGACTACGCCCGACCGCCGCGCCCGCACGAACGGGTGCAGCAAACCTTTTGCGGCACGTGATCGGGTTACAAACAGGGTGCGCAATGCGCCCGGATACCCCATACTGGGGACAAGCAGAATGAAACTGGCAAGCTACAATATCCGCAAGGCCGTGGGCCTTGACCGTCGCCGCGATCCGGGGCGGATTCTCGATGTGCTCAACCACATCGGTGCCGACGTGATCGTGCTGCAGGAAGCCGACAAGCGGCTCGGACCCCGCCCCACGGCCCTGCCGCGCCAAATGATCGCCGATCACACCGATTACGAGCCGGTCGAGCTTGCGGTGAACGCTGTTTCGATCGGCTGGCACGGCAATGCGATCCTGGTGCGCAAGGGCACAGCGGTGAGCGATCCGTTGCGTATTGTGCTGCCCGGGCTCGAACCGCGCGGCGCCGTCTCGGTGGTGATCGACGGGCGCTTGCGCGTCGTCGGTGTGCACCTCGGGCTGATGCGCCGGTCTCGCCACCGGCAATTGCGCTCGATCCGCCTTGCGCTCGCGCAAGGCACCCACCCCACCGCGATACTCGGCGATTTCAACGAGTGGAGCCCGCATGCCGGGCTTGAGGAATTCCAGGATCACTTTCACATGCTCGCGCCGGGCAAGAGCTTTCACGCCTCGCGCCCCATGGCGGCGCTTGATCGGGTGGGGCTCAGCCCCGGCATCGAGCTCAAAACCGGCGGCGTGATCGAAACCCAGCTCTCTCGGGTGGCCTCGGACCACCTGCCGGTCTGGGTCGAGATCCTGTTACCGGACCAGGCACCGGGCGCGGCCTGAGGCGCTACCGGGTCGCCTGTGCCAACTCAAGGCTCAGCGCAGCCCGCACCGTGCGCTCGCAATAGCCCGCCAGCGCCTTGCGGTCGGCAAACTCGGACACCATCACCGGCTCGTGATAGACCAGTTCCACCTCGCCGCGGCCGGGCTCGGCCAACACCTTGA
>MNZL01000139.1:0-4665 GCA_001873585.1 Rhodobacterales bacterium CG2_30_65_12 | reverse complement strand
TCGCCCCACCAGCCGTAGAACCGCGCATCGCGCCCCTTGGGCGCGCGGTAAATCACCGTAACTGGCTGGATGTGCATCCCGGCGCGCAGGGTCTCGTCGAGAAAGGCGGCAAACAGCGTGGTCTTGAACCCGATCACCCGGCGGCCATCGGTCGAGGTGCCCTCGGGGAAAAACAACAGCTTTTGTCCGGCCCCGAGGCGGGTGCGAAACATGGCCACCTGCGCCGCCGCCTCGCGCCGGTCGCGGTGGATGAACACGGTGCCGGTGGCCTTGGCCAGCCACGAAACACCCGGCCAGTCCGCCACCTCGGCCTTGGCCACGAAGAAAACCCGTTTGCGCGCGTTGAGCACGAAAATATCAAGCCAGGAGCTGTGGTTGGCCACCACCGCGCCCTTGCGTTGGCGCATCTGCTCGCCCGAGTGCCTGAGCCGCAGCCCCAACACCCAGAGCGTGATCGTGCACACGGTTTGCGTGATCCAGGGCGTGACCGGGCGCTGGAGCCCGAACAGCGGCTTTTCGACAAGCCGGAGCAGTAGCGTCAGCACCAGCCCCACCGCGATCACCGCGACGATCACGAGCCCCCGAAACGCGGCCCTGACCCAGCCCAGCGGCGTGATCCGCACCGGCTCGGCCGTGCTGCCATCGTTCCAGACCACGCTCATTCCGGGCTGCGCCCCGGCGCGTAGATCGCGCGCATCTTCTCGGGCACGGTGGCGATATCGACGACAATGCAAACGTCTGTGGTGTTGAACGCGTGGTCGATATAGGCGCCCTCGCCAACGTAGCCGCCGAGCCTCAGGTAGGATTTGATCAGCGCCGGCACCGCTCGCATCGCCGCCACCCGGTCGATCTCAGCCTCCGGCATCAGGTTCATTGTCTGAAAATGCGCGCCCCGCGCCCGCACCCTGAGCGATTCCGGCGCAAGGTGGCGGTGGTGCAAGAGCGAGAGCGGCGCGGCCAGCGCGCCCGGATCGGTGCCGTGAAAGGAGGCGGCGCCAAACATCACCTCGATGCCGTGCGCGTCGACATATGCCAAAAGCCCCTGCCACAGCGCCATCAGGGCCGCGCCACCGCGATAGGCCGGATGCACGCAGGAGCGGCCAAGCTCGAGCAGGCGCTTGCCCGAGGTGGTCAGAACGTCGATATCGTATTCGTCTTCGGTGTAGAACCGTGCCCCCGGTGCAAGACGGTCGGAGCGCATCAGGCGGTAGCCCCCCACCACCGGCGCGCCCGGCGCGGCCCGATCAAACAGCAGCAAGTGGTCATAGATCGCATCGAAGCCGTCGCGCTCCAGCCGGGCGTCGTGGTCCACCTGCGGCCCGTCGCCGCCCAGTTCCTCCACAAACACGTCGTAGCGCAGCCGCTGGACGGCGCGGATATCGGCTGCGCTCGCCGCCAGCCGAAGCTCAAAATCTGGGGAATGCGCCGTCATGCTACACTTGAGTTGTTTCGCGGCGTTCTAGGGCGCAGGCTTGGCCTTGTCTACCGCCGGCGCGGGTTGAATCTCGTTTCGGTTGTGGTAGCCTCTGCCCATGAAACCTTGCCTTGCATCGCGCCCCCAGCTTTCAGGGGTCAATCACCAGGTCGAGCTCGACCCGGGTCATGTCGATCACCTGCTTTCCGGCGTGCTGGAAATTCACCGTGACCTTGCCGCCGATGTTGGATTGCACCTGGCCGAGGCCCCAATCGGGCTGGCCGGGGTGGCGCACCAGAGCACCGGGTTCCAAAAGCGCACTCATGCCGCTCATGCCTTGCCTCCTGTATTGCGGAGCTGCCGGTGACAGATCGCCCCGATGCCACCGCGCTCGTCGCCCTCGTGGGCAGCCGGATCGCGCATGATCTGGCCAGCCCGATCGGTGCCATCGCCAACGGCGTCGAACTGCTCGGTCTGACCGGACGCGAGGCCAGCCCCGAACTTGACCTGATCGCCGAGAGCGTGGCGAACGCAAGCGCCCGGATCAAGACCTTTCGCATCGCTTTTGGTGCGGCACAGGCGGGCCAGGTGGTGCCCGAGGCCGAGATTGCCGCGCTCGCCACCGGCGACGGGCGCAGGCTGGAGATCGCCTGGCGGGTGCCGGGCGACGTCGCCCGGGCGGACGCGAAGCTCGCGGTGCTCGCGCTCATGTGCCTTGAGGCGGCACTGCCCTGGGGCGGGCGGGTGACAGTAACGCGCGACGGCACCGCGTTGCAGATCGCCGCCAGCGCCGACCGCACGAAGGCCGACACGGCGCTTTGGGATTTTCTCGCCGGCCTTGCGCCCGCGCCCGAAAGCGTGGCCCCGGCGCAGGTGCAATTCCTGCTGCTCGCGGCAGAGGCCGCCGCTCAAAGCCGCGCGCTGCACCTCAGCCGGGGCGAAACCGCAATCCGGATCGCCCTGTAGCCTCACGGCCGCACCGTGCCATCGCCAGTGACGATATACTTGAACGAGGTGAGCTGCTCGGCCCCCACCGGCCCGCGCGCGTGCAGTTTGCCGGTGGCGATGCCGATCTCGGCCCCCATGCCGAACTCGCCGCCATCGGCAAATTGCGTCGAGGCATTGCGCATCAGGATCGCCGAATCGATCCGCTCGAAAAATCGCGCGGCGGCGGCGTCGTCTTCGGTGAGAATCGCTTCGGTGTGGTGCGAGGAATAGCGGTTGATGTGGGCAATCGCGTCGTCGACATCGACCACGATCTTCGCAGCGATATCCATGTCGAGGTATTCGCGGCCCCAATCGTCTTCGGTTGCCGCCACCGAGCCGGTGAGCCCAGGCCCTGCGTGCACCGTAACCCCGGCGGCCATCAGATCGTCGATCACCGACTGACCGAGCGCCGCCGCATCCTGGTGGATTAGCAGACATTCCGCCGCGCCACAGATGCCGGGCCGGCGGGTTTTGGCGTTGAGCACCACGCGGCGGGTTTTCTCCGGGTCGGCGGCCTTGTCGACAAACACATGCACGATGCCCTCAAGATGGGCAAACACCGGCACGCGCGCCTCGCGTTGCACCAGGCCGACAAGCCCCTTGCCGCCACGCGGCACGATCACGTCGACATACTCGACCATCTGCAGAAGCGCCGTTACCGCCGCGCGGTCGCGGGTCGGCACGAGCTGGATCGCATCTTCGGGCAGGCCTGCCGCGCGCAGGCCCTCGACGAGGCAGGCGTGGATCGCCTGGGACGAGTGAAAGCTCTCAGAGCCGCCGCGCAGGATCACCGCGTTGCCGGCTTTCAGTGCCAGCGCACCGGCGTCGGCAGTCACATTCGGGCGGCTCTCATATATCACGCCGATCACCCCGAGCGGGGTGCGCACCCGCTTGATGTGCAGGCCCGAGGGGCGATCCCACTCGGCCATCACCCGCCCGACCGGATCGGCAAAGCCCGCGACCGCGCGCAAGCCGTCGACGATGCCCTTGATCCGCCCCTCGTCGAGCGCGAGCCGGTCCATCATCGCCGCGGTCAGCCCCTTTTCGCGGCCAAAATCGAGATCGCGCGCGTTGGCGGCGATGATCTCGCCCCGCCGCGCCCAGACAGCCTCCGCCGCCGCGTTCAGCGCCGTTGCCTTTGCCGCCGCCGGGGCAAACGCGAGCAGCGCCGCCGCCGCCTTGGCGCGCTTGCCGACGTCCTGCATCAGCGCGCTGATGTCTGCCCGGTCTGCCATTGCTTCATCCTCCACAGTGTCGCCAAGTCCGCTTCTTTGGTCCATAAATACCTCGGGGAGTTTGAGGGGCAGCGCCCCTCATCACAAGCCCGATGCACGGCAAAGCCGCACCGCAACTTCAACGCCCGGTCTGCTACGCCACGCCTACAATGCCATGTCGTCGCGGT
Organism: Rhodobacterales bacterium CG2_30_65_12; assembly: GCA_001873585.1. Lineage (GTDB taxonomy): Bacteria > Pseudomonadota > Alphaproteobacteria > Rhodobacterales > Rhodobacteraceae > Sinisalibacter. The sequence goes on along the minus strand of MNZL01000139.1, from coordinate 862 downwards.
GGATGAGGGCCGCCCGCCCCGGCCAACCCAGCACCGCCTCGATCTCATCCGAATGTTTGCCGATCAGTGCCCGCGCCTCGACAGCGCTATAGCGGCTGAGCCCGGCGCCAAGCCGCGCGCCGTCGGGGCCGAGAATATCCACCGGGTCACCCCGCCCGAAGGCGCCGGACACCGCTGTCACACCCGCAGGCAGCAGCGATGTGCCACGCCCGAGCGCGCGCGCAGCGCCGGCATCGACCGTCACCGCACCTTGCGGCTTCATCGAGGCAATCCAGTGCTTGCGCGCCGAGGCCGGATTGCCCCGCGCCCGAAACAGCGTATGTGCTGCGCCCGTTTCAAGCCCGGCCAACGGGTGCAGCGCCGCGCCGGCGGTGATGATCAGATCACATCCGGCCGCCGTGGCCGTCTTGGCCGCCATCAGCTTGGTGCGCATGCCACCCTTGGAGAGCCCGCTCACCCCCTCGCCGGCCTGCGCCTCCATCGCGGGCGTGATCTGTTCAATCACGTCGTAGCGCCGCGCGGCTGGGTCGACCTGCGGGTTGCTGGAATAGAAGCCGTCGACATCGGAGAGCAGAACCGTGAGATCAGCGCCAATCGTCACTGCCACCTGGGCCGCGAGCCGGTCATTGTCGCCAAAGCGGATTTCATCCGTCGCCACGGTATCGTTTTCGTTGACGATCGGCACTGTGCCCAGGCCCAGCAGAGTTTCGAGTGTAGCGCGAATATTGAGATAGCGCCGCCGATCAGCGGAATCCTGCAGCGTCACCAGCACCTGCGCCGCCGTCACGCCGCCGACCGCGAGCGCCTCGGAATAGGCATGGGCCAGGCGGATCTGGCCGACGGCGGCGGCGGCCTGGGATTG
>MNZL01000102.1 GCA_001873585.1 Rhodobacterales bacterium CG2_30_65_12 | reverse complement strand
GGGCGACATGTTTGGCGCGCTCGCCGGGCGGCTGGGGCAGGTGCTGGGCCGCGAGTTTTCCGAGAACGCGCTTGCCATCGACGCCGAGCGCGAGGGGCTGCGGCTTACCGGCTTTGCCGCGCTGCCGACCTATTCGCGCGGCGCGGCGGTGGCGCAGTTTCTCTTCGTCAACGGCCGCCCGGTGCGCGACAAGCTGCTGATCGGCGCGTTGCGCGCGGCATATTTCGATTTTCTCAGCCGTGACCGTCACCCGGCGGCGGCGCTGTTCATCACCTGCGATCCGCATCTGGTTGACGTGAACGTGCACCCGGCCAAATCCGAGGTGCGCTTCCGCGCGCCGGGGGTGGCGCGGGGGCTGATCGTTTCCGCCCTGCGCCACGCGCTCGCCGAAGCCGGGCACCGCGCCTCCACCACCGTTGCGGGCGCCACGCTGGGCGCGTTCCGCCCCGAGGGCTCGCCGCCGCGCTTCTACCAGATGGACAGGCCCTCGCCCGGCCTGGCCCGCTACGCCACCGCGATGCAGGCGCCGCAACCGGGCTTTGCCGAAGCGGCCCAACCCTCGGCGCGCTGGGATGCGCCGGAACCGGACGCGATCGAGGCTGCCGAAAGCCTGCCGCTCGGTGCGGCGCGCGCACAGGTGCATGAGAATTACATCGTCGCTCAAACCGCCGACGGCATGGTGATTGTCGACATGCACGCGGCGCACGAGCGGCTCAATTATGAAAAGCTGAAAGCGCAGATGGAGGCGAGCGGCGTTGCCGGGCAGGCGCTGCTGATCCCCGAGATCGTCGAGCTTTCGCAAGGCGAGGCGCAGATGCTGCTTGGCATGGCCGAGGAGCTTTCGCGGTTGGGGCTTGGGATCGAGCCCTTTGGCGGCGGGGCCATCGCGGTGCGCGAAACGCCGGCCATTCTGGGGCCGGTGAACGCCGAAGCCTTGATCCACGATATTCTCGACGAACTCGCCGATCTCGGCAGCTCCACCAAACTGCAAGCACGGATCGAAGCGGTGCTCTCCACCGCCGCCTGCCATGGCTCGATCCGCTCCGGGCGCTGGATGCGGCCTGACGAGATGAACGCGCTGTTGCGCGAGATGGAAGCCACACCGCATTCGGGCCAGTGCAACCACGGCAGGCCCACCTACGTTGAGCTCAAGCTCGCCGATATCGAAAGGCTGTTTGGCCGGACATGACCCAAACCTTGCCCATCGACATGAACGATCCGGCAATGATCGCGGCGCTGGTTGCGGCCGGCGTGGTGCTGCTGATCGTGATCCTGCTCGTGGTCGTGCTCGCGCGCGCCGGGCGTTCGGCGCGGATGGCCGAGCAGCTTGCGCAGCAGATCGGCGGGTTGGGGCAAGCGGTGCAGATCCTCGGCCAAGGCCAGGAGCAGCTCACCGGCGGCTTGCGTTCGGTATCAGACTCGCAAGCCACGGGGCAGGCGCAGATAGTGCAGGCGATGGAGGTGCGTCTGGCCGAAGTGCAGCGGCAGATGCAGGACCGGCTGCACGAAAACGCGATGCGGTCGGCGCGCTCGCTCGCCGAGTTGCAGGAGCGGATGAACGAGTCGCTTCAAGGCAGCACGGTGAAAACCACGCAATCGCTCACCCAGTTGCAGGAGCGGCTCGCCACCATCGACAAGGCCCAGGAAAATATCACCCGGCTCTCGGGCGATGTGCTGAGCTTGCAGGATATCCTCTCCAACAAGCAGACGCGCGGCGCCTTTGGCGAGATCCAGCTCACCGATATCGTCTCCAAGGCGCTGCCGTCTGACGCTTTTACGCTGCAGGCCACGCTTTCAAACGGCAAGCGGGCCGATTGCCTGATCCATCTGCCGAACCCGCCCGGCCCGATCGTGATCGATTCGAAATTCCCGCTCGAAGCCTACGAGGCGCTGCGCCGCGCCGAGACGCAGTGGGAAAAGGGCGAGGCGGCCAGGGCGATGCGGGTGGCGGTGCGCGCGCATATCAGGGCGATCAGTGCGAAATACATCATCGAGGGCGAAACGGCGGATGGCGCGCTGATGTTTCTGCCCTCCGAAGCGGTCTATGCCGAATTGCACGCGAATTATCCCGAGGTGGTGCGCGAGGGGTTCGAGGCGCGGGTGTGGATCGTCTCGCCCACCACCTGCATGGCCACGCTCAACACCATGCGCGCGATTCTGAAAGATGCGCGGATGCGCGAGCAGGCCGGGGCGATCCGCAAGACCCTGCGCCAGCTTCACCGCGATGTGGAGCTGGTGGTGGAGCGGGTCGACAAGCTCGGCACCCATTTCAACCAGGCGCGGGCCGATCTGGAAGGGGTGGGCGTGGCCGCTGAACGGGCCGGAAAGCGCGCGGCGCGGCTCGACAATTTCGATTTCGAGGAGCTTGCGCCGGAGCCAGACGAGGCGCCGGTGGTGCCGCTGCCGAAGAAGAGCTGAGCGGCCTTGTCGTGCAGCCGCGCTTCGCGCTAGGGTGAGGCATGGAAAGCGAAGGAACGGCCATGCTGGAAATCAGCCCCTCGAAGGTGGCTTGGATCATCATCCGCGCGCGTGAGCTCGATGCCAAGACCGGGCGCTGGGATACCCCGCAAGATGAGGCGGACGCCGATTCGATCCTCGAATCACGGCCCTCTGACGCCACCGAGGATGAGCTGCGGTCCTATATTGCCGATCTCAACAAGGACGAGCAGGTGAGCCTGGTGGCGCTGATGTGGATTGGCCGCGATACCTTCAGTGCCGACGATCTCGAGGAAGCGATCGCAACGGCGAGGTCCGAGGCTTCGGCACCCACGCAAGATTACCTTCTGGGCATCCCAATGCTGTCTGATTACCTCGCCTCAGGGCTGGAAGCGCTCGGGTTTGATGCCGAAGAGCTGATCGACGAGCATCTGAAATAACCGGCGCACAGCTTCAGCCGTCGTCGCGTTCGCCAAAAATGGCCGAGCCGACGCGCACGAATGTGGCGCCCTGCGCCACGGCCTTCTCGAAGTCGCCCGACATGCCCATGGACAGCTCGTTGATCGCGTTGCGCGCGGCGATCTTGGCGAGCAGGGCGAAGTGCAGGCTTGGTTCTTCGCCTTCCGGCGGAATGCACATGAGCCCTTCGATCTCCAGCCCGAGGCTGCGGCATTCGGTGATGAAGGCATCGGCCGCGGCGGGAAAGACGCCGGCTTTCTGCGCCTCCTCGCCGGTGTTGACCTGAACAAACAGGCGCGGGCAATGGCCGAGCTCGCCTTTCAGCCGGGCGATGGTGCGGGCGAGCTTGGGGCGGTCCACCGTTTCGATCGCGTCGAACAGTTCCATCGCCTGGCGGGCCTTGTTGGTTTGCAGCGGGCCAATGAGGTGCAACTCGACACCGGGATATTTCTCCCTGAGCGCGGGCCATTTCCCGGCCGCCTCCTGCACCTTGTTCTCGCCAAACAGCCGGTGGCCCTCGTCGAGCACGGCCACCACGCGCGCGAGTGGCTGCACTTTCGAGACGGCGATAAGCCGGGTCGAGCCGGGCGTGCGGCCGGTGCGGGCCTCTTCACTGCGAATGCGGTCAAGGATGTCGGAAAGCGGCATGGCGGTAGACTCCTGTTTGCCCCCGAAAAACCACAGCTGCGCACAAAAGAAAAGAGCGGGCCGAAGCCCGCTCTTCGCTGGTCCAAATCCCGAGTGGGATCAGAAGGACATCGACACGCCAGCGGTGATCATGTCGACGCCGCCGTTGATGATCGACAGGTCGTTGTCGTGGATGTAGGCCGCATTGAGCGACACGCCGCCGCCGAGATCGTAGCCAGCCGAGAGGCCGTAGTCGACGCTGTTCAGGCCATCGTCGTCTTCCACGAAGACTTCAACCGAGTACGGGCCAGTGGCGTAGCCAGCGGTTGCTTTCCAGGTCAGGAGCGACACCGGCGACAGGGCGTAGTTCGCATCGACGCCGAGCGAGAAGCCCGACATGGAGGCAGACCCACCGAAATCGATATCGTCAACGCTCCAGCCGCCAGCTTCGTAGGCGTTCACACCGGCATAAACCGCGTAATCGCCGAACGAGTAGGTGCCTTTCAGCGAAGCTTCGTCGTTGGCTGCGCCCACAAAGTAGCGGTACTCGGCTTCAACTTTGAAGTCGCCCCAGGTGTTCGAGTAGCCGTAGTCGATTTCGTCGTCGGCGGGGGTGGCAGCGGCGTTCTGATCGTAGGCAATGGTGAACTTGCCCCAGTCACCCGACAGGTAGACCGACGCGTCGGAGATCGAAGCGGCCGAGGTGGTGACCAGGCCAAAGCCGGGATCGGTGTTGTCGGCTTCCATGCCGCGCGAACCAGCCGAGACGGTGATGTCAGCGCCTGCTTCCAGACCGCCGTCGGTCGTGGTCATCATGCCGGCGGTGAATTCGGCCGAGATGGTCGGCGTAGAAAAGCTGATGACGCCATCGGTGGAGTAGGCGAAACCGGCAGCGGCTTCACCGGAGAAGGTGAAGTTGGCAGTGTCAGCAGCGGCGAAACCGGCGGTACCCACCAGGATCGTCGAAGCAAGGAGAATCTTTTTCATTTCGTTTCCCTCGTGTTTTCTAAAGGTGCACCTCAATTCAGGGGAATCCGAATTGAGTATGCTGTTTCCTCTCTCTTTCCCGGGGTCATTGCAAGCAATCCAGCTTCGCCCCCGGATTTGTGCCTCGGTATGGTGCAGCTATGCCACAGTCTCCCATCCCGGCCCGCCGCGAACCCCTTATATAGGGCGGGGAAAACGCTTGCCCGCACTTGGGGCGTTGGTTACTTAAGGAGAGAACCATACGAGCGAGGCAAACTCATGCGCATTGGGCAGATCACCACCAGCGTGCTCATCGTTACGGGCCTTCTGGCCCTGTCGGGCTGTAGCGGCGGCGGCACGTTGGGCAACATGTTCGGCTTCGGCAATCAACAGAGCGTTGAGGTTAACAACGAACGCCCGGCGCGCGAGCGCGCTCAACCCGCCCGCGAGACGATCTGGGATCTGTTCGGGGCCCGCGATAACCCCAACACCACCGTCGAGGTCAACAAATACCTCTGGAACGCCGCGCTCGACGTGCTCAATTTCATGCCGCTGCAGGCCGCCGATCCGTTTACCGGGGTGATGGTGTTTGGCTACGGCACCCCGCCCGGCGGCGGGGCGGCCTACAAGGCCACCGTATATGTGCGCGATCAGGCGCTCGATGCGCGCTCGATCGAGGTGGCGCTGATGACGCGCGGCGGGCCAGCCTCAACGGAAACCGCCCACAAGATCGAAGACGCGATCCTGGCCCGCGCCCGCCAGCTTCGGATCCAGGACCGCAAGCTCTAGGGACTGGACCGCAGGGTATCATCTGCCTACACCAACGCCGGGCCCCTCGCCCGGCGTTTACATATCCGGAGACCAACATGTCGCGCTACGACGCAAGCATTATCGAGCCGAAATGGCAGAAGGCCTGGGATGAAACCGGCACCTTCGCGGCGCGGCGCGATACCGCAAAGCCCAAGTATTATGTGCTTGAGATGTTTCCCTACCCGTCAGGCCGCATCCACATCGGCCATGTGCGCAATTACACGATGGGCGATGTGGTGGCGCGCTACAAGCTGGCCACCGGGCATAACGTGCTGCACCCGATGGGGTTTGACGCCTTCGGAATGCCCGCCGAAAACGCCGCGATGGCGAGCGGAGGGCATCCTAAAACCTGGACCTATGACAACATCGACACGATGGTGGCGCAGATGAAGCCGCTCGGCTTCGGGCTCGACTGGGGCCGGATGTTTGCCACCTGCGATCCCGAATACTACGGCCAGCAGCAGGCGATGTTTATCGACATGCTGAAGGCGGGCCTGGTCTACCGCAAGAACGCGGTGGTCAACTGGGATCCGGTCGACATGACCGTGCTGGCCAACGAACAGGTGATCGACGGCAAGGGCTGGCGCTCGGGCGCCGAGGTGGAGCGGCGCGAGCTTACCCAGTGGTTTTTCAAGATCTCCGATTTTTCCGAGGAGCTGCTGGAGGCGCTCGACGGGCTGGAGCACTGGCCGGAAAAGGTGCGGCTGATGCAGGCCAACTGGATTGGCAAGAGCCAGGGCCTGCGCCTTGCGTTCCAGCCGGTCGGCGAGGGCGAGGCCATCGAGGTGTTTACCACCCGGCCCGACACGCTGATGGGCGCTTCGTTTGTCGGGATTTCGCCCGATCACCCGATCGCGCGGCGGCTGGAAGCCGAGAACCCCGAGATCGCTGCTTTCGTCGCCGAGTGCCGCAAGGGCGGCACCACGGCGGAAGCAATCGAAACAGCGGAAAAGCTGGGGATGGACACCGGGCTGCGGGTCACGCACCCGCTCGATCCTGATTGGCAACTGCCGGTCTGGATCGCCAACTTCATCTTGATGGACTACGGCACCGGCGCGATCTTTGCCTGCCCTGCCCATGACCAGCGCGACCTTGATTTCGCCCGGAAGTATGGCCTGCCAGTGGTCGACTCCTTCTTCGCCGTCGACGAGCCCAAGCCGGTAGAGCGCGAGGCTTTCGTGCCGCCGAAATCAGAAAAGGTGAAATGGGTCAACCACTTCGCGGGGCTGGACGTGGCGACTGGCGAAGACGCCATCGACGCCACGATTCGCTTCGCCGAAGCGCAAGGCTGGGGCAAAGGCGTTACCCAATACCGCTTGCGCGATTGGGGGCTCTCCCGCCAGCGCTACTGGGGCTGCCCGATTCCCATCGTCCATTGCGACATGTGCGGCGCTGTGCCGGAGAAAAAAGAAAACCTCCCCGTCACCCTCCCCGATGACGTGAATTTCGACACGCCCGGCAACCCGCTCGACCGCCACCTGTCCTGGCGCCACTGCACCTGCCCAAGCTGCGGCGGCCCGGCCCAGCGCGAGACCGACACGATGGACACCTTCGTCGACAGCTCGTGGTATTATGCCCGCTTCACCAATCCGCACGCCGATACACCCACGGTGGCCGAAGACGTGGAGTACTGGATGAACGTCGATCAATATATCGGCGGCATCGAGCACGCGATCCTGCACCTGCTCTATTCGCGTTTCTTCGCCCGCGCGATGCACCTCACCGGGCACTTGCCGGAAAAGTGCAAGGAGCCGTTCAACGCGCTGTTTACGCAAGGCATGGTGACGCACGCGATCTATCAGACGCGCGATGATGCAGGTCGCCCGGTCTACCACTACCCCGAGAACGTCGATTTGCGAGACGGCAAAGGCTTTGTGAAAGCCACTGGTGCGCAAGTCGAAGTGATTCCCTCCGCCAAGATGTCGAAGTCAAAAAACAACGTGGTCGATCCGGTCAACATCGTGCAGCAATACGGTGCCGATACCGCGCGCTGGTTCGTGATGTCCGACAGCCCGCCGGAGCGCGATGTGGAGTGGACGGCCGCCGGCGCCGAGGCGGCGGCCAAGCACCTCGCCCGGGTCTGGCGCATGGCCGACGAGATCGCCGGGATGAGCGGCACGGGCGAGGGTGACGAGGCGCTCCTGCGCGAGATGCACAAGACGATTGACGCGGTCACCAAGGGCATCGACGGTTTCCTGTTCAACACCTCGATCGCGCGGCTCTATGCCTTCACCAACACGCTGGCGAAATCGCCCGCCGGGGCCGAGGCAAAGCGCGCCGCAATGAAGGTCATGGCGCAGCTCATGGCGCCGATGACGCCGCACCTGGCGGAAGAAATCTGGGCGCGTCTCGGCGGCGAAGGCCTGGTGGCCAACGCACCCTGGCCGGTTGCCGATCCTGCGCTGCTGGTTGACGATACCGTCACGCTGCCGATCCAGGTAAACGGCAAGCGGCGCGACGAGATCACTGTGGCCAAGGATATGGCGAAAAGCCAGATCGAGGCGCTTGCGTTGGCCACCGACGGGGTGCAGCGCGCGCTTGGCGGGGCCGCGCCGAAAAAGGTGATCGTGGTGCCGGGCCGGATCGTCAACGTGGTGGCGTAATCCATGAAGCTCCCGCCGCGCGACGCCGCCCGCTTCTTTGCCAGGCCCGATCAGGGCCGGACGGGTGTGCTGATCCATGGCGCAGATGCGATGCGCGTGGCGCTCAAGCGGCAGGAGCTGATCGCGGGGCTCGTCGGCCCGCAAGGCGAAGAGGAAATGCGGCTCACCCGTATTCCCGCCGCCGATCTGCGCAAGGATCCGGCGCGCTTGGCGGACGCGATCAAGGCGCAAAGCTTCTTCCCCGGCCCGCGCGTGGCCTTCATCGAAGACGCGACCGACACGCTGGCCAGGCAGATCATCCCGGCGCTGGACGATTGGCAGGCGGGCGATGCCACGGTGGTGGTAACGGCGGGCACCCTAACCCCGCGCTCGGCCCTGCGAAAGTATTTCGAGAGCCACAAAAACGCTTACGCAGCAGGTATTTACGACGATCCGCCGACTCGGGAAGAGATCGCGGCCACGCTTGCAAAGGCGGGGCTCGGCCAAATCGCACCCGAAGCGATGACCGATATCACCAACCTCTCGCGCGCGCTCGATCCCGGCGATTTCCGACAGACGATCGAAAAGCTCGGGCTCTACAAGCTGGGCGATCCCACACCGACCACCCCCGCCGACGTGCTCGCCTGTGCGCCCGCCTCCACGGAAGCCGAGATGGACGACGTGCTGCACGCCACCGCCGAGGGCCGGTTCGCCGAGTTGGGCCCCCTGATGGCACGGCTTGAAGCGCAAGGCGTGCAGCCGGTGGGGCTTTGCATCAACGCCACCCGGCATTTCCGCACCCTGCATCTTGCGGCTTGCGATCCCGAAGGCCCGGCCAAGGGCATCGCCCGCGCCCGCCCGCCGGTGCACTTCAAGGCACGCGACCGGATGATTCGCCAGGCCCAGGCCTGGGGCGTGCGCCGGCTGGAAGAGGCGTTGGAAATGCTGATCGACACCGATCTGCAACTGCGCTCGTCCTCGCGCGCGCCCGCCGCCGCGCTGATGGAGCGCGCGCTGATCCGGCTGGCCTTCATGCCAAGGGGGTAGCCGCTACCTCTTCCGGGCCGGAATCGCCCGCCCCAAAGGCCTTTGTAAACGCCTCCAGCCGCAACCCAAGCCCGCCCTCAGCCGACCCAACAAAAAAATCGGCGCACCGACGACATCCCACGCGCGCGCCATCCAACAGGACAGCTTCGGCAAACGCATCGCCGCCCTCTCTGGCGTTGACCTCAATAGGCATTCACCTTAACGGCGGTTAACCTTGACGCCGAAACCACCCGCCGAAGCGGCTCGTCACCATTGCACACCACATATCCCGGTCGCATCAAACAAACCGGCCTCCGCTTTTTCTTGGCGAAAATACTCGCCGGGGGTCCGGGGGTGGCAAACCCC
>MNZL01000145.1 GCA_001873585.1 Rhodobacterales bacterium CG2_30_65_12 | reverse complement strand
GCGCAGCACCAGTTCGCCCGTCGCAAGGATCTCGCCATAATGCGCCGTCTTTTCCTTGTGCAGCGCCGCGATCTCGCTATCGGTCAGTCGGCGCGCGCCGTCGGGCAGTTGATCCTGCCAAGCCCGCATCCGCTCCTTGCCACCGGTGGTTTTGAGCAGCCAGCGGTAATCGTCCATTGTCCAGTGCCAGCCGAGGCGATGCGCCTCGAACGTGCGGTTGAAGGCCGCGCGATGGGCCTCTTCCGTTTCGGCGAGCGTGCCGTCGACATCGAATATCAGCGCCTTGAGCCTCATGCCGCCGTCTCCGTCGCGGGCAAGGCGGCGATAATCGGGGCGAGCTCCTCGAAGTGATCGAAACGAAAATCGTGCGCCAGGCTCTCGATCGCCTGCTTGCGGTAGCCTTGCGCGTAGATTGCAAAACGCACCCCGGCGGCCAGCGCCACCCCGGCATCCACCTCGCTATCGCCGACATAAAGCCGCGCGCCCGCCCCCAGTTGCTCAAAGGCGAGGTTGAGCGGTGCCGGGTGGGGCTTTTTTTCCGGGAGGGAATCGCCGCCCACGACGGTCTCGAAAAACGGCGCAAGTTTGAGCAAGTCCAGCAAGCGGCGCGCCGGTTGCTCGGGTTTGTTGGTGCAAACGCCAAGCCGGTGGCCATCGGCCTTGAGCTTTTCGAGGAGCGCCACAACACCCGGCATCGGCGCGCTCTCGTCGGCCGGGGCGGCATTGTAGAAGTCTTTTACTTCATCGTGGAGCCGCTCGAACTGCGACGGCGCAAGGCCCCGGGCGCGCATCACCCGCTCAACGAGCTTGGGCAGACCGTTGCCGATGAACGAGGTGATCGTGGCCAGGTCGAGCGGCGCAACCCCCTCGCCCGCGAGCATCTTGTTGGCGGCAACCATTATGTCTGGCGCGCTATCGACAAGCGTGCCGTCGAGATCGAAGACGATACGCATGGCGCTATTCTTTCCACTTGATCGAGCAGCCGATCGAGGCGACCTGCTCTTTCGGGCCTTTGCCGGTCTCGGCCACCTGTTTCATCGCTTCGAACAGATCCCGGCGTAAATCGGCCGGACCGGCTTCTCGGCGCGAGGCATCGAGGCGGCCACGGTATTGCAGTTTGCCGGCAGCGTTGTAGCCAAAAAAATCAGGGGTGCAGACGGCCTCGAAGGCGCGGGCAACCTCCTGAGACTCGTCATAGAGATAAGGGAAGGTGAAGCCGTTTTTCTCGGCCATCGTCACCATCTGCTCGGGCGCATCCTCGGGGTAGGCCGCCACATCGTTGGCACTGATCGCCACCACGCCGACGCCCAGCGCCTGCAAGGCTTTCGCGTCGCGCACGATCCTGTCGATCACCGCCCGCACATAGGGGCAGTGGTTGCAGATGAACATCACCAGCGTGCCGTTTTCGCCGCTCACATCGGCGAGGCTCACGGGCTTGCCGGTGGCAGGGTCGGGCAGGCTGAAATCCGTGATCGCCGCGCCAAAATCGCAAACCGGGGGAATTGCCGCCATGTTTGTCTCCCTGTCTCGCAAGGCCGCGCGCCAGAGCACACGGCCCCGCGTTTGCGCTATTTCAGGGCCTTCACCGCCGCCGCACGAATGGCGCGGATGTTGTCGCCATAGGGCGCGGGGTTATCCACCGAACCGCCTTTGAACACCGCAGAGCCGGCCACAAACACATCGCCCCCGGCTGCGGCCAGCGCGCCGACCGTTTCAGGCGTCACGCCACCATCCACCTGGATGTGGATTGGACGATCACCGATCATCTCGCGGATCTTGCGGGTTTTCTCGATCCCAAGTGGCAGGAATTTCTGGCCGCCAAAGCCTGGGTTCACCGTCATCACCAGCACCATGTCAACGACATCAAGCAGATCGGCGATGCTCTCGGCGGGTGTGCCCGGGTTCAGGCTCACGCCGGCCATCTTGCCGGTGGCCTTGATCGCCTGCAACGTGCGGTGGATGTGCGGCCCGGCTTCGAGGTGCGCGGTGATCATGTCGGCCCCGGCCTCGGCATAAGCCTCGATATAGGGATCGACCGGCGCGATCATCAGGTGCACGTCCATGAAGGTGGTCACATGCGGGCGAAACGCCTTCACGGCGGGCGGGCCAAAGGTGAGATTGGGCACGAAATGCCCGTCCATCACGTCAACATGCACCCAGTCGGCGCCCTGCGCCTCGATCGCTCGTATCTCCTGGCCGAAATTGGCGAAATCGGCCGAAAGGATCGACGGGGCGATCTTGATGGAACGGTCAAACGACATGTTCGTCTCCCTGAATTTGGGGTGAGCGGCAAGCCAATGGCCTGCCGCCCGTGAAGGTTTATCACACGCCCAGCGCTTTGCGCCAGCCGGGGTAGAGATCATCGGCGTCTTTGCTGAAGCTCTCAAAGGCGCGGGCAAATTCGCGGTGCTCCTTGGCAAACGCGACCGGGTCCGCACCCTCCTTCCAGCATTGCTCGGCCTGGCGCAGCGAGATCGCGCCTGCCGCCGGGCCATCAAAATGGCCAAACGCGCCACCGCCCGCTGTCATGATCAGGTTCGAGTGGCCGAGGTTCTTGAAAAAACCGGGCATCCTCAGCGCGTTCATCCCGCCCGAGATGATCGGCGTGGTCGGGTTCATACCCAGCCACTCCTGATGGAAATAGGGGCCGGTCACGCTGTCTTCGGTGATCATGTGAGCGATCACCGTGTCGCCCTTGTCGCCTTCCATCTTGCCATAGCCCATGGTGCCAACGTGAATGCCTGAAGCGCCCTGAAGCCGCGCCATCTTGGCCAGGATAAAGCCGGTATAGCCGCGCTTGGCGCTGGGGCTGGTCACGGCGCCGTGGCCGGCACGGTGGAAGTGCAGGTATTGCTTGGGGAAATGCCGCCGCGCGGTGGTGATCGCCTGCGGCCCGGCAACGTAGCCGTCGACAAGGAAGGCAATATGGTCGGCATCGGGGCCGAAGGTTTCAAGGATGTATTCGCCGCGCGCGATCATCTCGCGGTAGTCGTCAGCGGTGATGTTCCAGGAAAACAGCTTGGCCTCTCCGGTCTTGTCCTGCGCGCGTTTCATCGCGTCGGCAACCCGCCGCACGGTTTCCTTCAGCGGCGAAAACACCTGGTTGCCTTGCGGTTCGTCATTCTTGATGAAATCGCCGCCAAGCCAGAAATCATAGCAGGCATCGGCAAAGGGCTGCGGCCGCAGGCCCAGTTTGGGTTTGATGATCGTGCCGACGATGAACCCGCCGTCAACCACCGGCCGATCAAGCACCCGCCAAAGATCGGCGATGGTGGTCGAGGGGCCATCGAACAGGCGCAGGTAGGCCGGCGGCACATAGAAATCATGCATCTTGGCATATTCAACGTCGCCCATGCCCTGGTTGTTGCCGATGGTCAGGGTCAGGAACGAGGCGAGCATGGCGCGCCCGTCGATGATGTTGCGGTCAAACAGCTCGACCGGGTAGGCGATCTTGGTCAGCTCCCTGGCTTCGTCGATCTCGTAGACGAGGGCATCGACGCCGCGGGTGAAATCGTCGGTCGTCGAGACCTCCACGTTGGTGCCGGTCGAGCTTTCGGCGGCAAAGTGCGCGGCGGTCTCAAGGTAGCCGTGGCCGGCCTTGGGCTTCATGATGTAGGCGACCAGCACGTGGCGGCCTTTGGCAATCAGATCTTTTTCCTCCAGATCAAGATTGGCGTAGCGTTTGGATTGGTCCATTTGGATCCTCCTGTTCCATGCGGGGGCCGCGAGGCTCCCCCTTGCAGCGGGCGCGGCCAGAGCTCCGGCGCGCCCGCGTGGTGTTGCTTGTCAGAGCGAACCGTCGGCGTAGCGCTTGGCCATATCGTCGAGGTCGATCGGCTTGATCTTCGAGGCATTGCCGGCGGTGCCGAAACGCTCGAAACGGTCGATCACGAGCTTTTCCATCTCTGCCATGGCCGGAATCATGAATTTACGCGGATCAAACTCGCCCTTCTTCTCCATCGCCACCTTGCGGAACTGGCCGGTGAGCGCCATCCGGTTGTCGGTGTCGATATTCACCTTGCGCACGCCAGACTTGATGCCGCGCTCGATCTCTTCAACCGGCACACCGTAGGTTTGCGGCATTTCGCCACCATGTTCGTTCATCAGATCTTGCAGATACTGCGGCACCGATGACGAGCCGTGCATCACCAGGTGCACATGCGGGATTTTGGCGTGGATCTTCTCGATCTGGCTGATCGCCAGCGTCTCGCCGGTGGGCTTCTTGCTGAACTTGTAAGCGCCGTGGCTGGTGCCACAGGCGATTGCCAGCGCGTCGACCTTGGTGAGCTTGACGAACTCGGCGGCCTCATCGGGATCGGTCAGAAGCTGGCTGTGGTCGAGCTTGCCTTCGGCGCCCGAGCCGTCTTCCTTGGCCGCCATGCCGGTTTCCAGGTTGCCGAGCACGCCCAGCTCGCCCTCAACAGAAGCCCCGACCCAATGCGCCATCCGCGCCACGCGCTCGGTGATATCGACGTTGTAATCCCAATCCGCCGGAGATTTCATGTCGGCCTGAAGCGAGCCATCCATCATCACGGAGGTAAAGCCGTGGCGGATCGCCGAAAGGCAGGTCTGCTCGTTGTTGCCGTGGTCCTGGTGCATCACGATCGGAATATCGGGATACATCTCGGCAAGCGCCTGGATCATGTGCTTGAGCATGATGTCGCCGGCATAGGAGCGCGCTCCGCGCGAGGCCTGGAGGATCACCGGGCTATCCACCTTCTTGGCCGCGACCATGATCGCAAGGCCCTGCTCCATGTTGTTGATGTTGAAAGCCGGCACGCCGTAGGAATGTTCGGCGGCGTGGTCCAGCAGTTGACGAAGCGAAATAAGTGCCATGTGTCAGATTCCTTTTTTGAGCACTCGATTTGGTCCGATAACCGGCGCCCACTTCTCGGATCGAGTTCTAGATCAGCTTGCCCATCGCCACGGCGGTATCGGCCATGCGGTTGGAGAAGCCCCATTCGTTGTCATACCAGCTCAGGATGCGGACAAAGTTGCCGTCCATCACCTTGGTCTGGTCCATGTGGAAGGTCGACGAATGCGGATCGTGGTTGAAGTCGATCGAAACGTTGGCCTCGTCGGTGTAGCCGAGGATGCCCTTCATCGGGCCATCGGCGGCGGCGCGGATCGCGGCGTTGATCTCTTCCACCGTTGTATTGCGGCCTGCCTCGAAGGTGAGATCGACCACCGAGACGTTCGGCGTCGGCACCCGGATCGCCACGCCGTCGAGCTTGCCGTCAAGCTCCGGCAACACCAGGCTCACGGCCTTGGCGGCGCCGGTGCTGGTCGGGATCATGCTCATGGCCGCAGCGCGCCCGCGGTAGAGATCCTTGTGCATCGTGTCGAGCGTCGGCTGGTCGCCGGTGTAGGAGTGGATCGTGGTCATGAAGCCGCGGGTGATGCCGACGGTATCGTTGAGCACCTTGGCCACCGGCGACAGGCAGTTGGTGGTGCACGAAGCGTTGGAGACCACCAGATCGTCAGCCGTCAGCGCATCGTGGTTGACGCCAAAAACGATGGTCTTGTCGGCACCGGCAGCGGGGGCCGAGACGAGCACGCGCTTGGAGCCGTTTTCGAGGTGGAATGCGGCCTTGTCACGCGCGGTGAAGATGCCGGTGCATTCGAGCGCAATATCCACATCGCCCCAGGGCAGCTCCTTGGGATCGCGGATCGCGGTTACCTTGATCGGGCCACGGCCAACGTCGATCGTATCGCCCTTCACCGTAACGGTGCCGGGAAAGCGGCCATGCACCGAATCGTATCGGATGAGGTGGGCGTTGGTCTCGACCGGGCCGAGATCGTTGATGGCGACCACCTCGATATCCTTGCGCCCCGA
>MNZL01000076.1 GCA_001873585.1 Rhodobacterales bacterium CG2_30_65_12 | reverse complement strand
CTCGGCGCGGATCACCCGCAAAAGCGGCACCGCAGCGGCCTTGAAATCGACCAGCGACCGGCCCCGCCAATCGCGGTGGCCCGGCATGTTGCCGGAAAAGTTTTCGCGCGAGAGCACGATGGTTTCGCCGTCTTCAATGCCCGAAAGAAAGCGGCGGAAGGCGCGGCGAAACGCCCACAGCCGCCATGCAAACGGATGCTGTGCATAAACGCGGGCCTTGGCCCCGGCTTTTAGAAACTCGCCCGGCCCGTAGTAGGCAAACCACGGCGCGAAGGTGGCGCGGTGCTGTGTGAGGTAGTCCTGCAGGCTCGTCGTGCCGGTCTTGTGAAACCCGGCGTGGACGATCACCCTGGTCATTCCGGAAAGACCTCCTCGGGCGGATCGGCAACGATCCGGCCGGCGGCAAGATCAATGGTGGGCACGACGGCCCGGGTGAAGGGCAGGAGCGCCGGGGTTTTGAGCCCCGCTCCGCTGACCTCGATCAGATCGCCCGCGCCGTGGTTGTGCACCGCGCTCACACGGCCGAGCACACGCCCGCCGGTATCGACCACTTCGAGCCCGATCAGGTCGGCATGGTAAAATTCGTCGTCGGGCAGGCTCGGTAGCGCCGCGCGGTCGACGAACAGCCGCACACCCCTCAGCGCGTCGGCCTGTTCCTTGCTGGCCACGCCGGTTACGCGGGCCGCGAAGCCGTTGTTGATCGGTCGGGTGATCTCGACCTCGAACACCCGCGCCCCGGCCTCGTCGTGCAACGGGCCGTAGTCGGCGATCGCCTCCGGCGCGGCGGTAAAACTCTTCAGCCGCACTTCGCCCTTCACCCCGAAGGCGCCCCCAAAGGCGCCGACACAGATGCGCGCATCACTCATGCCTGTCTCCAAAATAAAGCGGCGCGGAACCGCAAAGGCCCCGCGCCGGAATCATGGCCGTTTGCGCCGCTTATTCAGCGGTTTGTTCAGCCGGGGCTTCCTCTGCGGGAGCTTCCTCGGCCGGGGCGGCCGCGGCTTCGGCCGCGGCGGCAGCTTTCGCGGCCTTCTGCTCGGCGCGCTCCTGCGCGGCCTTGCCCGGAGCGCCCTTGTTCGGGTTGGCGCGCGCGGTCTTCTCGATCACGCCGGCAGCTTCAAGCATGCGGGCCACGCGGTCGGTCGGCTTGGCGCCCTTGTCGAGCCAGGCCTTCACCGCGTCGATGTTCATCCGCACACGGTCTTCCGAATCCTTCGGCAGCAGCGGGTTATAGGTGCCCAGCTTTTCGATGAAGCGGCCATCGCGCGGCATGCGGCTGTCGGTTGCGACGATTGCGTAATGCGGGCGTTTCTTGGTGCCGCCGCGGGCGAGACGGATTTTCATAGCCATGGGGGTATCTCCTGTTTGCTGGCTCTGGCGAGGTCTTACGACCCCTGTTCGAGGTGTTTTTGGTGGTGCTGAATCACTTCAGCGATGATGAAGTTGAGTAACTTCCTGGCGAAATCGGGGTCGAGGTCGGCCTCCTTCGCCAATTCTTCGAGCCGAGCGATCTGGGCCGCTTCACGGGCCGGATCGGACGGGGGAAGGTCGTGCTCGGCCTTGAGCCTGCCCACCGCCTGGGTGTGCTTGAAACGTTCGCCAAGGGTATAGACGAGGATCGCGTCGAGCCGGTCGATCGAGGCGCGGTGCGCCTTGAGGATCGCTGCGGCGCGGGCGGCGTCATCGGTCATCGGGCTCTCCTTGCCTTGGATATCGGTCATGGCGTGATCTCCCCCGGCCCGGGGTGGCGCCAGATCACCGCCGGCTTGCCGCTGGGAGAGGTCCAATCGCGCTCGGGCTTGGCGCCGAGCCGACGGGCCAGCGCCTCCGAGCGGGTGTTGCCGGGCACGATCACCGAGGTGAGCGGCCCCCAGCCAAGTTCGTCATAGGCAAAGCGCCTTGCGACCTGCGCCGCCTCGAAGGCGTAGCCCTTGCCCTCGGAGCCCTCGAACATCGCCCAGCCGATCTCGACCTCGGCCCAGCCCTCGGGATTCCAGAATCCGATCTGGCCAACGGTCTGGCCGGTTTCGCTCACATCGACCATCCAGAACCCGTAGCCACGGATCTGCCAGTGGCCGAGCTCGGCGGCGAACAGACGCCAGGCGGAGGGGCGGTCAAGCGGGCCCCCCATGCCCCAGCTGCGCTCGGAGCCGTAGAACGCCGCGAAGGTGTCAAAATCCGCCGGGCGCTGGGCGCGCAGGGTGAGCCGTTCGGTGGTGAGCACGGGGATCGCGGGGGCGGTCATGCGCGTGCCTCCCGGTCTGCCGGGGCAACATGGCGGTAAACAAGCTGGGTCGTGCCGTCGCGGCCTTGGGTGGTGCCGTCGGGGCGGGCGCCCATGCGGGCCGCCAGCCGGATCGAAGCGGCGTTGTCGGCGGAAATGTAGCTTACCAGCGTGGCCAGTCCGGCCACGTCATAGCCCCAATCGCGCACGGCGATGGCGGCTTCGGTGGCGAAGCCCTGGTGCTCGAACCGGTCTTCATAAAGGCCATAGGCCACCTCGGGCTCGGGCCGGTGTTCGGGGTGGCTGATGCCAACACGCCCCACCGCCTCGCCGGTGGCGGCAAGCGCGACGTGGAAATAGCCAAAGCCCTTGCGCGCCCAGTGATCGCGCATGAAATCAAACCCCTCGCGGGCGTCGTTGCGGCTGCCGGGGCCCCCGAACCGCTGCGAGCGGGGCGAGGCGACCCAGGTCGCGAAAGCGTCGAAATCGCGCATCTCGGGGGTGCGCAGCATGAGGCGCTCGGTGGACAGCCCGACCGGGAAGAGTGTGACAGCATTCATGCGTAGGCCTCCATGCCGCCGTCTTCGTCGGCGGGCGGCCAGTGCCGGTAGACCATGACCGGCTCACCCGCCAGCGCCGACACCTCGGCTTCGGCGGCGGGATCGCGGACCGCACCGAGGCGTTCGGCAAGGCGGGCCGAGCGGGTATTGTCGGGGTCCATGTAGCTTACCAGCGCCGGCAGGTGGAGGCGGTCGAGCGCATGGGCGCGCGCCGCCTCGGCCGCCTCGAAGCCGAAGCCGTTGCCCTCGGCGGCTTCGGTGAGAAACCAGCCAAGCTCAGGCTCGCGGTCGCCATACTCCATGTGCACAAGGGTGAAGCCGAGAAGCGCGCCGCCGCGCTTTTCCTCGATTGCCCAGCCACCATGGCCGCGCAGCAGCCAGCCAGACACGCATTCGGTAAACTCGTCCCACGCGCCGGAGCGGTTGAACGGGCCGCCGAGGGCCCTGGAGCGGGTCGGGTGCGCGAAGATCTCGAAGAAACCGGGAAAATCCGCGATCGTGATCGCCCGCAGCACCAGGCGCGGCGTCTCCAGCTGTGGCAGGAGCGCCTGCAGCCGTGCCGCGAAGGCGGCGGCGGGGCCGCTGGGCGGTGCCTCGTGGGGATATGCGGGCGTGGCGGTCACGTTACTTCTTCTTGCCAAAGCCCGAGAGCCCGGAGGGAAGGTTCATGCCGCCGCCGAGGCCGGGCAAGCCACCGGGCATCCGACCCTGTAGCGCCTTGGCGGCCTCTTCCATCGCTTGTGGGTCGTTCAAGTCGGGCATGCCGCCGGGCATCCCGCCGCCCGGCCCCTTGCCCCCAAACATCCCCTTCATCGCCTGCTTAAGCATCCCGCCTTTGCCCATCTTGCCGAGCTTCTTCATCATGTCCGACATCTGCCGGTGCATCTTCAAAAGTTTGTTGATCTCGGAAACTTCTTGCCCCGCGCCCTTGGCGATACGCTTCTTGCGGCTGGCTTGCAGCAGGGCGGGGTTGGCGCGCTCGCGCTTCGTCATCGAGTTGACCAGCGCGATCTGGCGGGCGATCATCTTGTCGTCCAGCCCCGCGTCTTTCATCTGCCCGGCCATCTTGCCCATGCCGGGCATCATGCCCATCACGCTTTCCATGCCGCCCATCTTCTGCATCTGCTCAAGCTGCATGCGCAGGTCGTTCATGTTGAACTGGCCCTTCTGGAACCGGCGCATCATCCGCTCGGTCTGCTCGGCTTCGAGCGTGGACTGCGCCTTTTCGACCAGGGCGACGATATCGCCCATGCCGAGGATTCGGCCGGCGATGCGCTCGGGCTCGAAGGTTTCGAGCGCGTCCATCTTCTCGCCGAGGCCGACGAAGCGGATCGGCTTGCCGGTGACGGCGCGCATCGACAGCGCCGCACCGCCGCGCCCGTCACCGTCCATCCGCGTCAGCACCACGCCGGAGATGCCCACCTTGGCATCAAACTCCTGCGCCACCTCGACGGCCACCTGGCCGGTGAGCCCGTCGACCACCAGCAGGGTTTCGCGCGGGGAAACCACGGCCGAGACCTGTTCGACCTCGCCCATCAGGGCTTCGTCGATGTGGAGCCGCCCGGCGGTGTCGAGCATGTAGACATCGTAGCCGCCGAGCGCGGCTTGTGTCTTGGCGCGCCGGGCAATGTCGACGGGCTTTTCGCCGGGCACGATCGGCAGCGTATCGACGCCGATCTGCACGCCCAGCACTTCGAGTTGCTGCATTGCTGCGGGGCGGTAGACGTCGAGCGAGGCCATCAGCACGCGCTTGCCCTCGCGCTCGGTGAGGCGCTTGGCGATCTTGGCGGTGGTGGTGGTCTTGCCGCCGCCCTGCAGGCCGACCATCAGGATCGGCGCGGGCGGATTGTCGATCTTGAGGCGGCCGGGATCGCCCGCGCCAGTGAGCACCGCCACCAGCTCGTCATGCACGATCTTGACGACCTGCTGTCCGGGGGTGACGGATTTGGTCACAGCCTGCCCGGTCGCCTTGGCCTGCACCCGGGCGACGAAATCGCGCGCCACGGGCAGGCTCACATCGGCTTCCAAAAGCGCCACCCGCACCTCGCGCAGCGCGGTTTTCACGTCGCCTTCAGAGAGAGCGCCCTGCTTGGTCAGGCGGTCGAAGACGCCAGACAGGCGGTCTGAGAGGCTTTCGAACATGTTTCGGCTCCTTTGCCGTTGTCTCTTTGCCCCAAGACGATAGGGCGGCGCGCGCGGGGCTCCAAACGGCGAGCGCCCCCGTGGGCGCATCCGCGCTGACGGGGGGCGATCCCGGGCCTGTGCCCATGGGACCGGAAGACAAGGCTTCCGGGATTGTGCTGGATGTAAGCGCCGGGCGCGCGCGAGTCAACAGGCGCTAGTTTGGCACCCGCTCGCCGAGCACGCCGAGCCAGTCAAGGTCTTCGATCGAGATCACGCCGGACAGGATGATCGCGGCGAGGATCGCCCAGACCAGCACCGACCAGAGTGTGACGATCAGCATCGTTCGCCCGAGCCGGAAGTCGGCCGGCGCGCCGGCATGGGTGCCGGGCACCACCTCGCCGTCGTCGGCCTGGCTGCGGGCCCGGATCGGCAGGATGACGAACATGGTCAGAAACCAGACGACGATGAAAAGAACGATCCCGCCGGTGATCGACATCAGACCTGCTCCAGCTCGATCAGGGTGCCGGCAAAATCCTTCGGGTGCAGAAACAGCACCGGCTTGCCATGGGCGCCGACCCTTGGCTCTCCGGTGCCGAGCACGCGCGCGCCCTTGGCTTGCAGCCGGTCGCGCGCGGCGAGAATATCGTCGACCTC
>MNZL01000111.1 GCA_001873585.1 Rhodobacterales bacterium CG2_30_65_12 | reverse complement strand
TCCAACAAGGTTGAAAATCTGATCCGTCCCATTGCGCTCAATCGCAAGAATGCACTCTTTGCCAGCCACGACGAGGGCGGCATCGCGTGGGGGCGCATCGCGTCACTGATCGAGACCTGCAAGATCAACGGTGTCGAGCCTTTCGCCTACCTCAAGGCAACCCTGACCGCCATCGCCAATGGTCATCCCCAAAACCACATCGAGGACCTGATGCCCTGGAACTTCAAGCCGTCAAGCTGAAAAACCCAGTGATCTGCTGCGAACGCTTACGTTATACGAGCCTGGTTCCCAACAAGGATCCGCTGGTCGAGATCGATGCCGTGGTGCCGTGAGACGAATTCCGGCCCTTGCTGGAGCTGGTCTGGCGCAAGCCGGATGCAATGCGCAAGTCCCGCGCGGGGCGCAAGCGGTTGGACGCGGCCGTTCGGCCCACTCACTCGAACCGGTGGCGTTCGGCGCCTCACGGTTCAAGACCTTGGTCCAAAGCGCGATCTGCAACCTGCCGGACGACCAGATCGAGTATCAGGTCCGCGACCGTCTTCGTTCATGCGCTTCCTCGGCCTTGGGAGCCCCGGCAGGTATCGCCGCCGCGTTCCGAGCCATGCTCCGAGGCCAGATGCTGCATCGTTCAGAATGTGTGATCGGGCAAAATTCGGTTCAAGGAGCCAAGCATATTCCCGGCAACCAGGCTTGTGGTGCCGCCGGGCGAAGCTGGCGCGAGACTGATCCCAAGGCGCTAGAAATAGCTGCGCACGAGGGCGCCGGATACGAGGCTCCAGCCGTCGGCGACGACGAAGAAGGCGAGTTTGAAGGGTAGGGAAACAATCGCCGGCGGGACCATCATCATGCCCATCGACATCAGGATGGCGGCAACGACGAGGTCGATGATCAGGAACGGCAGGAAAACCAGAAAGCCGATCTGGAAAGCGCGCGAAATTTCACTGAGCAGGAACGATGGCACGAGCAAAGATAATGGCGCGCGCGCATCAGGCGCGGTTGCTTCGGTGCTCTCGCGCAGGCTAGCAAGGGATGAAAACGTCTCGCCATCAATCCTGTCGGCCATGAACACGCGAAACGGTTCGAGCCCGGCGACAAAGGCTTCTTCAAGCTCCATGGTCCCTTGTGAAAACGGTTCGGCGCCCTTGATCCAGGCTTCGGAAAAAACCGGCTCCATCACGAAATAGGTGAGAAACAGCGCGAGCGAGACGATCAGCATGTTGGGCGGCGATTGTTGCAGGCCGATTGCCTGGCGCAGGATCGACAGAACCGTGACGATGAAGGGAAATGCGGTGATCATCACCGCCAAGCCCGGCACGAGGCTGAGCAGCGTGATGAGCACGATCAACTGGATCGACCGCGTGGCAAGGCTTTCGCCGCCATCGCCAAGCGAGATCGAGATGTCTTGCGCTCCGGCCGGCAATGCCACCAGGAGCAGGAACATGGTTAATACCGCAAGCGGGACGCGGGGCGCGGCGCTGAGGCGAAGCCCGGCCATGGCTCAGAGCCCGGCCTTCAGGTCGGCCACCTCGGTGAGCCGCACCGCGAGTTGGCCTGCCCCGTCACCCTCGAGCTCCTCCAACTCGCCGCGGGCGATCAGCTTGTCGCCGACGTAGAGCTCGACCGGGTCGCTCACCTTTCGGTCGAGCGGCAGAACGGCGTCAGGCTTCAGCCTCAACAACTCACGCACAAGTGGCCGCGCCTTGCCCACCGAGATGACGATCTCGATCGGCACCTGAGTGAACGGGTTGTTTGCGCTGGTGTCATCCAGGGGTTGGGCGTGGTCATCCATTGCGGAATGCCTTTTCGTTAAGTTGGTAAAGTCCGTTGATTGCGGTGCCGATCTGGTCGACGGCGGAGGCGAAATCGATATGCCTTTCAATCTTGCCCGACCTTAGGAATACTTGGCCCTCGGCCAACGTTGGCTCTTCCACAATTGTGAAGGGCACAGCGGCATCGCGCAGCATCGGCTCGAGCGCCGCGCGGCTGGCCGGACTGACCACGACATCAATCGGCGCATCGGCAGCCTGCGAGGCGAGCGGCAGCAGTTCCTCGACGATGGTCTGGCCAACAGTGCGCGAGACGAGTTCGGGCAACACCCGCTCGACCATGCCGGTCAGCAGGGGTTCGAGTGCCTGCATCACGTGGCTGCGGGCCTCATGAAAGGTGAACCCGAGATCCTGGAGGTTGCGAGCGAACTCCGCGCCGATCCGGCCCTGACTTTCGCCTTCGACGCGCACCGCATCGTCCCATCCCGCCTTGTAGCCTGCTTCGTATCCTTCCAACCGTGCCTGTTCGACGATTTCTGGCGAGGCTGCGGTGGCCATCGTCGTCGCTGGCGCCGGCGATGCTGGCGACGGCGCAGGCGGGTTCGGGGTGAATTCTTCCAGAAAAAGGCGCGCGGACATCAGGAAGTTTCCTCGATATCATCTTCCATCCAACCTCGCAGAGTCTCGATCGTTTCAGCCTGGCGCTCTTCGATCAGGGCGCGCAGCCGTGCGACAGGATCACGTTCCAAGGCACCGGGAAGGGCGGGCAGGCCACTGCCCTTGCCGGAAAAGCCGAAATTCGACGAGACCACCGCCATCTCGGGTCCACCGCCCTGCCGGCCATCGTCGATCTCGCCATTGAGCGCGGGCAGCTCGGGCAGCTCGGGTAGGGTCGCGCCAGTTTCGGCGGGGCCATCCGGTGGCGGAAGAGCGCTCGTCGGTGCCGGCAGGGCAACGCGCGCCGCCAGAATCGGGCGCAGCACGAACAGGCCCAGCACGAGTGCCGTGATCGCCAGCACCACGACCCGGATCAGCGAGGCCGCATCGAGCTGCAGCGAAGACAGAACCCCGCCCGTGGCCTCGGTGCCAATCGCAGTGATCGGCTCGAATTTCATGGATTTGATCGTGATCGTATCGCCCCGCGCTTCGTCATAGCCCACGGCGGAGGCAACAAGCTCCCGCAAGGCGTCGAGTTCACCCGTTTCACGGGGCTGCCAGGCCGGCTCCCCGGCGGCATTCACGCTCTGGAGCCCGTCAACGAGCACGGCGACGCTGAGGCGCCGAATAGCGCCCGGCCCCTTGCTGACCTCGCGCGTGGTTTCCGACACCTCGTAATTGATGCGCTCGCTCGTTGTGGTGTTGTTCGACGAAGATTTGCCGGCCGTCCCGGCCCCGTTATTTGGCAGGTTCGAAGCTACCGTCACGCCGTTTGTGCCGCTGTCCGACGCGGCGGCGGCGGTTTCTTCCGTTTCCGTGGCGATCGCCACGCGTCGCTCCGGATCGATCACCCGCTCGAGGATTGTCTCGCTCTCTGTCACGGTATCGACCGACACCTCGACCACAGCATTGCCAAAGCCGACGCGCGCCTCCAGCAGCCGCTCGACGTTGCGTTTCAGCATCTCGGCGCGGTTGCCCGCGTCGGTTTCGCCAGCCATGTCTTCGCCCGAGAGGATCAGCCCGCCGCGCGCGTCGATCACCGACACATCATCCGGCGCAAGCCCGGGAACGGCTGAGGCCACCAGGAATTTCAAGGCCTTGGCGTGGGCAGCAGAGAGCGAATCGCCTGCTGGTGTAATCATCACCGAGCCGGATGGTTGCCCCCGGTTGCGAAACGCCTGGGTATCTGGCACGGCAATATGCACCCGGGCCGCCCTGATCAGCGGCGACGAGACGATGCTGCGCGCGAGCTCGCCTTCCTTGGCGCGCCAATAGGCGGCGTCGAACATCTGGCTGGTGGTGCCGAAGCCCGAGAGATTGTCGAGCAATTCATACCCCTTCGCCGACGTGCTGGGCAGGCCCTCGGCGGCAAGCGTCATGCGCAGTTCGTCTCGTCTGGGTGCCTCGACATAGATTGCATCTCCGCGCACCTGCGAAACCACGCTGCGCGCTTCGAGCGCGCCCATCACCTCGCCGGCCGGCCCCGGCTCGAGCCCGGCGTAGAGCAGCGCCATCGACGGCTGCGCCGCCATTCGGGCGAGGCCGAGCACGGCGACAAACATCGCCAGCGTCGCCCCAACGACAATGATTCGCTTGCGCATGTCGAGCGCGGTCCAGACTGCGAGCAATTGCTGCACGACGTGGCTCCTTTTCCGAGCGGGCTTCTGCCCCCGTCACACTGCACTCTCGCCGATTGCTCTTAACAATCGGTTAGCTCCTGCCGGGCTATAACCGATTCGACGAAATTCGTGAGAGAGCCATGGCAGACACGGATGTGCCGGTAGACGGTCAACAGGCAGAAGTGCCGAAAAAGAAGGGCGGGAAAGGGCTGATCGTCGGCCTGGTGCTCGCCTTGTTGCTGGGTGGCGGCGGTTTCTACGCCGTCTATTCCGGTGTGCTCCTGGGGCCGCACAAAGAGCCTGCCGCAGCCGGCGCGGCCCATGTGGAGGCGATCGGTGCGCTGCCACCGGTGGCCTTCGTGGCGCTCGAGCCGCTGGTGATCTCGCTTGGGTCCGGCGCGCGCAACCAGCACCTGCGGTTCCGCGCCGAACTTGAGGTGGTGCCGGGGGCGGAGGGCGACGTGGCAAAGCTCACGCCGCGCGTGATGGACGTGTTGAATTCCTACCTGCGCGCCGTCGCAATCGGCGATCTCGAAGACCCGGCTGCGCTGATCAACCTGCGCGCGCAGATGTTGCGACGGATCCAGCTCGTGATTGGCGAGGGGCGCGTGCGTGACCTCTTGATCATGGAATTCGTCTTGAACTGAAGTGCGCAAAGGAAGGCCAGAATGAACCAGATCATACAGATGGCATCGGACATCCTGCTCGGCGCGGGTGCGCTCGGGGCGGCAATCTATTGCATGGTTCTGGCGCGGCGCCTCAAGCGATTCAGCACGCTCGAAAACGGCGTTGGCGGGGCCGTGGCGGTGCTGTCGGTGCAAGTTGACGATATGACCCGCACGCTCGATGCGGCGCGCAAGGCGGCCGGAGAATCCTCGCGCACCCTCACCGATCTGACAAGCCGGGCCGAGGCCGCAGCGCGCAAGCTCGAGCTGATGATGGCTTCGTTGCACGACCTGCCCGATGCGGGCGAGGTCGCCAATGCGGCGCCGGAGGCGATGACAGAAGCGCGACAGGATGCCCGGTGGCAGGAAACGGCCAAGGTGCCACAAGCAGAGGCGCCAATGTTTGCAACCCGCCGCGCGGCGAGTCGGGGGGTGTTGGGATGACAAGGGCGAAAACCGAAACGACCGGGCAAGATGCCAAGCCGACCGCGCCGAAAAAACGCAAACGGCGTGGCGCGCGCGGCGTTCTGTGGATCATCGCCCTTATGCTGGCGGCGTCGGGTGCCCTCCGGCTCAGCGGCGGCTCCGGGCTCGCGATTGCAAGTGGAATCGCTGACGCGGTGACCGATCCGACCGCGTATGACTGTGCGCCACCGCCGGATATCGCCGAAGTTCTGGCTCTGCTCGATACCCGCGAGGCAGCGGTGAGCGTGCGCGAAGCGGCGGTCTCGGATCGGATGCAGGCGCTTGCGGTGGCCGAGGCGCAGATCGCCAGGAACATGACTGCGCTGAAAGCGGCCGAATCCTCTCTGGAGGCGACGATGGCTCTCGCATCGAATGCGGCGGAAGAAGACCTCGCGCGGCTCACAGCGGTCTATGAAAACATGAAGCCTAAAGAGGCAGCGCCGCTTTTCGCAGCGATGGCGCCCGAATTCGCCGCCGGTTTTCTTGCCCGGATGCGTCCTGATGCGGCGGCGGCGATCATGTCGCGGCTCGAACCCGAAAACGCCTATTCAATCAGCGTTCTCCTCGCGGGCCGCAATGCCAACGCACCCACGAGATAGCCATAAAAGGCGTCCAAGGAGCGGAGTGATGTAGGGGCTTTGTTAAACTATTTTTGCGAGAGTCTGACGCAAGGTCGGTGACTGGGAGAAGTGCAGAATGATCGGTTTTGTCGGTATCGCGATGATCTTCGTGATGGTTTTCGGCGGCTATATCGCTGCCGGCGGCAAGATGGCGATCATCCTGAAATCTCTGCCCTTCGAGTTCACCATGATCGGCGGTGCCGCCGCCGGGGCCTTCGTGATCTCCAATGATGTCGCGGCGATCAAGCACACGCTGAAAGACATCGGGCGCGTCTTCAAGGGGCCGAAGTGGAAGCCGGAGGACTACAAGGATTTGCTGTGCCTCCTGTTCGAGTTGATCCGACAGGCGCGCCAGAATGCCGTCGCGCTGGAGGAACATATCGAGACACCCTCGGAAAGCGCGATCTTCTCCAAGTATCCGAGGATTCTCGCCGACCATGAGGCGATTGACCTGATCTGCGATACGCTGCGCTCGGCCTCAATGAACTATGACGATCCGCACCAGGTGGAAGAGGTGCTGGAAAAGCGGATGGAGGCCAACCTGCACCACGCCGAGCACTCCAGCCACGCGCTGCAGGGGGTTGCCGATGGGCTCCCCGCGCTCGGCATCGTTGCCGCTGTGCTGGGCGTGATCAAGACCATGGGGTCGATCGACCAGCCGCCTGAAATTCTCGGCAAGTTGATCGGCGGTGCGCTTGTCGGCACTTTTCTTGGTGTTTTTCTGGCTTATGGTCTGGTTGGCCCCTTTGCCGCCAAACTCACCACGGTGGTCGAAGAAGATTCGCACTTTTACCAGCTTATCCGCGAAGTGCTGGTGGCCAACCTGCATAACCATTCCACCAATATCTGCATCGAAGTCGGGCGCCAAAACACGCCGAGCCATTTCCGCCCGAGCTTTTCCGAGCTCGAAGAGGCGCTGAAAGAGGTCAAGAAAGACGCGGCATGATCCGGCTTCTCGCAGTCCTCCTGATCCTGTGGCCTTTGTTGGCCCGCGCGGAATCCGTCGTTGTCCGGTCCGGCGATCACGCTGATTTTTCGCGCCTCGTGCTGGACTTTGATGGCGCTCCCGACTGGGCGTTCGGCCGAGTCGACGGTGGCTATGAATTCCGCCCCGAGAGAACCGATCTGCACTGGGACTTGCGCGCGGCCTTCGATCGCATCTCTCGCGCCCGGATCCGCGCACTTGAGGATCGTGGCGACGGTCGGCTGTTCATCGCAGTGGACTGTGGCTGTCATGCCGATGCGTTCGTGCTGCGCGATGGCCGGGTGGTTCTGGATATCAAGGACGGCCCGCCACCCTTCAGCGCCTCACCCTATGAGATCACATTGGCAATTTCGGAGCCCGCCGCATCATCCGGATCAGGGTCCGCGCTTGGCCCTCGCGTGGTTGCGCGAGCCGTAAACGAGTTGGGCACCGCTCTGCCGAGTGACCGCGATATCGGCGGGCGTGCCGGTTTGCCACTACTGCTACCGTCGCGCTCTGCCGAGGGGGCGACGGCGTCTGCATCCCGCCCATCGGCGGCGACTGCGCGGGCCCCGGCTGCAGCCCGGACCGTGCAAAGGAATCAACCGATACCGGCCGGTGCCCCTGAGCAAATCGCTCGTGAACGTGTAACCGAGGCCGAGGCGGCGTTGATCGAACAGATAGCCCGGGCGGCGTCACAGGGCCTGATCGAAGCCGATATGAGCCAGATCGAGGGTGATATCCTCGCGGCGACACACAGGGTGCCGCCCCCCGCGCCCGAGCCGGAGGCACCGGAGCAGCCGCGTGCAGCCACCTTGGCTGTCACGCCCAGGGGACATGTCGCGATTGAAACCGGGATTGACCGCGCCTTGCCGGCCAACATGCCGGATCGGGCGACAACAGACGAAGGCGGGGCGTGCACCGATCCAGAAATGTTCGATATTTCCGGCTGGGGCGGACCGATCGAAAACGGTGCCGATATCGGCGCCTTTCGCTCACGACTCATAGGTGAGTTCGACCTTGCCAACGGTGTCGGCGTGACGGATCTGGCGCGACATTACCTCTACATCACCTTCGGAGCCGAGGCGAAGGCCCTTGTCGGCCAGTATTCCGCAGATGTTGTGCGTCCCGATCTGCTCACGGCAATGGCCGAAATTATTGATGCAGGCCACGCCGAAACGGCTGAAATCTTCATTGATCAAATGGCGTGTGACGGGGCGACCGCGCTTTGGGCCGCTCTGGCGCAGCCCCGGTTGTTCCGCGGTCAATCGATCAATACCGAGGCAATCACCCTGGCTTTCGCCGGATTGCCGCGCCACCTGCGCCGCCACCTTGGCCCCGGACTGGCCGACGCGTTCCTCGATATTGCCGATATTGCCACGGCAGAACGGATTCGCAATGCGATTGCGCGCGGAACGGAAGAACGCGATCCGGGTCTCGATGTTCTCTCGGCCCGCCTCGATCTCGCCGCAGGAGAAACCGGGCGCGCCGCCGCACAATTGGATAAGGTCATAGCGCTGGAAAGTGATGATCTGCCCGTGGCACTTCTCAGCCGTGTCGAGGCTGCGCTGGCAAATGGCGAAGCGATCGCGCGGGAGCAGATCTCGCTCCTGCAAAGCCTGGCCTTTGAGCGCAAGGGAACCGAGCAAGGTGCGGAGTTGATCGTGATGGAGCTTCGCGCGCGAGCCATGAGCGGTGACCTTGAAGGTGCGTTCGATCGGCTGGCCGTCGTACAGGGCACTGCAATGTTCACCACCGAACGCATCGCGCCGCTCGTTGCCGATGTTTTCAGCGCCCTGTCACGCGATGCCTCTGACACGACATTCTTGAAATTGGCCGTGGCTCATCTTGACGAGACCGTCACTTTGGCAGCGCCGGTGCGGCGGGATATTGCCCGGCGGTTTCTTGAGCTTGGGCTCGCCGCGCCGGCGCGCAGGGTGCTTGGTGGTGAAGGAGCGATGCCGGACAAACCCGACCGCCTCCTGTTTGCCCACGCGGCGATGATCGAAGGCCGCCCGGAGGTCGCGGTGGGATATCTCGCCGGGCTCGAGGGAGCCGACGCCGTGAATTTGCGTGCGCAGGCAATGGAGCAGGCTGGAGATTTCGCGCAATCGGCCCGGTTGTTCGCCACTATCGGCCTCGATGACAACAGCACGCGAGCGGCATGGCGCGGCGGTATCTGGAAAGATGTGGCGTCTCGTTCCGGCGCGCTCGCCGCTGCGGCCGGGCTGATGGGTGGGAGTCTCGCTCTTGCGGCCGAGCCGCCAATCGCCACGGTGCCAGACCTCGCAAACGCCGCCTTGCCACCGGCTTCCGTGCCGGAAGCGTCGGAAACGCAACCTCCACTTGCCCGAGCAAGCGCACTCGTCGATGAAAGCCGGGCGACGCGGGCGGTCCTGGACGACCTATTGCAAACCGTCACGCCTCCACCCGACCTGCCCGGCGCCTGACAGCGACGGGCGTTACCAATTGTAAATCCTTCGAGGCTAGTCTGACAACGACCACGCAAGAAATGCGGTGACCAAATGCGACTCAGAGATCGGCGCGGAAAGCGTGTCGGCGAGGCCAAATACCCGCCTCCCAGACCAACCTTGTATGCCCGAATCTGGGTCATGCCGAAGATCTGTGCACTGATCCGCAAGACCGGCGCAATGTTTCTATTGGCAGTGATGGCAATGACCTCGCAGGCGCCATCCGCATTTGCCGCGAGCTCCGACTTGTCCTTGATCTGCGATCGGGCCGCGGTGCTGGCGGCGACCGAAACCGGCGTGCCGGTCTCGGTCTTGAAGGCGATTTCTCTCACCGAGACAGGGCGTGAAAGAGGCGGAGAAACGAGACCATGGCCCTGGACCGTGAACATGGAAGGCAAGGGTGTCTGGTTCGAAACCGAAGACGCGGCCCTCGCCTATGTCGACGAACATTTCAAACGCGGCGCGCGGAGTTTCGACGTTGGCTGCTTTCAGATCAACTACAAGTGGCACCAACAGAATTTCACCTCGATCGAAGCCATGTTCGATCCGGCGGAAAACGCCCGCTATGCTGCCCGTTTTTTGCTCGAACTCCATGCGGAAACGGGAGATTGGGAGGCGGCGGCCGGGGCGTACCATTCGCGCACACCGGAATATGCCGACCGTTACAAGGCCCGGTTTGCCGCATACCGCGCGCAGTTGCAGAACGAGGATGATCTTCCGCTTCGCGTGGTGGCGGTTGCCCCGGACAAGCCCGCATCGCCATCAACCCCGATGATCCGCGTGCGGGTGAATTCCTACCCATTGCTGCAATCCGGGGGCGCCACAGCGCTTGGCTCGCTTGTGCCCCTCGCCACACAGCCGTCGGCGCGCTCGCTGTTTCGCGCTGACGGCGCCAGTTAGGCGGCGAGGATGATCATGGCGTTCGCACAAATCTTCCGACCAACGATCCTTCTCGCCCTCACGCTCATGGCGATCATCGTCATGATGATCCTGCCAATGCCGGCTTGGGTGCTCGATGTTGGCCTCGCCACCTCGTTCGCGCTGGCGATCCTGATGTTTACGGTCACGCTGTTCATCGAGCGCCCGCTCGATTTCTCGGCCTTTCCCACGGTGCTGCTCGCCTCGCTGATGTTGCGTCTCTCGCTCAATGTCTCGTCGACCAAGCTCATCATCGGCAACGGACATACCGGCACCGGCGCGGCTGGCAACGTGATCGAGGGGTTTGCCAATTTCGTGATGTCGGGCAGCGTTTTTCTGGGGCTCGTTGTCTTCGGTGTGCTGTTGATCGTCAATTTTATCGTGATCACAAAAGGTGCCGGGCGCATGGCGGAAGTGGGCGCGCGCTTCGCCCTCGATGCCATGCCGGGCAAACAGCTCGCCATCGACGCCGACGTTGCCTCGGGTGCGATAACCCACGAAGAGGCAAAGGAGCGGCGCGAACGCGAACAGGCGGAAACGACCTTTTTTGGCTCGCTCGACGGCGCATCGAAATTCGTCAAGGGCGATGCCATCGCTGGCTTGCTGATCACGATTCTCAACATCGTGATGGGCCTGGTGATGGGCGTCGCCATTCATGGCATGGACATCGGCCGCGCCTTCGAGACCTACGCGATCCTGACCGTGGGCGACGGCTTGGTGAGCCAGATCCCGGCCGTCATCATTTCGATTGCCTCCGCGCTCCTGCTCGCACGCGGCGGCGCGACCGGCGCGACCGATCTCGCGCTTTTCACCCAGCTTGGCCGGTACCCGCCCGCACTTGCCACCGTGGCGGTGCTGATGGCGCTTTTCGCCCTGGTGCCCGGCCTGCCGTTCCTGCCGTTTGTGTTTGGCGCCATAGCCCTAGGCTCTGCGGCGTATTGGGGCCATCGGCGCAGCAAACAGGCGGTTGAGGCCGCCGCCGTCGCGCTCGACGCGGCCGGCACGGCCAAGCCTCGCGCCGAATCGATTGGCGATGTGCTCGATCTCGACGATATCCACGTCGAATTCGCCACCGATCTGGTAACCATGGTGCTCGACCCGGCTACTGGGCTTGACGCGCGGATCGCCAACATGCGCAACCACGTCGCCAGCGTCTACGGCCTGATCCTGCCGGAGATTCGCCTGACCGACGATCCGTCGCTTCCAAACGGTGCCTACGTGGTGCGGATCCAGGGCGTCGAACAGGCGCGCGACCGGCTGCGACCAAACCGTGCGTTGGCCATCCTGACCGGCTCCGAGCTTGAACTGCCGCCAGGTGAAGACGTCAGCGAACCTGTCTATGGCGCGCCCGCTCGCTGGATCGCCACCGAAGACCAAGAGGCCATCGCACTACAGGGCGGAACGGTGGTGACCCCGACCGAGGTGCTCGCCACCCATCTGCTTGAGGTGATGAAACGCAATTTCGCGCGGCTCCTCAGCTTGAAGGCGCTGCGCCGCCTGCTTGATGAATTTGCCAACCTGTCCGATCCCGCCCGGGCCGAGGCCAACCGCCGCCTGCTCGACGAGCTGGTGCCCGACAAGGTGCCGGTCGATGTGTTGATGACGGTGCTGCGGCTGCTGCTCGAAGAGCGGGTTTCGATCCGCAACTTGCCCTTGATCCTCGAAGCCATCGCCGAGGCGCGCCCGGTTTACGCCGTGCCCGAGGCGATCTGCGAACATGTGCGCCAACGGCTCGGGTTTCAACTCGTTGCCGAGTTGCGCCGCGACGATGGCACGCTGCCGCTCGTTCAACTCGCCCCGGAATGGGAAGAGACCTTTACCACCTACCAGATCGACGGCGAGCGCGGTGGTCAGGATATCGCCCTGCCGCCCGACATGTTTACGCGGCTGGCCAATGGCGTCGCCGAAAAGCTCGCGCGTGCCGGCGAAAACGGGATTTACCCGGCGGTCGTCACCTCCACCCGCCGCCGCCGCTTCCTGCGCACGGTGCTCAGCGCCAAGGGAATCGGCAACCCTGTGTTTTCCTTTGACGAAATCGGCACCGAGGCGCGGCCTTCGCTTGTTGGCCTGGTGCCGGCATGACCGAGGCACTGGCCACTCTGGCCGACCTTGGCCAGCAATGGCTGGTGGCTGGCTTTGCGGTTTTCTTGCGCGTGGGCGCGGCGATGGCGCTGTTTCCGGTGTTTGGCGAGCGGGCCGTACCGGAGCGCGTGCGCCTCTCTCTGGCGCTGGCGTTTACCCTCGTTGTGCTGCCGGCCGTGGCCCCTGACCTTCCCCCTTTCATCGCCGGGTCGCGCGCGCCAGGGCTTTTTGTGCTCACCGAAACCATCGCCGGGCTCGCTGTCGGAGCGGTGGTCCGGATGTTTGTGCTCGCGTTGCAGATGGCCGGGTCGATGGCGGCCCAGGCCACCTCTCTGGCGCAGATCTTCGGTGGCCAGAACGCCGATCCGCAGCCCGCCATGGGCCACGTTCTACTCGTCGGCGGGCTGGCGCTGGCGGTGATGCTCGGGCTTCATGTGCGGCTGGCCGAGATCCTCATCCTGTCCTACGAAATCTTTCCTCCGGGCGCGCTGCCCGGGGCCGAAATCGTCTCAGCCTGGGGCCTGATGCGGGTGGCCGACGCCTTTGCGCTGGCCTTCACACTGGCTGCACCCTTCGTCGTCGCCTCGCTCGTCTACAACGTGGCGCTCGGCGTGATAAACCGCGCGATGCCACAGCTCATGGTGGCCTTCGTCGGCGCGCCGGCGATCACGGCGGGCGGCCTGCTCTTGCTGTTCCTGACCGCCCCGATCCTGCTCGGGATCTGGGGCGATGCCTTTTCGGCATTTCTTGCAAACCCATTCGGAGGTGACTGATGGCCGACGGTCAGGACCCGGACGAAAAGCAACACGAACCAACACAGAAGAAGCTCGACGATGCCCGGCGCAAAGGCGAAGTTCCACGCTCGAGCGATCTTTCCACTGCCGCAGCCTACGGCGGGTTTATCCTGGTCTCTGTCACCATAGGCGCGCCGATCCTGCGCGAGGCGGGGGCGACGATGGCAGGGCTGCTTTCGCGCGCCGCCGAGCTTTCGCGCGATATGTTTGATGGTGGTGGCCACGCCGCCGCAGGCGCGATCATGGCCGAGATCGGCGTGGCGTTCCTGCCCTGGGTTGCCATTCCGGCCGCCTTCGTGCTGCTGACCACGATCGCGCTGCGCAGTTTTTCCGTTGCGCCGGAGAAGTTGCAGCCCAAGCTCAGCCGGATCGACCTGATCGCCAACGCGAAAAACAAGTTTGGCCGCACGGGCGTGTTTGAATTCGCCAAAAGCTTCGCCAAACTTGCGATCTACTCGACGGTGCTCGCGGTTTTCCTTTGGCGGCAGTTGCCCGAAATGCTGGGCACCCTCGCGCTTACCCCGGCGCTAACCACCGTGGTTCTGCTCGATCTCGGGGTGCGGTTCTTGACGCGCGTACTCCTTATCGCGGTCGTCATTGGTGGCGTCGATTTTTTCTGGCAGCACCAGGAACACCTGCGGAAAAACCGGATGTCTCGCAAAGAGCTGATGGATGAAGGCAAAGAAAACGAAGGCGATCCACAGATGAAGCAGCAGCGCCGCCAGAAGGGTTATGCGATCGCCATGAACCGGATGCTGGCCGATGTGCCCACGGCCGATGTGGTGGTGGTGAACCCGACGCATTATGCGGTGGCGCTGAAATGGAGCCGCTTGTCTGGAGAGGTGCCGGTGTGCGTGGCCAAAGGGACCGACGAAGTGGCGGCGCGTATCCGCGAGGTGGCCGCCAAGGCTGGCGTGCCAATTCACAGCGATCCACCAACGGCGCGGGCGATCTATGCCAGCGTCGAGGTCGGAGCCGAAATCCGGCCCGAACACTACCAGGCAATCGCCGCCGCTATCCGTTTCGCCGAGGCAATGCGCCGCAAGATGCGGGCGCGCATGGGGATGGCCGGGACCGGCGCGCGATGAGCCGGGATCTTGCGGGGCTCGAGGCGATCGCTGCCATGATGTTCGATGCCGAACTGGCCCGGCTCAACGCAGTCTCTGCGGAACTGGCCGCGCGCACCGCAGAGTTGGCAGCGCTTGCGGAAGCGCGAAACGCCCGTGCAGAAATGCTCCAATCCGGCGGAGGGGGCGATGACTTTGCCTTTCTCGCCGGGCAGGATGGGCTCTGGTCTGCCTGGTTGGTCCGGACAGGTGCGCGGCTCTCGCGGGAGGCTGCGGAAATTGCCGCCCGGCGTGAAGCGCAGCGCTTGCGCGCGCAGAAAGCCTTTGGCAAACGCGATGCCCTGCGCCAGATGCGCGCGCGCGAGGACGCCGACCGCCATCGCAAGCAAGATCGCACGCGCGGCGATTGAAGCCCGGCGCCAAGGTGGGGCCAAAGCAAGGTGTGCCGCAAACCTGCGCCGACCGCATCGGCAGACGATGGCCCAATCCGCTGCCCGTCTGTGGCGTTGCGATTGTCCAATACCGCGCCTGTTTGCCATTGGCGCAGCCTCGGGCGGTGCGGGCTGCCGCCACATGCCCCGACGGCAGTCTTTCAAGCGCGGAGGGTCAGTTGTCCTGACGGGCGATATCAGTGATCAAGACGGATTTGATCGCAGTGCCGAGCTCCTGCCGGGTGGTTTCGAGCAGAGCGGTGCGCAGAGTTTCCATATTTCGCCCCTCGGTGAAGGCGCCATCGAAGCCGCCGGCATTGGCATGATCGAACAAGACCTGAAGAATCCTGTCACGCAGCTTTGGCTCACGCTGGTAGACCTGTTCCGATCCACCGGGCGGCACTTCAAGGCTGATCGAGAGCACCACGAGCGCAGCGATCTGCTCGGATTTCACCACCGGGATCACGAACTGGTTGTTAAGCTTGACGAAATCGCTACTTACCCCCGCATCGGCACCGTCTGCCTCCTGCGGATGCCCGGCGGCTTCGGGCAACGCGTCAGTGGCGGCGCAATCGCCGGGGTCTGCGCTCCTGGCAAGGTCATTGCTCGGCGCGGGGCGCAGGGCGAGCCCGGCCCCGACACCGGCTCCGAGGCCGATCAGCGCAAGAAGGATCGGCAGCAGTTTGCCCATGGCTGGCCTCCTCAGAACGGCAGAATGATATCGGTGAGCTGT
Organism: Rhodobacterales bacterium CG2_30_65_12; assembly: GCA_001873585.1. Classification (GTDB taxonomy): domain Bacteria; phylum Pseudomonadota; class Alphaproteobacteria; order Rhodobacterales; family Rhodobacteraceae; genus Sinisalibacter. Next base: position 6,857 of record MNZL01000111.1, on the reverse strand, counting down.
TGACCGATGCGTGGCTGCTGCACGTCGCTGACCAACCCGCGCCCACCATACGAAATCCGTGCCGAGGCGATCTTGTCATAGGGGATTTCGTTTTGGCGCGAGATGTCTTGCGGCCGCACAAAGCCGGAGACGATCAGCTCGCGCAGTTCGAAGTTCACCCGCACTTCCTGGCTCCCCTGGATCTGCAAAACCCCGTTGGGCAGAGCGCCCACCACCGTGGCCGCGATGCGCAGCGTGAGCTTTTCGTTACGCCGGGTGGTGCCGTCGCCGGCAGCAGCGCTCGACGAGTTCGTCGAAATCCCCGGGTTGAGCGTAAGCGCGGTGAGCGGCGCCTTTTCCTCGAAGCCGAGATAGGTGCCGATATTCATGTTTTCGCTGCCCGAGCGGCCGCGTTGGGAGCTTGCGGAAAACTCGGCCTTGTCGTTGATTTCGATGACCACGGTCAGAATATCGCCCGCCTGCTGCGCTCGCCGGTCGCCGAGCAACGATTGCTGGCCGGCGGCCCAGAGCGAGGCACCGTCGGTGGCGCGGCGAGCCGAAATATCGCGCGGCATCGGCAGAGTGCTCATCGCCTGGGCTTCACGCGAACCTTCGATCGCTGTCATCGACGGCGGGCGGCCGAGATCCTTGAGCCTGTCTTCGCAGCCGGCGGTGAGGCATAGCGCAAGCGCGGCAACGGCGAATTTGAGAAATTTGGGAATCATCATCGTCTCTCAGTTCGTGGGTATATCCGGGATGGAATCGAAGTTTGGGTTGACGGTTACGGAGCCGTCTGCGCGCACCAGCCCGGTTACGGTCTGATGTGAGGTGAGGTTCATCACCTTCAGCCGGTCGCCGACGCCGGCGCGACCGAGCGCGCGGCCTTCGGCGGTCATGGTCAGGCCGCCGCTGCGATAGACCAACAGCACGATCTGATTGCGGTCGATCACCGCGGGCGGGCCGACATCGCTCAGACCGATCGGCCGCCCGCCGTAGAGCGCCACGCGCGCCTCCTGGCCTACGACCTCGTCGAGTAGCCCAAACGCGCCGGCGGTATCGCCCTTGGCGAGGGTCACATCCGTCGCCGAAAGCAGCGTTTGCGCCCGAATTGTGCGCGCCGCGATCACCGTATCGGCGGCGGCGGGCGCGGCGGCGAGAGTGAGGACAAGAAACGCGAGCCGGGTCATCAGCGCACCTGCGTGGTGGCGGCGAGCATCTGGTCGGCGGCGGTAATCACCTTCGAATTGAGCTCATAGCCGCGCTGGGCCTCGATCAGTTCGGTGATCTCCTTGACCGCATCGACAGAGCTTTGTTCCTTGTAGCCCTGCCGCAGCGTGCCAAGCCCGTTCTCCCCCGGCACGTCAATCAGCGGCGGGCCAGAGGCTTCGGTTTCGAGGAAGGTGTTGGATCCGATCGCCTCAAGCCCCTGCTCGTTGGTGAATTGTGCGAGCGTGAACTGGCCGAGAAGTTGCGCTTCCACCTGATTGTTGAAATAGGCGTAAACCTCGCCATCGGCGTTGATGGTGATTGCCCGGGTTTCGATCGGAAGGGTGATCTCGGGCACCACCGGAAAACCCTCGGAGGTGACGATCAGCCCCTCTCCCGAGCGCTTCAGCCCGCCATCACGGGTGTAGCCGGAATTGCCTGAGGGCAGGGTGATTTCGAGATATCCACGCCCCTCGATGGCAAGGTCGAGATCGCCACCGGTCTGGGCCAGTGCCCCCTGGGCGATCTGCATCGTCACGGCGGCGGGCCGCACACCGAGGCCGAGCTGCACGCCAGTGGGCAACACCGTGCCATCGGTGGCATTGATCGTGCCGGGCCGGGTCATCTGCTGGTAATGCAAATCGGCAAACTCGGCGCGCCGGGCGTTGTAGCCCGTGGTCGACATGTTGGCGAGGTTGTTCGAAATGGTCTCGACCCGCATCTGCTGGGCGAGCATGCCGGTGGCTGCGATGTTCAGCGCGCGCATGGCGGCTCCTTTCCTTCGTTATTGGCCAAGGGCCTGAATCACGCCGCGAATGCGTTCGTGCTCGCGCTCGAGAAAGCTTTGCCCCTGTTCGTAGGCCCGCTGGATCTCGATCATCCGGGCAATCTCGCCGATGGAGTCGACGTTGGAATTCTCGAGATAGCCTTGCAGGATCGCCCCGCCCTCGATGATCGGCTCGGCACCCGCAGGCACCTCGAAGCGCACGCCGTCGCGGTGGCGCATGTCGAGCGGGTCGGTGGGCAGCCAAAGGCCGATCTGCGCCAGCGGCTGACCATCGGCAGAAACCGTGCCATCGGCGGCGATCGCCACCTGGGCCACGCCACCGGGCACGAAAACCGGCGCGCCGCCGGCATCAAGCAGGCGGTAACCGTCAAGCGTGGTGAGCTCGCCGGTTGGTGAGGGGGTGAAGGCGCCGGCACGGGTGAGCATCGGCCCGGCGGGCCCCTCGAGCATGAAAAACCCTTCGCCCTCGATGGCGAGGTCGAAGCTGCCGCCGGTCTGGGTAAGCGGGGCCTGGTCAAGCCTGGTATCGCGCACCGTCGCGCTGGCCATGGAGAGAGAGGGGTCGCCGGGCGCAAGCGCCTGGATGAACTCGGAGAAAATCAGCCCCTCGCGCCGGTAGCCGGTGGTGGAGGCGTTGGCGATGTTGTTTGCAACCGCCTGCATCTCGGCCATCAGGCCCGACTGGCGGGTGAGGGTGGTGTAGCCTGCGTTGTCCATCTCAGCCCCCCGCGATCAGCGGCACGATGGTGCGCTGGAAGAAACCGGTGAGCGTTTCCGACATGAAGCCCATCGACAGCCAGAACACACCGAGAATTGCCGCGAGCTTTGGCACGAAGGTGAGCGTCATTTCCTGGATCGAGGTGAGTGCCTGAAACAGGCCCACGGTAATACCGGCGATCAGTGCCACCGAAAGGATCGGCAGCGAGACGATCACCGCGCTCCACAGCCCCTCGCGCAGCGTGTCGTAGAAAACGATCTCGGTCATCATACCGGCATCCTCAGGATTTCCTGGTAAGCCTCGACCACCTTGTTGCGCACCGTCACGGCGGTTTCGACGGCAAGCTCGGTCTGCGCCAGCGCCTGCACCAATGCGTGCGCATCGGCGTTGCCGGCCATCGCCGAGCGCGCCACCTGTTCGCTCTCCTTCAGCGTCGCGGCGAAGTCTCCCGCAATTTTGGCGAAAGCTTCGCCGGCGCCGCCACCTGCCCCGGCCTTTGGCGCGGTGGCTGGCCGTGTCGCGGCGTAGCTCTGGGCGGCAAGTGCTGATTTCACGTCCATTTGCGCTCTCCTATTTCCGGAGCAGATCGAGCAGCCCGCGCGACATTTGCCGCGCCTGCTCGAACATCTTGAGGTTCGCCTCGTAGCTGCGTTGCGCTTCGCGCGCGTCGGCGATCTCGATCACGAGATCGACGTTCGACCCTTGATAATAGCCGGTACCATCGGCCATCGGGTGCGATGGGTCATAGATCATCGGCAGAGCCGTGCGATCGAGCCGCACCGGCCCGGTTTCCACCAGCCCCGTCGGGCGCCCGGCCTCGACCACCTGTTCGAAGGCGACGATCTTGCGCTGGTAGCCCGGGGTATCGGCATTGGCGATGTTTTCCGACGTGTGGCGCAGCCGGTTGGCCTGCGCCTGCATGCCACTGATTGCCGCGTGCTTGGCCGAAGAAAGAAGGTTGCTCATCGCCCTAGCTCCGTGCGCTGGCGCTGGTGCGCAGGATGCTGAGCGCCGATTTGTAAATCGCCATCGCCGTCTCGTGTTGCGATTGCGCCTCTGCCGAAGCAAATATTTCTTGCTCGAGTGATACGGTGTTGCCATTGGGCGCGGCAGCACCGGGCCGGTGCGCGGTGCTGGGTATAGGCGGCGTCTGCAGCCCCTCGCGGCCTGGGACATGGCCTGCGCGAGTCGCCCGCAGGCCGCTCCCCCTGCCGGCACGAAAGGTCTCGCCGAAGGAGGCAAGATCACGGGCCTTGTAACCCGGGGTATCGGCATTCGCCACATTCTCGGCGATCACCGACTGGCGCGCGGCGGCATGCTGCGCCATCGCCTGCGCCATGGAAAAAATTCCAAGCTTTTCGAACATCGGGGCTTCTCCCTCGATTGATTTCAACCAAGACTTAACCCTGATTCCTTTAGAAACGGTTTCAGGCACCTGTTGCGGGAAAGATTTCATGGCTCATGTCGGATTCGATCAGCTCACCGCCGAGATCGCGGCAATCTCGCCCACGCGCGACGTGGGGCGGGTGGCCCGGATTGGACGCGGCACCATCGAGGTTTCGGGGTTGAGCCACGTCGCCGCGCAGGGCGACATGGTGGAAATCGCCACACCAGGCCACGCGGGGCGCCGCGGCGAGGTGCTCAACCTGGCCCAGGATCTCGTGACGATCCTGCCGGATGGCGATATCGAGGGGCTCTCGATCGGCGCGGCGGTCACGCTGCTGGGCTCGACCCAGATCGCCCCCGACGACAGCTGGATCGGCCGGGTGATCGACCCGATGGGCAAAGCGCTCGATGGCCGCCCCATCCTGCGCGGCGCCTGCCCGCGGGTGCTGCGTGGCGTGCCGATGAACCCGACAGAGCGGCGCGTGCTCGGCACCCGGCTGGAAACGGGTCTGGCCGTGTTCAACACCCTTCTTCCGATCGTGCGCGGTCAGCGAATCGGCCTCTTTGCCGGCTCCGGGGTGGGCAAATCGACCCTGCTCGCCAAGCTTGCGCGCGGGGTGCATGCCGATGTGGTTGTGATCGCCCTCATTGGCGAGCGTGGCCGTGAAGTGCGCGAATTTGTCGAGCGCGTTCTCGGTGCTGAGGGGATGAAGCGCGCGGTGGTGATCGCCGCCACCTCCGACCAGTCGCCGCTGGTGCGCCGGCGCTGTGGTTGGACGGGGATGGCCGTGGCCGAGCATTTCCGCGATCAGGGCAAGCACGTGCTGTTTCTCGCCGACAGCGTAACTCGCTTTGCCGAGGCGCACCGCGAAATCGCGTTGGCGTCGGGCGAGGGCGGTAGCCTGCGCGGCTTCCCGCCCTCGACGGCGCACCAGATCACCGCGCTGTGCGAACGGTCTGGCCCGGGCGTGGGCACGGCGGGCGATATCACGGCGGTATTCTCGGTGCTCGTGGCGGGCTCCGATATGGAAGAGCCGGTGGCCGATATCCTGCGCGGTGTGCTCGATGGCCACGTGGTGCTCGACCGCAAGATCGCCGAGCGCGGCCGCTTTCCCGCGATCGACTTGTTGCGCTCCGTCAGCCGCGCGCTGCCCGGCGCGGCGAGCGAGGCGGAAAACACGCTGATTTCCGCCGCGCGGCAACGGCTCGGCGCCTATGACCGCTCAGAGATGATGATCCAGGCCGGGCTTTATACCTCTGGCACCGATCCTGGGCTCGATGCGGCGATCGAGAGCTGGCCCAAGCTCGATGCCTTCCTCGCCGAGGATGAATGGGAGGACACCCGAGCCAGTTTCCGTCGGCTTGCGGAGTGCCTGAAAGCGGGCGAGGTATAGCGATAGAGCAAGCCCTGAGGGTTTTTTGCGCCCATCGCGCCGACGGCGCACCGAGCACGGGGGAAGCCGGGGCGGCATTCGGGCACGGATTGTATCCTGCGCAAAATCAATGTGGCGGGTCCGTTCGCGTGGCGCGAACGGGGCCGCGCGCAAGGTGGTTTGATCACGGTTCCCTGACACCGGCAGCAGGGGCAGTCTGGCAAAGCGGCAGAAGGTTCATGCCACCAACGTCGCCGATCTGGCATTCGCGGCAGGATCGGACCTCACCACGCGAAAAACGTGATGAACCTTTGTCGGGGTATCCACCGCAAAGCCTGTCCAACTTGTTGTTGCCGCGTCACAATTTTCTCCGTCGTAGCGGGATGCTCGGGCCGCCACTCAGCCACCGCAAGCCAGGCCCGGACAGCGCTGGTGGCGCAATCTTGACCCGCGCGGGTGGCGTTTTCCCGAACTCCAGAATGTCTCGATCCCGTTGATGAGGCGCGCCCCGCGTGCGAAATCGGTCTTGTTGTCGATCCGCTCGTGTTGGCCCCCGGAGGTTTCGAGATTTTTGTAGCCCAACAAGCTGGCGGAGGCCCCGACGACGCCAGGCGCCGCATCGCGCCTCACCGCCGGCATCGGTCTGGTCCGGCAGGGGGCGGGAAAGACCTTGTCATCGGCCGTGCTGCCAAGCGTCAAGATATTGGAAAAACGGTCTTTCCTCGCTGCGCCCCGGCGCTGGGTGTCCTTCAGACGACCACCAACTTCGCCATCGTCCACCTTGATCTTGCCGCCCGCCTGCACCACCTGAACTGCGGTGAGCCTGACAGTGATGAACTGACGCAGGCGGGGGGCAAAGTCTGCTGAGGCCTTTGCTTCAACCCCGACAAGGCGACCCACGATCTGCGCCGTCGCACCCGAAAAACTCCACCAGCGAGCCGGCTTCGGTGAACTCAAACGCCTCTTGCGCAGGTCTCTCAAGATACCTCGATATGCGCTGCGCGCCGGTCGTCTGCAGGGTATTTGGGGCATTGGCAATTTCAACATTCCGAGGCACTCGCAACGAGAATGCGCCGGGATCGAGGGCCGACGGTTGAATTGGGCAAAGGCCGCTTTGGTCATGGCGGCGGTCTGTGCGCGGGGGCAAGACGTGCATGTATCGCTTGGGGCATTTTCGGCCAGACGGTGCGGTGGGCTTGGAACCGATGATCTCCAAAATTCCGGAATCGCGCGAATGCAGGCGTGCCGCGCGCTATATCACGCGCGAATGGTGCCCGGGCTGCCTGGACGCGAGCGACTCGCCAATGCCGCGCTTGCGATGGACTTGCCCAAAAAGGCGTCTGTAATTTGAAACATGGTGTATTGGTACGAGGGCCAGTCTCCTCATCCTCACTTCGTCCAGCGAAAA
>MNZL01000014.1 GCA_001873585.1 Rhodobacterales bacterium CG2_30_65_12 | reverse complement strand
GGCGGCGTTTTCGAGCGATACGGCAAGTGCGTCGTCGGCGGCGTTGCCGCCGCCGCGCGGCACCAGCAGGGCCACGGGAACCGGGCGCGAAGTGTCAATCTGCGGTCCGCCCGCCGTGATGCCGAAGCCGTCGCCACAGGCGGTCAGCCAAGCCAGCGACAGAACCGCGATGATCGCGCCCGAGAGCTTGCGGGCGCCGCGCAAAAACGCAAACATGTCACTATTCCTTCTCAATCCTTGCCGAGACGGGTCGCCCCATGACTCGGCCCCCGGTCAGGTTCATAATAAACCGAACGTCAGACAGGTCCAGCCTTGAAACCCGCTCCCACACATCTGCCCGCCGGGCTCTACCTCGTTGCCACGCCGATTGGCAATGCGCGCGATATCACCCTGCGGGCGCTCGATATCCTCGCCAGCGCCGACGTGATCGCGGCGGAAGACACGCGCACCGCGCGCAAATTGATGGAGATCCATGGCATAAAGACCGGCAATCGTCCGCTCATCGCCTATCACGATCACTCCGGTGCCCACGGGCGGGCCGGGATCCTGAAGCTGATCGGCGAAGGCCGGTCGGTGGCCTACGTGAGCGAGGCCGGCACACCCTTGGTATCGGATCCGGGCTATGCGCTCGCGCGCGAGGCGGGCGCGGCGGGCTTTCTGGTGACGGCGGCGCCGGGGCCCTCGGCCGTGCTCGCGGCGCTCAGCCTGTCCGGGCTGCCGTCGGACCGGTTCCTGTTCGCCGGCTTCGCGCCGAGCCAGCAGGGCGCGCGGCGGCGCTGGCTCGAAGACCTTGCCCCGGTGCCGGCTACGCTCATCATCTACGAAAGCCCGAGGCGTGTTAGGGAATTGTTAGAGGATATGGTGCACAGTCTCGGAGAAGAGCGAGAGGCGGCGCTGTGCCGGGAGCTTACAAAGAAATTCGAGGAGGTGTTGCGTGGGTCTCTCGGGGCTCTGGCGGCCATCGTGGCGGAGCGCGAGTTGAAAGGCGAGATCGTGGTGCTGGTCGACCGGGGCACGTTGTCGGTGACCGAGGAGACGATGGAGGAGGCACTGCGCAGCGCGATGGCCCGGATGAGCCTCAAGGATGCCGCCGCCGAGGTGGCGGAAGCCTACGGATTGCCGCGCCGCAAGGTCTACCAAGCGGCGCTGGAGTTGGAGAAGAACGGATGAGCGGAAAAAAGCAGATCAGTGGCAGGATGTCATACCTCGCGGGGCTCGCGGCGGAAGACTCGGTGGAAGCGGAGTATGCTCGCCGGGGCCACCGGTTGGCCGCACGGCGCTGGCGCGGCTCGCACGGCGAGATTGATCTGGTGTTGCGCGATGGCGACGGGCTGATCATCGTCGAGGTGAAGAAAGCGCGCGATTTTGCCCGCGCGGCGGCGCGCATCACCCGGGTGCAGCTTGAGCGTATCTATGGCGCGGTGTCGGAATTCGTGGCCGGCGAACCGCGCGGGCAGCTTACCGATGTGCGCTTCGATGTGGCGCTGGTCGACGCTGCCGGGCGGATGAAAATCATGGAGAATTACTGGGCCTGAGGCTGGCGCGGCAGGTGCCCCCATTGCCCTTGGCGGCGACGCGCGCCATGTAGTGAGAAAAGCCGGGAGCACGCCATGAGCCTCAAAGTCGCCATCCAGATGGACCCGATCGCGCCGATCAACATCGACGCCGATTCTACCTTTCGCATTGCCGAGGAAGCGCAGAAGCGGGGGCATACTTTGTTCTACTACACACCCGATCAGCTGTCCTACCGTGAGGGCCGCGTGATGGCGCATGGCTGGCCGCTCACGGTGCGCCGCGAATACGGCAACCATTTCACCCTCGGCGCGGAGCAGGATATCGACCTTGCTGATTGGGACGTGATCTGGCTACGGCAAGATCCTCCGTTTGACATGGGCTATATCACCACAACCCACCTGCTCGACATGATCCACCCGGCCACGCTGGTGGTGAACGATCCGTTCTGGGTGCGCAATTACCCCGAGAAGCTCTTGGTGCTGCAATTCCCCGAGCTGACACCACCGACGATGATCGCGCGCGATCTCGCCACGTTGCGGGACTTCAAGCACAGGCACGGCGACATCATCCTCAAGCCGCTCTACGGCAACGGTGGCGCGGGAGTGTTCCGGCTCGATCCGAACGACCGTAACCTTGCCTCTCTGCACGAGCTTTTCACTGGAATGAACCGCGAGCCGCTGATCGCGCAAAAGTTCTTGCCCGCCGTCGAGGCGGGCGACAAGCGGATCATTCTCGTCAATGGTGAGCCGGTGGGCGCGATCAACCGCGTGCCTGCTGCCGGCGAAACCCGCTCCAACATGCATGCGGGCGGGCGGCCCGAAAAGGTTGGCCTCACCGAGCGAGACCTTGCTATCTGCGCCGCAATCGGGCCGCTGTTGCGCGAGAAAGGCCAGATCTTTGTCGGTATCGACGTGATCGGCGACTGGCTTACCGAGATCAATGTAACCTCGCCCACCGGCATTCAGGAACTTGAGCGGTTCGACGGCTCCAACGTGGCGGCGAAAATCTGGGAGGCGATCGAGGCGCGGCGGGCATGAGCCTGCGGCTGCGGCTGCTGAACGTGGCGCTGCGCACCTTCGCACGGCCACTGATTGCCCGGGTGGTCGACCCGGCATTGCTGCGTCGCCCGTTCGATCGGGTCGGTCGGCGGCTCCTGCAACCAGCTCCCTTCAGCCTTCTGCGCGAAACCGAGCTCGCGCCGGGCTTGCCCGCGCTGATCGTCTCGAACCGGCCCGGCTCGCACCCGGTGCGGCTGCGAAAGGTGGTGCTGCACTTGCACGGCGGCGCCTTCATTGCCGGGCACCCGCCTGGATTTGCCAGGATGTTGGCGCGGCTCGCCCGGCTCACCGGCTGCGAGGTGATCGCGCCGGACTACCGGCTCGCGCCCGAGCACCCTTTCCCAGCGGCGGTGCGCGATGCGCGCTCTGCCTGGGACGGGCTCATCGCGCGCGGATACCAGCCCGAAGATGTGGTGATCGGCGGCGACAGTGCCGGCGGCAATCTCGCGCTCGGTCTGCTCGCCGCGCTGCTTTCCGAGGGCATCCGCCCGGCGGGGCTCTACGCCTTCTCTCCGGTGACAGATCTCACCTTTTCCGGTGCGTCGATCCGGGCGAACGAGGGCTCGGATCGGCTCTTGCCGGCCGCGCGTCGTGGCGACCTGGTGCGGTTCTACTTGGGCGGTGCGGCGCCAGACGATCCCCGGGCCTCGCCGCTCCTGGCCGACTTCGCCGCGCCACCGCCGGTGTTTTTGCAATTTTCCGAGACGGAAATCCTTGCCGACGACAGCCGGCGCATGGCCGCAAAGCTGCGCGCTGCCGGTGCTGTGGTGACGCTCGATTCCTGGCCCGACGCGCCGCATGTCTGGGTGCTGTTCGACGGGTTTATCCCCGAGGCGCGAGAGGGGCTCAAACGCGCCGCCGCCTTCGTCAATGCGCGTTTCGACGGCGATCAGGCCAAGGTGAGCGAGGCGGGCAGGCGGTAGCTCAGCGCTTCGGCCACATGCGGGCGGCGCACCTGGGGCTCCCCGGCGAGATCGGCGATCGTGCGCGCCACCCGCAAGACCCGGTGATAGCCGCGCGCCGAAAGACCGAATCGCTCGGCGGCCTTGAGCAGCATCTCGCGTCCCTCGGCATCGGGCGTGGCGACGGCGTTGAGCACCGCGCCCTCGGCATCGGCATTGGCCCGCGCCGTGCTGCCCTCGAACCGGGCCGCCTGCACCGCGCGGGCGTGGATCACCCGGGCGGCAACCTGCGATGACGTGTCGCCCGAATCGGGCAGTTCGAGATCGGTGAAGGCCACCGGCGGCACGTCGAGGCGCAAATCGAACCGGTCCATCAGCGGGCCGGAAATGCGCCCGAGGTAATCTTCGCCGCAGGCCGGCGCGCGGGCGCAGGCGCGGGCGGGATCGGCAAGATGGCCGCATTTGCAGGGGTTCGCGGCTGCCACCAGCATGAAGCGGCAGGGGTAGCGCACATGGGCGTTGGCGCGCGCCACCATCACCTCGCCGGATTCGACAGGCTGACGCAGGGTTTCGAGCACCGGGCGGGGAAACTCCGGCAACTCGTCGAGAAACAGCACGCCGTTGTGGGCAAGGCTCACCTCGCCGGGCTTGGCGCCACGTCCGCCACCGACGATGGCCGCCATCGAGGCGGTGTGATGCGGGGTGCGAAACGGCCGGGTGCGGGAGATGCCGCCCTCGGCAATGAGCCCCGCGAGAGAGTGGATCATCGAGGTTTCCAGCGCCTCGGCGGGCGCAAGCGGCGGCAGGATCGAGGGCAACCGCGCCGCGAGCATCGACTTGCCGGAGCCGGGGCTGCCGACCATTAGCAAGTGATGCCGCCCTGCGGCGGCAATCTCAAGCGCCCGCTTGGCGCGTTCCTGCCCCTTCACATCGCGCAAGTCGCGGTCGCCGGTTTCCTCGCGCACCTCGCCCGGTTCGGCGGGGTCGAGCGGGGCCTGGCCGGTGAAGTGACGGATCACGGCGGCCAGCGTGGGCGCGGCGAGCACCCGTGTGGCGCCGACCCAGGCGGCTTCCGCGCCGCAGGCCTTGGGCACGATCAGGGCGCGGTTCTGTGCTGCGGCGGTCATCGCCGCCGGGAGCGCGCCGTTCACCGCCACCAGCGAGCCGTCGAGCGAGAGCTCTCCCAGCGAGACGGTGCCAGCCACCTCTTCCTCGGGGATCGCGCCAATCGCCGCGAGCAGGGCCAGTGCGATCGGCAGATCGAAATGCGAGCCTTCCTTGGGCAGATCGGCGGGCGAGAGATTGATCGTGATCTTGCGCGCCGGCAACGCGATGGCCATGGTCGAGAGCGCCGCGCGCACCCGTTCGCGGGCCTCGCTCACTGCCTTGTCGGGCAGGCCGACGATGGCAAAGCCTGGCATTCCCGACGACAGCGCGCATTGCACCTCGACCGGCCGCGCCTCGACCCCTTCAAATGCCACGGTATGCGCGCGCGCGACCATGAGATCTCCGATCCCTGTTTCGGATCAGGGTTAACGCGATCTTGGTTTAAGAATGGTTAACGCCGCTTCTGCTTTGCCCGGTGATCACTGC
>MNZL01000167.1 GCA_001873585.1 Rhodobacterales bacterium CG2_30_65_12 | reverse complement strand
CCAAGGCGGCGGCCACGATCGCGGTGCGCGAGGCGATTGCCTGGAAGGAGGCGCACGCGTTGCCGGAGCGGATCGTGCTGTGCTGCTTCAGCGAACAGAGCGCCGATCTGCACCGCGATGCCCTGGCCCGTGCCCGGGCGATATGATATCGGATAAGTGAAAGTATTGCGGCAAAGCAGATCAAACGCGATCTGAAATGTTCGAAAAATGAAACTTTGGTGTCACCCGCTGGTGCAGGCCCTGACGCTGAAACCATGCGGGAGGGCGGCGGATATTGTGTTTCATCGTCAGGGGTGCTGCGGGGCGATGCGGTGCGGTGCCCGCCGGTGAGTGCCGGCGAGATCTGCCCGGTTTCCCCGCCGCTGCGGCACCCGAGGCAAATTGTCGCTTCGCACCTGCCCAAAAAAGGACCACGCGTAATCCGCCAGATCCCTTGCGTGGCAGCGCCGTGTGCGCGCTGGGCGGCGGCGGAAAAACCTCCATTCCAAAAGAAGAATGTGACAGTGGTTTGGTTGACCCTTCCGCGCTGCAGCGCTAAACCGCGCGAAAGATTGCAGCGCGGGGTCGCCCCGCTAAAGGAGACCCACGTGGACATTCTTCTGCGCGAATACTTTCCGATCGTCATCTTTCTCGCTGTCGCCATTGCCATTGGCCTTGTTTTCCTGATCGCCGCCTGGGTGCTTGCAGTGCGAAACCCCGATCCGGAAAAGGTGTCGGCCTACGAATGCGGCTTCAACGCTTTCGACGACTCCCGAATGAAGTTCGATGTGCGATTCTACCTCGTCTCGATCCTCTTCATCATCTTCGATCTCGAGATCGCCTTCCTGTTTCCCTGGGCGGTGGCGTTCAAGGATATCGGGATGGTCGGCTTCTGGTCGATGATGGTGTTTCTTGGCGTGCTGACGATCGGCTTTGCCTATGAATGGAAGAAGGGGGCGCTGGAATGGGCGTGATGACCGGAGCCAACACCGCCGGGGCCGACAAAGACGCCGGCGCGAAAGTTCTCGGCGAGCAACTCGCCGACAAGGGTTTTCTGCTCACCACCACCGACGACATCATCAACTGGGCGCGCACCGGCTCGCTGCACTGGATGACCTTCGGGCTCGCCTGCTGCGCGATCGAGATGATCCACGGCGCAATGCCGCGCTATGATCTCGAACGGTTCGGCACCGCCCCGCGTGCCAGCCCGCGCCAGGCTGATCTGATGATTGTTGCCGGCACCGTGACCAACAAGATGGCCCCGGCGGTTCGCAAGCTTTACGACCAGATGCCCGAGCCGCGCTATGTGCTCAGCATGGGGTCCTGCGCCAATGGTGGTGGCTATTACCACTATTCCTACAGCGTGGTGCGCGGGGTCGACCGGCTGATTCCGGTCGATGTCTATGTGCCGGGCTGCCCGCCGACCGCCGAAGCGCTGGTCTATGGCATCATGCAGCTTCAGCGGAAAATTCGCCGCACCGGAACGATTGTGAGGTAAGGCCCATGTCGCAAGCCCTGAATGAACTTGGCGCCACCATCGAGGCGAAACGCCCAGAGCAGGTGGTGGCCTGGGATGTGACCCGTGGCGAGCTTACCGTGGAAATCCGCGCCAGCGCGCTCCCCGGTTTCATCGAGTTTCTCAAGGCCGATCCGGCCTGCAAGTTCTCGACACTGATCGACATCACCGCCGTCGACTGGCCCGAACGCGAGCATCGTTTCGACGTGGTGTATCACCTGCTCAGCATGTATCAGAACCAGCGCATCCGGGTGAAATGCCCGGTGGCCGAGGGCGATCTGGTGCCGTCGATCACCGGCGTGTTCAAAGGCGCCAACTGGTTTGAGCGCGAGGTGTTCGATCTGTTCGGCATTGTCTTTACCGGCCACCCCGATCTGCGCCGTATCCTCACCGATTACGGCTTTCGCGGCCATCCGCTGCGCAAGGATTTCCCCACCACGGGCTATACCGAGGTGCGCTACGACGAGGTCGAGAAGCGCGTGGTCTACGAGCCGGTGAGCCTGGTGCAGGAATACCGGCAGTTCGATTTCATGTCTCCCTGGGAGGGGGCGGAGTATATCCTTCCCGGTGACGAGAAGGCGGAGGCCAAGGAATGATGGACGGCTCCAAAGGTTTCGAAGACGCCCAGACGGGCGAGCAGAAGATCCGCAATTTCAACATCAACTTCGGCCCGCAGCACCCGGCGGCCCACGGCGTGCTGCGCCTCGTGTTGGAGCTCGACGGCGAGATCGTCGAGCGCGCCGATCCGCATATCGGCCTGCTCCATCGCGGCACCGAGAAGCTGATGGAGAGCCGCACTTATCTGCAAAACATCCCCTATTTCGACCGGCTCGACTACGTTGCGCCGATCAATCAGGAACATGCGTTCTGCCTCGCCATCGAAAAGCTGACCGGCACGCAGGTGCCACGTCGGGCCAGCCTGATCCGCATTCTTTTTTCGGAGATCGGCCGCATCCTCAATCACCTGCTCAACACCACCTCGTTGGCGCTCGACGTGGGCGCGCTCACGCCACCGCTCTGGGCCTATGTCGAGCGTGAAAAGTTGTTGGGGTTCCATGATCGGGCCTGCGGCGCGCGGATGCACGCCAATTACTTCCGCCCCGGTGGCGTGCACCAGGATCTGCCGCCCGATCTGCTCGACGATATCGAGCAATGGTGCGACGCCTTTCCCATGGTGATGGACGATATCGAGAGCCTGTATGTCGACAACCGGATCTTCAAGCAGCGCACCGTGGATATCGGCATCGTCACCGAGGACGATATCCAGCAATGGGGCCTCACCGGGGTGATGGTGCGCGGCTCGGGGTTTGCGTGGGATCTGCGCCGCTCGCAACCCTATGAGCTTTACGACGAGTTCGATTTCGACATCCCCGTGGGCACCCACGGCGACAGCTATGATCGCAACAATGTGCGCAACGCCGAGATTCGTGAAAGCGTGAAGATCATGCGCCAGGCGATCGAGAAGCTGCGCAGCCCCGAGGGCCAGGGCGACGTGCTCGCGCGCGGCAAGATCACGCCGCCAAAGCGCGGCGAGATGAAAACCTCGATGGAAGCCTTGATCCACCATTTCAAGCTTTATACCGAGGGCTTCCATGTGCCCGCCGGCGAAACCTACGCCGCCATCGAGGCGCCGAAGGGCGAGTTTGGCGTCTACCTCGTGGCCGACGGCAGCAACCGGCCGTATCGCTGCAAGATCCGCGCACCGGGCTATCCGCACCTGCAATTGATGACGCAGCTCGCCAAGGGCCACCAGCTCGCCGATGTGGCGGCGCTGGTCGGCACCATCGACATCGTGTTCGGGGAGATCGACCGGTGATTCGCCCCGCCGCCCTCCCGCTCATGCTGGCGTCTGCCCTTGCGGTGCCGGCGCTGGCCGAAGACGCCGCGCCGCGGCCCTCGCTGGCAGAGGTCATGCAGGGGGCGACGGCGATGACGACGGTGGCCAACGCCTTCGTCTTTGTCACCAACCCGCAAGGCGGCTGGGTCTGTGCGATGAACATCAATTCCAACCATTTTGCCGCCCTTGTGCGGGGCGACGATGTGGTGGCCGAAGAGACCGTGCCGAGCGCGCTGTGCGTGCCCGCCACCCATTTCAAGACTGCGATGGAGTGACCATGCTCAGACGTCTGCACCCCGATCAGCCCGAGAGCTTCGCGTTCACGGCCGCCAACCAGGCCTGGGCCGAGGCCCAAGTGACGAAGTATCCCGAGGGCCGCGAGGCGAGCGCGATCATCCCGCTCTTGTGGCGCGCGCAGGAACAGGTTGGCTGGCTGACCAAGCCGGCGATCGAGGCCGTGGCCGACATGCTGGGCATGGCGCATATCCGGGCGCTTGAAGTGGCCACGTTCTACTTCATGTTCCAGTTGCAGCCGGTCGGCTCGGTCGCACATTTCCAGATTTGCGGCACACTCTCTTGCATGATCATGGGTGCCGAAGACCTGATCGCGGTGGCGAAGGAAAAGATTGCACCGAACCCGCATGAGCTTTCGCCCGACGGGCGATTTTCCTGGGAAGAGGTGGAATGCCTCGGCTCCTGTGCCAATGCGCCGATGGCGCAGGCGGGCAAGGATTACTACGAAGACCTCACCAGCGAACGGTTTGGCGAAATCATCGACGAAATGGCAGCAGGCGAGGTGCCGGTGCCGGGGCCGCAGAATGGCCGCTATGGTGCCGAGCCGATGTCGGGGCTGACCAGCCTCACCGCCTATGAAAGCGGCCGCACCCAGTATAACGCCTCGGTCGCGCTCGCGGTTGGGCTTGGCGACACGATCAAGCGGATCGACGGCACCGAGGTGCCGCTCACAGCGCCTTGGGCCGCTGGCGGGCGCAAGGTGCACGTGACGGCGAAGAAGGCCGCGCCAAAGCCGAAGGTTGCGGCAGCCAAACCCGCCGCCAAACCGGCCACGACGCCGGCGGCGCAAGCCATGGGCACCAAGCCGCAGACGCTGGCCGCGCCGCGCAAGACGGGTGCCGACGATCTCAAACGGATCAAGGGCGTGGGGCCGAAGCTTGAGGCGATGCTGCACAAGCTCGGCTTTTTTCACTTCGACCAGGTGGCGAAGTGGACTGCGTCCGAGGTGGCGTGGGTTGACGAAAATCTCGAAGGGTTCAAGGGCCGTGTCAGCCGCGATGGCTGGGTGGATCAGGCGAAAATCCTTGCCGAGGGCGGCGAGACGGCGTTTTCGAGCAAGGTCAAGAAGGGCGGCGTCTACTGAGGCGGTGCCGGGTGCGGGACGCGATGAGCAAAGCGAACGGCTCCAGCCGAAGAATTGCGCGAATATTTCGCGCGGGTGACGAAACCGACACGCGGGGCGTGCAACGATGAGTAAACAAGAGGGCGGCCTGCTTTCCTGCCGCACGACCTGCTGGAGCGCCGGCGCGCTGCTGGGCCTTGCGGCGTTCCTGTTGATTCTGAAGACCGGCGTTGTCTTGGCGCTGATTGTCGGCATTGTGCTGGGGCTCGCGGTGGGGGTGATCCTGCGGCGACTGTTCTGCGCCGAAGGCCAGGGCATGGCCCATCACGCGGTGGCGCGCTCGGCGGCGGTAACGCCCGGGGCCGGGGCCTCGGCGGCGCTCGACCATGCCGACGACGCCC
>MNZL01000054.1 GCA_001873585.1 Rhodobacterales bacterium CG2_30_65_12 | reverse complement strand
CTACGAGACCGACATTACCGCCGCGACCGCCCGCGCGCGCCGCCTGCCGCGCGACTTTATTGCCGGCGGCTGGCAGGCGGACGATCTCATCGGTTATGCCCGCGAGGCCGAGCGCGACGCCAATATCGTCGCCGCGATGCGCTACATGGCTGCGGCCACGGTGATCACCGATGCGAGCGCGGATTGGGCGGACTATGCCCGCCTTGCCAATGCCGCCGCCTTTGCCACCAGCGACAATGGCGAAAAGCGCAAGTTGTTCCAGGCTGGGCTTGAGGCCTCGGTGTCGGCCTATCTGCGCTCGCGGTCCGGGGCGCAGGACGTGAACCCGCTCTCGGTGATGGCGGTAGCGTTGGAAAACCTTGGCCGGGGCCAGACCGCGATCCCGGCGCTGCGCCTCGCCCAGGCTGCTGCCCCGCGCGACGATACCGCCGCCGCGCTCGACCGGCTGGTGGGGCTCTTTGGCTTCCGCATGACCGATAGCGAGGTGGCCTCCGACGCCGCCACGCCCTCGATCTGCGCCACGTTCTCCGAACCGTTGGTCGCCGCCGGGGTGGATTACGCGCCCTTCGTGCAATCCGACGTCTCGGGCCTTGCCGTGACCGCCCGGGGCAGCCAGCTTTGCGTTGAAGGCGTTGAGCATGGCAACCGCTACGCGCTCACCCTGCGCGCCGGGCTTCCTGCCGCCTCGGGCGAGGCGCTGGCCAAGCCGGTGCAGCTTAACCTTTATGTGCGCGACCGCTCGCCGTCGGTGCACTTCCCCGGCCAGGCCTACGTGCTGCCCGCCGCACCCGATGCCGGGCTGCCGGTGGTGGCGGTGAACGCAACCGAACTCGCGCTGACGCTCTCGCGGCTGTCCGACCGCAACCTGGTGCGCGCCTACGAAGACGGCTGGTTTGGCCGCGCGCTCAGCCAGTGGGATGAAAGCTGGTTCAACGAATCGCTGGCCGAACCAATCTGGCAGGGCACGGCGGCGGTGGCGAGCGAGCTCAACCGCGACGTGACCACTCGGCTGCCGATCGGCGAGGCGGTGGCCGACCAGCCGCCCGGCATCTACGTGCTGCAAGCCGCTGTGACCGGGGCCGACCTCAACGCAAGCCCACCGGCAACGCAATGGTTCATCATTTCCGATATCGGCATGACGACGATGCTGGGGGCAGATGGGTTGCACGTGTTTGCCCGCTCGCTGGGCAGCGCCGCGCCGCTGGCCGGGGCCACGGCGCAGCTCGTCAGCCGCGCCAACGCCGTGCTGGGCGAGATGCAGACCAATGCGGAGGGCTACGTCAATTTTCCGGCTGGCATGACTGCAGGCACCGGCAGCGCCGCGCCTGCGGTGGTGGTGCTGGAAAACGGCGACGATATCGCCTTCCTCTCGCTTACCGGCCCGGCCTTCGATTTGTCGGACCGGGGGGTGGAGGGCCATCCCGCCGCGCTGCCGATAGATATGTTTCTCACCACCGACCGGGGCGCCTACCGCGCCGGCGAGACCGTTTTTGCCACCGCGCTTGCCCGCGATCACAAGGCCGAAGGCATCGACGGGTTGCCGATTACTGCAATCCTGCACCGACCCGACGGGGTGGAGTATTCGCGCCAGCTTTCGGGTGGCGCGGGCGCGGGTGGGCATGTGTTTACCCTGCCGCTCGCCGGCAATGCCCCGCGCGGCACCTGGCGGCTCGATCTGCATGCCGATCCGGACGCGCCCGCGCTCGCATCGACCACGCTTCTGGTGGAGGATTTCCTGCCTGAGCGGATTGATTTCAGCCTTGCGCTCTCCGATCCGGCCCCGCGCCTTTCCAGCCGACCCATGCTCAGCATCGACGCGCGCTATCTCTTCGGCGCGCCGGGCACAGATCTCGCGGTGGAAGGCAACTTGCGGCTCAGGCCGGTGCGCACGCTGGAGGCCTGGCCGGGCTACCTTTTCGGCCCGCATGAAAACCTGCCGGGCACTGAGTGGGGCTCCATTGACAGCACTCGCACCGACGCGACCGGTCATGCAGAGGCCAGCGTGACCTTCCCCAAAATCGAGGCGACGGGCCTGCCGATCGAGGCGGCGTTTACCGTCGAAGTCCGTGAAGGGTCCGGCCGCCCGGTGGAGCGTGAGCTGACCGCACCGGTGATCGGTGACGGGCCGATGATCGGCATCAAACCGGCGTTTGACGGCACACTGCCCGAAGGCGCCGAGGCTGACTTCGACGTGATTGCGGTATCGTCCGAAGGTGCGGCGTTGGCGATGGATGCGGCCTGGGAGGTCAACCGCGTCGAAACCCGCTACCAGTGGTATTCGCTCAATGGCAACTGGAACTGGGAGCCCACCACCACCCGCACCCGCGTCGCCTCCGGCACGGTTCGCATAGAGCAAGGCCCGGCCCGTGTGACGGCGCCAACCGAGTGGGGCAATTACGAACTGGTGGTGACGGCGCAGGACGGCATGCATGTTTCGGCCTCGGTCGGCTTCTCCTCTGGCTGGTATGCGCCCGCCGACAGCGCCACCACGCCCGACATGCTTGAGGTTTCGCTCGACGCCGAGGCCTATGCCCCCGGCGATACCGCCACGCTCCGGTTCGTGCCGCGAAGCGCCGGCAAGGCGATCGTGACGGTCGTTTCCAACCGGCTGATCGACATGGTTGCGGTGGAGGCGGTGGCGGGCGAAAACATCGTTACCCTGCCGGTGACCGACGAATGGGGCGCGGGCGCATACGTCACCGCAACGATGTTCCAGCCGCTTGCCGGCGCCGAGGGGCATGAGCCCACTCGCGCGCTGGGCCTCGCGCACGCCAGCGTTGATCCCGGCGCGCACAAGCTCGCCGTTTCCTTCGACGTGGCCCCGGAGGCGCAGCCGCGCGGGCCACTTTCGGTGACATTGAACGTAGATGGTGTGACCGACGGCGAACCGGCCTTCGTGACCCTTGCCGCTGTCGACGTGGGTATTCTCAACCTCACGTCTTTCGCCATGCCCGATCCGGCCGATCACTACTTCGGCCAGCGCCGCCTTGGGCTGGCGATCCGCGATCTCTACGGTCGGCTGATCGACGGCCGCACCGGGGCTATGGGCGCGATCCGCTCGGGCGGCGATGCGATGGCGATGATGCGGATGCAGGCCCCGCCGCCGACGGAAGAGCTGATGGCGCAGTTTTCCGGCCCCATCGAGGTGACAGGCGGCAAGGCGACGGCGACGTTCGATCTGCCCGCCTTCAACGGCACCGTGCGGCTGATGGCCGTGGCCTGGTCGCCCATCGGCGTGGGCAATGCGGCTGCGGATGTGCTGGTGCGCGATCCGGTGGTGGTGACGGCCTCGCTGCCGCGCTTCCTCGCGCCGGGCGATCGCTCGCGGCTGCTGATTGAACTGACCCACGCCACCGGGCCGACGGGCGACATGCGGCTCTCCGCCGGGTCCGAAACCGGGGCGGTTGCCATCGCGGGATCGAGCTTTGCCAACAGCTTCGCGCTGGGCGAGGGCGAGACGACGCGGTTTTCGCTGCCGATCACGGTGGAGGAAGCCGGGGTGCATCCGGTCAACATCGTGTTGGAAACGCCCGATGGGAGACGGCTCGAAAAGGGGCTCACCCTGCCAGTGATGCAGCTTGACCCGGAGGTGGCCGAAACCCGGCGGATCACCCTTGCGCCGGGCGAGAGCTTCACCCTGAGCGCCGATATCTTCGCCGGCCTCACCTCCGGCACGGCGCGCGCCAGCGTTACCGCCGGGCCGCTCGCCCGGATCGACGCTGCCGGTCTGATCGACCAGCTCGACCGCTACCCCTACGGCTGCACCGAGCAACAGACCAGCCGGGCGCTGCCGCTTCTCTACATGGGCGGGCTTGCCGAGGCGATGGGGCTGGTTGACCGCGACGACTTGCCGGGGCGGGTGCAAAAGGCAATCACCGCTGTGCTTGCCAACCAGTCATCCGCAGGCGGCTTCGGGCTCTGGCGCCCGGGGTCGGGCGATCTGTGGCTTGACGCCTATGTGAGCGATTTTCTCACCCGTGCTCGGGCGCAGGGCTACGGTGTGCCCGACACGGCCCTGCGCGCGGCGCTCGACAACCTTCGCAACCGGGTGAATTACTACCCCGATTTCGAGGCCGGCGGCGAAGACCTGGCTTATGCGCTTTATGTGCTGGCGCGCGAGGGCGCGGCGGCGATGGGCGATCTGCGCTACTACGCCGATATCAAGGCGCCGGAGTTTGCAACGCCGCTGGCGTCGGCACAGCTTGGCGCGGCGCTCGCCGCTTACGGCGATCCGACCCGGGCCGACCGGATGTTTGCCCGTGCCGCGCGCCAGCTTGCCCGCGTCAAGCCCGAGGACCAGATTTGGCGGGCCGATTACGGCACCAACCTGCGCGATGCGGCGGCGGTGCTGACGCTGGCGGTCGAGGCAGGCAGCGCGGCGATCGACCGCAAGGCGCTGCTGACGCGGATCGCCCGCGCCGAGGGTCCGCTGTCGACGCAGGAAGCCATGTGGTCGTTGCTCGCGGCCAATGCGCTTCTCGGCGAGACCGGGGCGACGATCAGCCTTGACGGCGCGCCGATGACCGGGCCGCTGGTGCAGGCGATGGCCCCGGTCGACCTCATCGCGCCCAGGATCTTCGCCAATACTGGTGGCGAGGAAACGTCGCTCACCATCACCACCTTCGGTGTGCCCGAGGGGATGCCCATGCCCGGCGGCAATGGCTATGCCATCGAGCGGCGCTATTTCACGCTGGACGGTGAGCCGGCCGATCCGGGTGAGGTGGCGCAAGGCACGCGGCTGGTGACGCTGATCACCGTTACCCCCTGGGCCGACGGTGCTGGCAGGCTGATGGTGACCGATCCGCTGCCCGCCGGGTTCGAGATTGATAACCCCAATCTCTTGCGCGCGGGCGACATAAAGGCGCTCGACTGGTTGCAGGTGACGACTGAAACCGAGACCACCGAGTTCCGGCAGGATCGCTTTCTCGCCGCCGTCGACTGGGCGTCGGACAAGCCGCTGCGGCTGGCTTACATCGTGCGCGCGGTGAGTCCGGGCAGGTTCCACCATCCTGCGGCTTCGGTGGAAGACATGTATCGCCCCAGCTTCCGCGCGACCGGCGCGGCGGGCACGGTGGTGGTGATGCAGTAGCGATGGACGCGCGCCACAGCGGCT